>JAJXWQ010000001.1 GCA_021781555.1 bacterium
TGGAGCGCTGGTTCTACACCGGGATGACCATGGACAGGCCGAGCCCCATGGCCGAGGGAATGAAGGGCTTGGCCTTCTCCGGGAGGAGCATCTCGAGCAAGGGGATCAGGATCCCGATGCCGCCGCCGATGAGCAACCCCAGGCGGGCCACCGGGTGCAGGCTGCCGATACCCTTGGCCAGGAGCAGGGCCACGCCGGCCCAGACCTGGGCGGCGGGAGCCGGGAACTTGTCCGAGCCCAGCGCGGCCGCCGTGGGCACCAGGACGTAGAACATCGGCACGACGACGGCCGTACCGATGAAGACGCCAGAGAGCTGGGCGAGGAACTGCTTGCGCGGGTTGGCACCCAGCAAATAGCCGCTCTTGAGGTCGGTGAGGAGATCTGCCGAACTCGCAGCTGCGCCCGCCGTCACCGAGGCCGTCATCAGGTTGATGATGGTATTGCCCGGAGCCAGGAGGCCGTAGGTCAACTGGGTGATCTTTCCCATGGCGCCGATCGGCGTGGTGTCGGTCTCTCCCGTCGCCCGGCAGGCCACCAGAGACAGGAAGAAGGTCATCACGACGGCCAAGACGCTCATCCACGGCGTGACGTGGAAGGCGAAGTGCATGATCGCCAGGATGCCCAGAGCCGCGAAGCCGGTGCCGGTCCAGAACCACGTCGAGGGCACCTCGATGGCCGCCAGGGGGTCGTCCTCGCCGGCCCCGGTCGCAAGCGATCGCCTGGGCGTCAGGGCGCGCACGACCGTCTTCCACTGGGCGAAGAAGGTGAACAGGCCGGACGTCACCATCAGCGAGGCGCCGGTCCAGAGGCTCCAGCTTACGATGCCCCGGTAGCCGAGTGAGGGAATGGCGCCCGGAAAATGCGTCCATACATAGGGAGCCGCGATGGCGTAATTCGCGATCGCGCCCAGCAGCAGGCTCCAGCCCACCTTCCAGCCCATGATGGTCCCGGCCGCGATCATGATGGCCGAGGCCTCGAAGGACAGCGTCCACTTCATGCTGCTCTTGCCGGCGATCCTGAGGCCGAAAAGCGGATACATGTCCGGCAGGGTGAAGCGATTGGCCAGGGCGCGCAGGGCGGCCGGCGCCTTGGCAAAACTGCCAAGCCAGGCGTTGCCATCGCGAAACCAGGCGATCGCCGCCCCGACTCCCATGGCATAGAACAGGGACCGGGCTTGCTTCAAAGCCTCGTCGCCCCGCTGGTGCAGGGCGCGCAGCGTGGTTGCCGCCGCCGTGCCCGAGGGGAAGCGCAGCTGCTCGATGTTGATCATCTGGCGCTTCATCGGGATGGCCAGCATGACTCCCAGCAAGGCCAGGAAGAAGGTCCAGCCCATCAAGGTCCAGAAGGGAAGCTGCCGGTGGGTGATCATGAGATAGGCCGCGACCGCCGAGACCATCGTCGATCCGGTGGAGTAGCCCGCGGAAGACGCCGTGGACTGCATGGCGTTGTTCTCGAGGATCGACATGTCGGTCTTGATGAGCGCCGGCGCGATCTTGCGCAGTGTCGTCCAGATGGCGTACGACAGGATGCAAGCGGTGATGGCCACCCCCAGGCCCCAACCGGTCTTGAGTCCGACATAGAGGTTGGACAGCGACATGATGGCGCCGAGAAGGGCGCCCATGATGACCGACCGCACCGTGAGCTGCGGCATGCCGTCGCCCTGGTAGACGTTGCGGAACCACTCGAGCTCAAGCTCGCGGTCCGTGGGCTTCGTGGTCTTGGCCGTGGTTTCGAGGTCTGGGGCGGAAACGGACATCAATCCCTCCTGCGCCGCGTCGTACGACTACAAGGTACGATCGTAACATCGCAGCAACGTCGCTGGGGTCGGTAGCGAGCTCGGACGATCCGACCATCCGCGGCCTCACCCTGGCTACCGACTGCAACCAGGGTCAGCGCTATCTGACGGGAACCTTCACCTTGCGAGCAATTCGATCTCGTAACCATCCGGATCCGCGATGAAGGCCATCTGCGAACCGGAAGCCGTCCGGACGGGCTCCTCGGTGATCGGCACCCCGGCCGCGCGCATCCGCTCGACGGTTCCGGGCAGGTCTTCGACCGCGAAGGCCAGGTGGAAGATGTCCTCGGCCAGCTCGAAGTCCGGATCCCACGGCAAGAAGGCCAGCTCCAGCTCGACGGGCGCCGCGGGCAATTCCAGGAACACGAGCTGGCTGCCCCGCGCCGTGGTCTTGCGGCCAGATTCCCGACAGCCAAGGTGCGTCGAGTAGAAGGTGATGGAGCGCTCGAGATCGCGGACCTTGAGCCGGACGTGCAGGAACTTCATGGGCTGGCTTTTCCTCCTTTTGCACTGTGAACGGGTCCCTCTGCGCGGTCGCTACGCTGCGCAACCGGGCCCCGTATCTTTCTCAGTTTGAGCGGGTCCCTCTGCGCGGTCGCTACGCTGCGCAACCGGGCCCCGTTTGACTCCCAAGGCCCGATCCCTTCAAACCGGGAGCACCCTAGACGGCCATCGGAAGCGTGAACCAGAATTGGCTGCCGACGCCCGGAGTCGACGTGACCCCGATCTTGCCCCCGTGCGCTTCGACCAGGGCCTGGCATATCGGCAGTCCCAGACCGGCACCGCTGGATCCGCGAGAATTGCCGGAGTCCACCTGGTAAAAGCGCTCGAACAGGTGCAGCAGGTGCTCTGGAGCAACACCCGTTCCGTTATCGTTCACCTCGACGCGCACCTCGCCTCCGAGCGGGAAAACAGCAACCGAGACTCGCCCTCCCGCCGGAGTGAACTTCAGGGCATTGCCGACCAGATTGATCAGGATCTGGGAAACCCGAGCCGGGTCTGCCCGCAGGCGCAGCTGGGTTTCCTCCGGGGGGCCCTCGAGATCGATCTTCCGGACCAGGGCCAGTGGCCGGAGGCTCTCCAGCGTCTTGCCGATGGTCGACACCAATTCGACCTCCTCCCGCTCGAGATGGAAGGTACCCGCATCCATGCGAGCGAAGTCCAGGAGATCGTCGAGCAGGGCCTGCAGCCGCTGTGCCCCGCGCAGTATCTCGGCCACGT
The DNA here is from genome assembly GCA_021781555.1 of bacterium. Lineage (GTDB taxonomy): Bacteria > Cyanobacteriota > Sericytochromatia > S15B-MN24 > VGJW01 > JAJXWQ01. The sequence goes on from JAJXWQ010000001.1 coordinate 3,017, forward strand.
AGGAAATCTGCTCGGTGCTCAGGGGACCGCCGAATTGATCCTCGAGGAACTCCGCGAACCCGCGGATGGCGGAGAGCGGGGTCCGTAGTTCGTGGGACACCAGGTTGACGAAGTTGCTCTTGAGCTGATCCATCTCCTTGAGCCGGGTGTTGAGTGCCTCGAGCTCCGCGTTGCGGTTGCGGAGGGTGGCCTCCGCCTGGTGGCGCTCGATGGCAATCTCGGCCAGATGCCTGGCGATGTCCACGAGCTGTCGGTCCCTGGGCGACGGGTCGCGCGGCTCCCGGTAGTACTGGGCTAGACTGCCGAGGACACGACCATCGGATGAGAGGAGCGGAATCGACCAGCTGGAACGCAGGCCGTAGGCCAGGGCCACGTCCCGATAGCTCTCCCACAGGGGATCCGTCGCGATGTCCGGGGTGATGATGGTCTTGTTGAAGTACATCGCGGTGCCGCAGGAGCCTGCCGCAGGCCCGATCGCTTCGCCCTCGATCGCCTTCATGAATCCCTCGGGCAAGCTCGGGCCCGCACCATGGCGAATCCGGCGATCCGCATCGAGGAGGAGAATCGAGGCCATCATGCCGCGCGCCTGCTCCTCGACCAGGGCGGCCACGTCCGCCAACGTCGAGGCGAGCGGTGCGCCACGGGCGATCGCCTCGAGGATCTCGAGCTGGCGCGAAGCCAGAATTGACTGCCGATCCCGTGTCGGACGCCTGTCGGTGTCTTCGACCATCGCCGCGCTCCGGGCTGCCCATCCCTTACCCACCGAGCATCTCTTCAGGTTGTTATTGTAACTCGTCGCTTCGTTGGTGTCCGGAAGATCGGCGGAAATCGGACCGCGATCCCAGGCCCGACGAATCCGGCTACCACACGTGGGGAATCAGTCGGTACCGCACCTGCTGCCGGTAATCGGCATAGCCGCGCAGGCGATCCACGAGGAGCCGTTCTTCACCCCGGATCCGGGCCACGATCAGGCCGACGAGGACGATGCCCAGCCCGACCCCGACCGCCGAACCCAGGAGCAGCGGGGCGCCGATGGCCATCCCGACAGCACCGAGATACATCGGGTGGCGCACGAAACTGTAAACTCCCGACGAAACGACCTGATGCTGGCGCTCCTCTTGGATGCGGACCAGCGGAGACAGAAAGGTGTTGTCCGCAAAGGCCCGGAACAGCAAGCCCGTGGACGCGATCAGCAGCAACCCGCCCACGACCTCGAGGAGGATCGGCCACGCCGGGGTCCAGTGGAAGCGCACCGCATCGAGCGGCATGACCGCCAGCCAGACCAGGAAAACCACCGAGATCCCGTACACGAAGACCCGATCCCACCGCTGGGTGTCCTGGTCCGGGCGGCGGTACCGCTCGGCGAGCAGGGCCGGATCCTTGCGATACAGGTAGACAACGATCAGGAAGCTGGTCCCCACGAACCAGCCTGCGAACAGCCAGCCCTCGATCCAGCGAAGGTCGCCCCCGAGCGCGAGCACCAGGACCGGATAGACCAGCAGATAGATCGCCGTCAGCAGCAACCGCCAAGGAGTCGGTAGGGGTAGCTGCGCTCCCATATCATCCCCCTTTGCCCGGATGCGGTTCAAGGTCGCCGGCGAAGCGGCCTCGGTCCCCGGACGTCAGGATCCCAGCAAGTCAGGGCCCTGGGCGCATTGGCCAAAAGCAACAGCAGATCGCGCTCGGGCTTTCGCGAGCGCTCGCTCGCGCCAGGCTCAGACCGCTGCCTGAGCCTGACCCTTGTGCTGACCGACCTCGAGCTGCTCGAACCAGTCCAGGAACCGGCCGATGTCGGCACCCTTGAAAATGGCGCCGTGCTGGGGGCAGAGAAAGTCGATGTCCAGCTTCCGAACGCGGCGGATCCACGCGTTCTTGGCCTCATTCGAGGGCATCCAGCGGATGTGGAAGCCGCGCATGTAGGCGATGTGCTGCTCGAAATCCTTCACGAAGAGACCCTGCTGGTCCTCGGGCAGCAACGCGGCCCCGATGTCTCCCGAGAACAGGATCTTGGCGGTGGGATCGTAGAGCGAGAAGTTGCCAGGCGAGTGGCAGTAGTGTGCGGGGACGAGCTGGAGCTCGCGGCCCCGGTTTCCGATGCGGAGGCTCCCCCCCTCGTCGGGAATGTCGACGAAGTTGGCGACGAAATCGTAGCCATAGTGGGCGAGAAACCCGCGCCACATCCACGGGATATGGATCTTGGCCCCAGGACACAGGCCCAGCCAGAGCGGCAGCGAGGAGAAGATGTCGGGATCCTGGTGGCTGGCAAAGAACGCCTGGATCTGCTCGATCCGGATGTGGCGGGAGATCTCGCGCAGGACCGCGGGAAAGATCTCGGTCCCTCCGGGATCGAGCAGCAAGGCCTCGTCATCGCTCACGATCAGGTACTCGTTGGTGTCGATGACCGCCTCGGGGCGCTCGGGGTCCCGCACCATGGCAAGCCACCGATGGTGGCCATCATCGAAGAGGATCTGCGTGTTCAAGCAAGCGCTCCTTGTCGCTGGGCGGAAACCCGGATCTGCTCCTGCATCTCGAGCAGGCGCGTCCCGAGATCCGACCCGAGCTGTCCAAGCTGTTCGGCAATGGCGTTGAAGAAGCTTTCGTTGGCGTGATCGCGGCTGGCTTCGGTCCGGAAGTAGACCGCGATCATCCGGATGCGTCGGTTTTGCTTCTCGAAGTCGGCGAGCTCGTCGTTCATCCCATCGAGAACGGCGGCAACCCGGGCGAGGGTCTCCGCGACCCGAACCCCTGAAGCCGCGTAGGCGGCGGAGATGAGGGCGATATTGGTCCGCACGAATTCATTCTCGGGCTCTTCGTCCATCCACTGTGCGCGCAGGTGCCCGTGGATCTGGGCTCGCATGATGCCCGTGAGGGAAACCTGGATGAGCTCCTGGGTCGACACCAGGACCCTGTCGGCGAAGATGCCGACCCGCTTGGCGATCGTTCCGGCCTCGCGCCCCAGCACCAGCAAAGCCTGCCTGTTCTCGGTGGAATTGGACGCGGTGATGCCCGCATTGAGGGCGATGATGTCCATCCCCAAGGCATGCTCGCGCAGCTGGTGGGCCGCCTGACCGAGCCCGATGAAGGTGTGGTAGTAGCGCAGCAGATCCTGGAATGACGGAACCGTTGAAGAGGTTCGGGTCGTAGGCTTCAGTGCCGTTTTCCTTTCACTTTCCCGGGTCACGTCTAGGAGTAGGCGAATTTTTATACCATTTCGAGTCAGGGGAAACTACAGACCGCCCCCGTGATTTGCTCAAGGTCCATATCAAGCTCATTCATCTTCACCCATGGTCAGAGAACCTTCGCCTATCATTCCGCGGGGAGGCCGGCCCAGCAAGCGGGGCAGCAACCGTCCGCAATCGTGAGACAATGCGGGCCACCGGGTATTGACTCTGTCTGGCAGAACGGCGGGGCCGGGCCTTCGAAAGGGACGCAATGCGAATCGGAACCAAGATCCAGGCCATCGGGTTTGTGGGCGCCATATCGATCTCCGCCGTGGTCGGGTCGGTTGCCTGGTCGCTGATCCGCCCGCTTGCCGATGACAACCGACTCGAGTCGCAGCACGAGGTTCCACTGATTTTCCTGGGCGGCCAGATCGCCCAGGACTTCTCCGAGATGAGAGGGACCGCGTTCGCCGCGGCGGCCCGGATCGTGGTCAACGATCCTGAGGCGGCCCAGCAATCCAAGCTCTTCCAGGACGAGGTCGCCTCGTACAGCGTGCTGGTCGCCAAGTACAAGAGCAGGGTCACCACACCGCAGGAACGCGCTGATCTCGAGGCCGTGGAGTCTGGCGTCACCCAGTTCGTAGAGGCTTCGAGGCAGATGCTCGCCTTTGCCGAGCTCGGCGACTTCGATCACTTCTCATCATCGGCCGATTCCGAGGTCTACCCTCGTTACCAGGCGGTCCAGGCTGCAACGACCAAGCTTCAGGCCGACAATCGCGCGGCGGCGTCCGCCATCGAAAGCCGAAGCGAGGCCAGCTTGACGCGCCTCTTCGTGATGAGCGGCGCTGCGCTGGTTCTGGTCATGGTCTTCGGGTCGCTCGCCGGAATGTTCTTCAGCCGGTGGTTCACGCGCTCGCTGGCCCGGATAGCGGATGCTGCCGGAAACATGGCCAAGGGCAATCTGGACCAGCGCCTGGACGATGCCGCAGACGACGAGCTCGGCGATCTCGCCCGCAGCTTCAACCAGATGGTGGCGAGCATGCGCAAGACGGTCAGCGAGGTACGCGGGACGGCCGACCAGGTGGCCAGCGGAGCCGAGGCCGTGAGCGCCCGAGCGCACGAAGTCGCGGCCGCATCGCAGGCGATGGCGACCTCCACCGAGGAGACGTCCAGTGGGATGGAGCAGATGGCCGCCAGCATCCAGATGGTGAGCGAGAATTCCGAATCGCTGGCGGGCAACGTGGGTGAAACGTCGAGCTCCATCGAGCAGATGGTCGCATCGATCCGGCAGGTCGCCGGCAATGCCGATTCCCTGTCGTCGGCGGCCAGTCAGACCGCAGCGAGCATCGAGGAAATGGCAGCCAGCATCCAGGAGGTCGCCAACAACGTCGACATCGCCAACCGCGCCGGCGAACGGGCCGCCGAGCAGGCCAGGGCCGGGAGCGGTGCCGTCCTGCAGACCATCGACGGCATGGGGCGGATCAGCGAGGTGATGACCGAGGTCGTCTCGGTGATGCAGAGCCTCGGCAAGGGTTCGGCCGAGATCGGCAACATCATCGAGCTCATCGACGACATCGCCGAGCAGACCAATCTCCTGGCCCTCAACGCCGCGATCGAGGCGGCACGAGCCGGCGAGCACGGGCGCGGATTCGCGGTGGTGGCGGACGAGGTGCGCAAGCTCGCCGAGCGCTCGGCCGAGGCGACCAAGGATATCGCCAATCTCATCAAGTCGATCCAGAAGGAGACCGGCCAGGCCATCCGCAGCACCCAGATGGGCAGCCAGGCGATCCAGGAAGGATCCAAGCTGGCCGAGAGCGCGGGCGAGGCGCTCGGCGAGATCGTCAACGCCGTGTCCGAGGCCTCGACCCTCATGCTCCAGATCGCCAGCGCCAGCCACGAACAGGAGAGCGCGGCCCGGCAGATCGCCCAGGCCGCCGGCCACATGAACCAGCTGACCCAGCAGGTTTCTGTCGCGACGCGCGAGCAGGCCAAGGGCAGCGAGCAGATCGTCCGCGCCGTCGAGTCGATGAACAAGATGACGCAGTTTGTTTCTCAAGCTACACGGGAACAAAAGAACGGCGGGGAACAGGTCGTCAAGGCCATGGAAGCCATCGGCCGGCTCACCCAGGAAGGCGCCGGCGCCACGGCACAGATCTCCGAGGCCGCTGCCGCCATGCGCTCGCAAGCAGACAGACTCCTGGCTCAGATATCCTTCTTCAAGCTTGCCGAGCCACCCGCTCAGTCATCCCCGTCGCACACGCCTTCCGAGCTCGCGGCCACGGTGGCCCCGAGTCCGGAGCGTTCCCCGGTCGCGAGGTCCTGATCATGGAGTCTGAATCCAAAGACCGGCTGCAGCTGGTCAGCTTTTCCCTTAGCACGGAAGAGTACGGCCTCGACATCTCGGCCGTACAGGAGATCGTCCGCCTCACGGACATCACCAAGGTGCCGCGAGCTCCGCACTTCGTAGAGGGCGTCGTCAACCTGCGGGGCAAGATCGTGCCGGTCATCGATCTGTGCCGCCGCTTCGGGCTCACGCCCGAGCCTTACGACAAGCGTACGCGTATCATCATCGTGACGGTAGCCGGGCGCACGGTCGGCTTCATCGTCCATGCCGTCAACGAGGTTCTGCGCATCGCGGCTGACGCGGTGGATCCCACTCCCGAACTCGTATCATCGGATCTGGATTCGACCTTCATCAAGGGCGTGGGCAAGCTGCCGGATCGCCTCATCATCTTGCTCGATGTCGACCGGATCCTGGATCGGGGCGAGATCGCGGCGCTCGGACTGGGCACCGCTCCACTCGACCCCGAGGCCCAACGCGCCCGCGCAGCGGTCTAGCGCCTCTATTCGTAGCATCTTCGAGGAACCACATGGCCCAAGCTACCGGTTTTGATTACCTGCGGGCGTTCGACGAGGCTGCCGAACGAGTCTTCCAGGAGATCCTGGGCGAGACCCCCGCCAAGGGGCCTCCGGTCGTCAGCGCAGGTCCCACGCAGCTGCAGGCCGTGAACGTCAACATCGGCATTGCCGGCGCCCTGGCAGGGCACTTCCGCCTGGGAATGGATGATCCCACCGCCAGGGCGCTGGCCGGGGCCATGCTCGGAGAGGACGTCACCGAACTTGACGAGATGTCGCTCTCGGCCCTGTGCGAGGTGGCCAACATGATCGCCGGCAGCGCCCGCTCCAGCTTGACACACGAGGGTGCGCTGTCCGAGATCACTCCGCCGTCGATCCTCCTCGGCCAGGGGCTGAGCGAGTCCTGGTACAACCTGCGGACCGTGTCCGTCCCCCTCACGCTCGGGGCCGGTGTCCTCTTCCTCACGGTCGGTATCCGTGCCAATTTCAAACCCTAGCGTTTTGAACGGCCCTGCAGCTGCAGCCCTGGTTGGGAGGTCACGATGAGTATCCGTTTATTGATTGTGGACGATGCGCCGTTCGTCCGCAGGAGCCTGTCCAAGATCGCCGAGGAGCGCGGCTGGCAGGTCGTGGGCGAGGCGGGCAACGGGAAGGAGGCCGTCGACCAGTACCTCGCTCTCAAACCCGACATCGTCACGATGGACATCACGATGCCCGAGATGGACGGGATCACCGCCGTCAAGGAGATCATGGGGCGCGACCCGGCTGCTCGCATCATCATGTGCACGGCCCTCGGCCAGCAGGACATGGTGGTCGAGGCCGTGCGTGCCGGGGCACGGGACTTCATCGTCAAGCCCTTCAAGAAGGAGCGTGTCTTCGCCGCCATCGAGGGAGTGTTGAAGTGAGCCGCACCTCAGGCGCTGGGCCCCTGGAAAGACCGTTGCTGCAGCGCCAGGACGCGGCTCTGACCCGCAGCCGGAAGAGTTCAAGAGGGGCGACTGCCCGCTCTCGAGCCGCCGCGCGAGCGCAGCAAGGGAGTTGCCGGTGAGCGAAGCAGAGGGCCAGGGCTCGCTTGGCTTCGAACCAGAAGACATCAGGGCATTCCTCGAGGAATCCTGGTCGCACCTCGAAGCCCTGGAGAGCGGCCTCCTGGAGCTCGAGGAGGCGAGCGGAGCACCGCTCGATCCCGGCCGTATCAACGAGATGTTCCGCGCCGCGCATTCCATCAAGGGGGGTGCCGGACTGCTGGGCAACCGGCCGATCGGCAACCTCACGCACCACATGGAGAACCTGCTCGGGGCCGTGCGGGCAGGTCGGCAGGACCTGCTCGAGGCGGGCGCGGATGCCCTGTTCGAGGGCGTGGATGCCTTGCGCACGCTGCTGGTCGAGGTCCAGCACCGCCTGGAAGGCAAGGATCCCGCGCTGCTGCCGCCCTTCGATATCGCTCCCGTCGTGGCAACCTTGAGCCAGCTCATGGAAGCCCCGATCGCAGAGGCGGGAGTTGCGATCGACCTGCCTTTCGACCTCGACGCCCAGCTCGGGGCCGCCCTGGGACCGGCGGCTCGGCATGCGCTCACCGACATCGAAGGCAAGTATCTCTACGAGCTGGATCTAGAGCTTGTCGGCTGTCGGCGCGGGGAGGAGGGGCTCGATCATCCTGTCCTCGAGAAGCTGACCAACCTTGGCACCGTGCTCGCGATGATTCCGCCCGATGCGGGAGCCGCCGACGGGCCTTTCACCTTCGAAGCCCGCGCCCTGTTCCTGACGAGTGCCGAGCCACCCCTGCTCCAGCTCTTGCTGCCTGGCAATGAAGTTCGTTTCGCCGTGGTTCCTGTCGATAAGCCCGAAGCCGAAGAACTGGAGGCCGTCGTGCCCGCACCTCCGGTCGCCGCGGCAAGCCCGACGGCCGCAAGCGAAACACCCGCCGAAGGCACCCGCCCGGTTGCTGCCGGTGCGGCCCAGGGCAAGGGCCATTCCGGGCCCCACAGCGTGCGCGTCGACGTCGAGCGACTGGACCTGTTGATGGACGTGGTGGGCGAGCTCGTGATCAGCAACACCCGCCTCAATCGCATCGGTTCGGAGCTCGGGCGGCGCTTCGAGCGCGATCCCCTCGTGGGCACGCTGAATGACGCCATGGCGCACATTGCCCGGCTGGTCGGCGATCTCCAGGACAACGTCATGCGCGTGCGCATGATCCCGGTCGAGCGCGTCTTCTCCAAGTTCCCCCGCCTGATTCGCGATCTGGCCAAGCGCCTCGAGAAGGAGATCCGGCTCGACATCTTCGGCCAGGATACCGAGCTCGACAAGACCGTCGTCGAAGAGCTGGAGGATCCCCTCGTCCACCTGCTGCGCAATGCGGCCGACCACGGGGTCGAGGTCCCCGAGATCCGCACCGAGCAGGGCAAGCCTCGGATCGGCACCATCACGCTCGAGGCCCACCGCGAGGGCAGCTACATCGTCATCACCGTGGCGGACGACGGGGCGGGGATCGATCCCGCCCGGATCCTTGCCAAGGCTCGAACCCTGGGCCTGGTCGCCCATGACTCCAATCTCGACGAAGCCGAAATCCTTCAACTCATCTTCCTTCCGGGGTTCAGCACCGCCGCCAAGGTGACCGATGTCTCCGGCCGTGGGGTCGGGATGGACGTCGTGAGCCAGAACATCCGCAAGCTCAAGGGCAAGGTGGAGGTCGTGTCCAGCGTGGGGCAGGGCACCAAGTTCATCGTCAAGCTTCCGCTGACCCTGGCGATCACCCGCGCCCTTCTCGTCGCTTCCGGAGGCAGCGTCTTCGCCATCCCGCTCGACGCCGTCCGCGAGAGCATTCGGGTCTCGCCGTCGCAGATCCGGACGATCCAGCGCCGGGAGGTGATCCCGCTGCGGGACGAGGTCTTGCCCCTGTTGCACCTCGCGGAGGTCTTCAGACCGGCGGAGCCGCTCGAGCCGGCACAGGGCCTCCGGCCCGTCGTGGTGGTAGGCGGGGCCCGCAAACAGCTCGGGCTGGTCGTGGACTCGATCGAAGGGGAGCAGGACGTCGTGATCAAGCCGCTGGGATCGTACCTGGGCCAGATCGCGGGGATCGCAGGTGCCACGATCCTAGGTGACGGCCGCGTTTCGCTGATCCTGGACATCGCGACGCTCATCGACGAGGGCGATAAAAAAGGGCTCGAGCTGGCTCGCAAGACCGAGGCCTAGGACGTGGCGCCCCTATCCGTCACCCAGGGCGAGCTCCTGCAGCTCAAGGACCTCGTGCAGAGCTACTGTGGCATCCGGGTCGAGGAGAGCAAGCTCGAGTTCCTCCAGGATCGGCTCGCCCCTGTCATCGCGGCGCAGGGTTTGAGCTCTCTTGGCGAGCTCTGCCAGCTGTTGCTGCGCGAGATCGCCTTCGGGAAAGACCTGGTCTGGAATACCGTCTTGCCGCTGGTCACGATCAACGAGACCTACTTCTTCCGCGAGCTGGGGCAGCTCCACGAGTTTCGAGATCGCGTGGTTCCGGCGCTCCTTGGTACCAAGTCCAGCCGCCAGCTCCGGATCCTCAGCGCCCCATGCTCGTCGGGCGAGGAGCCCTATACCCTGGCGATGTTGCTCGACGAGGCCCCGGTATCGCTGGCTGGCTGGTCCGTCGAGATCCTCGGCATCGATATCGATCCCGAAGCCATCGGCAAGGCTCGCACCGCCTTTTACCCGCATTCCGCCTTCCGAGCCACGGAGGAGCGCTACCGCGCCAAGTACTTCGCGCCGAAGGACGGCGGCCATCAGGTCGTACCGACCCTCGCGGGCAAGGCGCGCTTCATGCAGGCCAACCTCCTGGACCTTCCCAAGGATCGGGCGCTCGAGGGCTTCGACGTCATCTTTTCCCGCAACATGCTGATATACTTCGACAAGGCTACGCAAAGACGCGTCGTCGATCAGTTCCACCGGATGCTCAATCCCGGGGGGTACCTCTTTCTGGGGCACTCGGAGTCCCTGATGGGCTTTGACGTCGACTTCAAGCTCAAGGTGGCCAGCGAAGCCATCTACTACGAGAAGCCGATCCCGCAGGGCCCGACCTCGACTTCACCGCTGTCCTCCAGGGGAACCTCCCCCCTGCGGGCTCCGGGCACCTCTCCCCTGGCAGGTCCAGGATCAGCGCCACTACCTACTCGCGGTTCCATCTGATGCACCATCCGATCCGAGTTCTCGTCGTCGACGATTCGCCATTCATGCGCCGGGCCATCACCCGGATGATCTCGTCGGACGCGGAATTCGAGGTGGTCGGATACGGCGCTACCGGCCAGGATGCGCTGGACCGGGTGGCGGAGTTATCGCCGGATGTCGTGACGCTCGACATCGAGATGCCGGTGATGGATGGCTTGACGGCCCTGCGGCAGCTGCACCAACGGACCCACGTTCCGGTCATCATGATGAGCACGCTGACCCAGGCCGGAGCCCACGCGACGTTCGAGGCGCTCGAGGCAGGGGCCTTCGATTTCGTCCCCAAGCCACAGGATTCGATGCTGGATGTCTTCGGCGTCGCGCAGGAGCTAAGAGCCAAGCTCAAGGCCGCGGCAACCGGAACCGCTCTGCGCAGGCCGCCGCTGCCCGATCCGCCGGCCACCCGGCCGGACCTACGTAGGGCGGCATCGGGCGATCTGGGGCTCGCCGTCGATCTCGTGGCCGTCGGCATCTCGACCGGCGGACCGCGGGCGCTGCAGACCCTGATGTCCAGGATGCCCGCCGATTTCCCGGTCGGGATGATCATCGTGCAGCACATGCCGCCGGGGTTCACGCGTCCGCTCGCCCAGCGCCTCGACGATCTCTCGCCCATGACCGTCCGGGAGGCCGAGGCGGGTGATATCGTGTCTCCGGGAGTGGCGCTCATCGCCCCGGCCGGCAGGCACCTGGTGCTCAAGCATGCGGCCGCCGGTCATCGGGTCGAGCTGCTGGACGACGTCGGCACGCGCACGTGGCACAAGCCCTCGGTGGACGTGACGATGGCCTCGGTCGCGCTGGCCTGTGGACCGCACGCTCTTGGCCTGATCATGACCGGGATGGGCAACGACGGCACGTCGGGCGCCAAGGCGATGAAGGATGCCGGGGCGACGATCTGGGCACAGGACGAGGCGACCAGCGTCGTGTATGGCATGCCGCGATCGGTTGCCGAGGCCGGCCTCGTCGATCGAGTCCTCGGGCTGGAGAGCATCCCCTTGGAGCTTGCCCGCGTCCGGCGTCACGGCGTCAGCCCGGCAACCTCACACTGAAGGGATTTCGCTTCGGGGCGCTCGGGCGTCAGTCCTGGACGTCGAGGTCGGCCTTGCCGACCCCTGCCGGCGCGAGCCGGCCGTCGGCCAGAGAAAGCATCATCAGCGCTGCGCGATGCTGCGAGGGTCGAGCCGTGTCGGAGCGCACCGCCGTGCCGATCACTGCCATCACGAGGTTGTGGTGCTCGCGCTCGTAGACCCCGCCCTCGCCGCCCGACAGCCTCACCTCGTCCAGCCGGTGCGAGATCCGGACACCCACCACGCCAGAGGCGCGAACGGCCTGGGCCCGCTTCTTCACCGCCATCATGGCCCGGATACGCGCCTGCCCGAGGGCCTGGCTCCAGTGGCCCAGCTCGGTATTGCTCCAGGACCTGACCGCGAACTCGTCGACTTGCGTCGTCAGCACGAACCAGGCCGAGTGCCCCCAGACCAGATCGACCGGATCGTAGCCGGCGCGATGCAGGGCCCACCATTCCTCGACCGAGAGGTCGCAGAGCCACGGACGGGCGGGAGCCGGTGCGGGGCCCTCGACGGCCGTGCCGATGACCGTGACCTCGATGGTCTGTTCGGTCCACTCGTGCCGGATCAAGCCCACGCGGACGCCGACGACACCGTGCGCCCCCAGGAGCCGGGCCTCCTGCTCCACGCGCCTGACCGCAAGGTCCATCGCGTTGTCGTAGGCCTGCGAAAGGACGGTGACCTCGCAGTCGCCGACGCTCGAGGCATAAGGCTGTCCCACGTGGTACATCGCACTACCGGCGACGAGCCCCCGGGCGCGATAGCCGTTTTGCCGCAACAGACCGAGTTCGGACGGGGAAAGATCGCTGGTGAAGAGCGCCATGGGATCCTGCGCCTGCTCGGTGAGCCGTTTGCGGGCCATCACGGGGATGCCCCCGTGCGCAAGGGCCTGGAGGTCCTCGGCCTGGCGTGCGAGCTCGGCCTCGCGATTGGCGCTTGCCAGGCGCTGGAGCTCGGCCCGCTGGCGCGCTGCCTCCTGGCGGTCAGCCTTGTCGACTGCCGCGGCGCGGCCGAAGGACCACCATCGCATCGCTAGTCCGCCAGCGGCAGGACCAGCGTCGGCGGCTCGATGACGTGGTCGGAACGGATCTCTTCGACCGCAGTGCCGACGGCGAAGAACTCGATGACGTGCGGACCCCAGGTATGCGAGCCTTCTTGGATGTCCGCACCGACGATCCCCTTGGCCCCGAGCCGCTCGGCCTCCTTTTGCATACGTTCCATGGCAAGCTCCCGGCTGTCGTAGAGTGCCTGGGTGTACTGGGTCAGCTCGGTGTTCTGCCCGAAGGTCCGCATGAAGCCAGCCAGGCCCAGGCGCGCCACGTGATAGACGCAGTTGCCCATCACCATGCCGAGCGGGCGGTAGCCGCTCTTGAGCAGGATGTAGAAGTCCTGACCCGAAAGGTCCGAGGTGAAGGGGCGGCCCTCCTTGTTCTTGAACCGGTGCGGGTCGTCGCGATGCACCACCGCGGTTCCGATGGCGACGAACTCGGCGACGTGCTGGCCCCACTCCTTGTGATTGACCTCGAGGCGAACCCCCACGATGCCGTCGGCACCGAGCGCGTGGGCTTCTTCCTCCATGCGGGTCATCGCAAGCTCGCGGGCGTGATACATGGCCTGCGTCAGCACGGTCATCTCCTGGTTCTGGGACCAGGCGGCCTGCTGGAATCCGACGTGGTAGATCGAGCTTCCGACGACCAGTCCGATCGGGTCGAATCCGGCTTCCTTGACCAGGAGGAATTCGCTGGTCGACAGGTCGCTCGTGAAAAGTCGATGGGCTTCGTCCCGGCCGCGCATCTCGACCAGGCGTTCCTGGGCGTGGGATGGTAGCGCGGCAAAATCCTTGTCGCTAGAGTCCACTGGGTCTCCTCTTTGCGTGCCGTGGCCGGGCGCTCCAGGCTTGCAGATGGACCAGGCGCTTGTCAAGGTGATTGCAAAGCCGCAAAGCCGCGACGGCCTTCCTGAATTCACCCCGGCGGCGCCGCCGTTGCCGTCGTATCCGACCAACACGCCCGGCGGTGGGTATAACCCCGCAATGGGCGAGAACACCGCCGCCGCCAAGGTCGGATTCTTGACGGTCACCACGCTCGTGCTGGCCGCGGTCGCGGGCGCGTGGCTCGTGCGCCTGTCCCCGAGGCCCCACGGCTACCAGCTGGATCTCCTGTATCACGACGTCAACGGACTGGTCCCGGATGCACCGGTGATGCTGATGGGCGTCCGCGTCGGGCGGGTGCTGACGGTGACTCCCACGGAACGGATGGTCGTGGTCAAGGCCCAGATTTCGCACGCCACCACGCGCATTTTCCGGGGTTCGGCGTTCAAGATCTATTCGCAGGGACTCATCGGCGATATGGCGGTCGAGATCTTTCCCCCCGCCTCACCTTCGGCGGATTTCTATCAGGGTGGCGACTTCGTGGCTGGCCAGGATCCAGCTCGTCTCGAGACGACCTTCGAGGCAGCCAGGCACGCTGTCAAGGTCCTGCAGAGCTACGTGGAGTCGCCCGAGACCCAGAAGAGCTTCAAGGAGGGGCTCAAGAGCCTCAAGACCGCGTTTGCCAACATCGAGACGCTGGCCAACCACCTGAACGACCTCAGCATCACGGCGGATCGCCTGGTGGGCCACAGCGCCGACCTGGCCGACCAGATCCACGACACCGACGTTCGCCGGATGGTCACGGATCTCGAGTTCCTGACCCATGGACTGCGGCAAAGCTACCAGGCTCTGCTCGGCACGCCCGGCAAACGTAATTCCGCCCAGGAGGCGATGGACAACCTGGCCGAGCTGTCGAGCCGGCTCGACCACGTCGCGAGTCAAGTCGACGCCTTCACCTCGGACCCCAAGCTCAAGGCCAACCTCGAAGATATCGTGGCCCAGAGCAAGGAGCTCCTGTCCAGCCTGCACGGACCCGCCAATCGCACCTCGCCCGCCTTCTCGCCTCGTCTCGAGATCCTCGGGTTGAGCCAGACCGACGCCGAGCAGAACCCGGCCCAGCTCGACACGCTGACCGCCAATCTGGGCCTTCGCCTGGGCGTCGGAGACACGGCCTTCGTTGCCGGGGCCGAGGAAGTCGGCCAGAACACCCTCTTCGACTTTACCTGGGGGATGCCGGACTTCTTCGCCCGTGGCACGGGATTCCACCTCGGCCTCATCCGCTCCAAGATGGGACTGGGGGTCGATTACAAGCCCTTCGCCGGAGCCCACCTGTCGGCCGAGCTCTTCGATCCCGTGCGAACAGAGTTCCGGTTGTCGGCTCTCCTCTTCCCGGCCTTCCTGGCCCACCATTACGGCCTCGACGTCGAGTGGATCCAGTCGCTGCAGCGCAACGCACCGGCGTACTCGAGCGCCCGCGTCGGCATCCAGTGGCGGCCCTTCAACTGAAGGCGCCCTCCGCTTCCCCCCGGACGCTGCGGACGATCGGTGCTTGACACGCCCCCCACGCGGGCTAACGTGAGGCTCGGAAGACAGGGGAGGGAAGCCATGAACGGGGCGACGGGCGTTCGCTGGGCTGCCGGCCTGGGCGTGCTGGCTGGGCTTTGGATCCTGATCTCCCCGTGGGCGCTGGCCTTCTGGGGGGTCGGCACTGCGACGGGCAACAACCTCATCGTCGGGATCGCCATCCTCGTCCTGGCGGCGATCGCCTACAGCGGTCCCGAGGAGATGTGGGCTTCGTGGGTCAACTTCATCCTGGGGATCTGGCTGATCGTCAGCCCGTACGTGCTGGGTTTCTCGATGTTCGGTCGAATCCTCGGCAACAACATCATCAGCGGCGTCGTCGTGGCGGTGCTGGCGATCATCGCGCTCTCGGTCCCGACGGTCGTCTCGCCTACCTACCGCACCTGGATGCGGCGTGGGCCGACCTTCACCGGGACCCTGCCGACGCCAGAGGAGCTCCGTCGCCGCCAGGAAACGGAGCCGGCCGAGGAGGAAGAGCACCTTCGCCGAGAGCGCGAGGAACAGGATCGGCGCGGTGACGGACCGCGCTGATCGCCGCGGGCTCACATCGCCAGTTCCAACCAAGCGGGCATAATGGGGGCATGGAAAGCCCCCTTACCCTCGCAGATCGGCCGGGTTGCATCGCCCTTCGGGGTCAGGATCAGGCGGCCGTTCTCAAGGCTTGCCACGCCATCGGCTCGTTGATGGAGCTGTGGGGATTCAAGCACATCCACGGGGTGATGTGGACCTTTCTTTATGTCCACGATCGCCCGATGGATGCCCAGGAGCTCAAGGAGGGCCTGGCCATCAGCAGCGGCCTGGTGAGCATGACCTTGCACGAGCTCATCCGGTGGGGCGTCGTGACCCGCGAGCCGACCCCGGGCACGCGCCGCGAGCGATACCGCGCCGAGCCCGATATCTGGGGCGCCGTCGCCAAGGTCCTGCAAGATCGCGAGATCGCCCGCCTCGACGGCGCAGCCCGTGAACTCGGGGAGGCGGCCGCCGCGCTTTCTCCCGAAGTCTCCGGACCGCGTCATCAGATCGAGGAACTGCAAGGATTGAGCCGTCTCGCGGTGGGGCTCCTGGGCACCCTGCTGCAAGCCGGCACCCTGGATATCCGGCGCCTCCGGCGCGTGCAGCTTGGAATGGGCATAGCCAAGCTGCTACGCCATTCCAGCAAGGATCCTTAGAGTGCTCCCGGTTTGAATGGGTCGAGCCCGATGAGTCAAACGGGGCCCGGTTGCGCAGCGAAGCGACCGCGCAGAGGGCCCCGTTCAAACTGCAAAAGGCCTCTCTAGCGTGCTTCCGGTTCGCCGGAATCGGGCCCGAGGAGTCAGACTGGGCCCTCGGACGGCTTGGTCCCGGTCACGATGGCGACGGCGCCAAAAGCTTTCTCGTGGGCCCTGACATCGACGTAGCCGGCCTGCGTGAAGAGGCGCTCGAGGCCCTTGCGATCCGGGAACGCGAGGTTGCTGCTCGGGAGGTACCGGTACGGCTGGCCCGGTGCCCCGACCAGCTGAGCCAGCCGCGGCACGATCGCGAATTCGTAGGCCCGGATGAGGGGTTTGAGGACCGGCAGGCTCGGCTTGGCCATGTCGAGCGAGGCCGCGGTTCCGCCGGGCCGTAGCACTCGCCACATTTCCGCCAGGGCTCCCTCGATCGCTGCGACGTTGCGCAGGCCGAATCCGACCGAAACGTGATCGAAGCTGGCAGCGTCGAACGGCAGCTCGAGGGCATCGCCCTCGAGCCATGTGATCGCATCCGCACCGGGTCGGTTGCGCGCACGCGCCAGCATCTCGGGAGAAAAGTCCAGGGCCACGACCGTCCCGGATGGCCCCGCCGCGGCCTTGACCAGCAAAGCGAGGTCTCCCGTCCCGGTGCACATATCGAGGCACCGATCGCCCGGGCCTATCCCCAGAAGGCGGACGAGGTCGCGTTTCCACAGGCGGTGCTGGCCCGCCGTCATCAGGTCGTTGACCTTGTCGTAGTGGCCAGCGATGGACTCGAAGAGCGCCTTGACGTGCGCTCCGCGACTCCTGCCCGACAGGAGTTCGGGGGGAACTTGAGCTTCCATCGCCTGGATCCTTCTTGAACTGGAGCCTGGCCCTTGCAGCGATCGCTGCGCTGCGCCACCGGGCCCGTTTGGATTGCTCTGCCGTTGAACCTACGGCCCGTCGTTCTAACCCGCGGCCAGCGGCTCGAGGCCAGCTGACAGGGCCCGCTGACCGGTGGCGAGGAGCCCTTCGACCAGGATCGCGAGCTGCACGCTGGCCGGGTTGCGAGGGAACCCCCCAAGGCCTTCCAGCGTCATCTGCCCCATCAAGTCAAGGATCTGGCGGGTGCGTTCCTGGAGCCGAGGAGCGGTCAGCCATCTTGCCAGATCCGAGGAATCGCCGCTTGGCGACGCAGCAATCCGGGATCGCAAGGCGGACCCGTTGCCCGGATCCTCGAGGGCGAGCACGACCTCGAGGGTCAGACAGCCCGCCTCCAGATCGCGCCCCGCCGGCTTACCCAGCGCCGCGCTGTCACGCGTCGTGTCGAGCAGGTCGTCCACCATCTGGAAGAGGCAGCCCAGATCGCGCCCGAACCGCCCGGCTCGGTCCGCCGCCTGGTTGCCAGCACCTGCAATGACCGCCGCACCCTCGCAGGCCAGTTCGAACAGACCGCCAGTCTTGCGAGCGAGCCGGCCCAGGTACGCCGGCATCGTCAGATCGGGGTTCCAGCGCTGGTCGTCCTGCAGGAGCTCGCCCTCGCAGAGCTCGGCGAGGACCGCGGCGAACTTGCGGCAGAGTCGAATGCTCCCCAGATCCGCGATCATGCACCCCGAACGGCTGACCGCCACGTCGCCCGCAAGAACCGCCACCTTGGCGCCGTACTCGACGTGGACCGAAGATCGCCCCCTGCGCTGCTCCGCGGCGTCGAGGATGTCGTCGTGGATGAGCGTGCCGAGGTGCAGGAGCTCGACCGCGTGCGAGAAGCTGGCAATCCTGGCGTCGGTCGGCTCGACGCCGAAAGCCTCGCCGACGAGCTGCACACAGCGGGCCCGCGTGGCCTTGCCTCCGGTCTGCAGGTGGTCCACGGCGGCTGCCAGATCATCCAGGCGAGACATTCGCTCAAAAACGCCCGCCCGGTAACCGCTCTCGTCTGATGGACGCATCGACCTGCCCTTCTTGCCCGACCAGTATGCTCAAATGCTACGGAAGATTCAAGGTTTCTTGAAGTTCATGATATGCTCCACGCAGGAGGCAATCGACCCATGACCGCGGCAATTCCCCGGCTCCAGGAGCTAGCGCGTTCCGAGGATGCCGGTGGGACGACGGGACTGGCGTCCTTTGCCGTCGACGCCAAGACCTGGGGCGATGTCATCCGGGCCGGCGTCCTGACGGCGGCGGCCAGGGGCGAAGCGGTTCTGGCCTTGCTGCCGTTCGAGGCCCAGGTGGGGGATCTTCGCCGCCGGGCGGGCGCGGATACGGCGATCGCGTGGCAGGGACCCGACGACGACTGCAGCTACCTGGGGCAGGGGTCGGCGTGGCGGGTCGACGCCTTCGCGCCTGAGGAAGTTGGTCCGGCCCTGGCGGCGGTCGAGCGGCAGATGCTCGCCACGGCGGAGCTGGCGGCCTCCTGCGGGGTAGCTACGGATTTTGCCCGCGCCTACGGAGGCCTCGCCTTCGACGTCCACCGCCCTGCCGGCCACGCGCTGGCCGCATTCTCGGTTCCCGAACTCATGTTGCGCCAGCGAGCGAGCGACGCCGGCAGGGCCAGTGGCGCGGTCGCGGTGAGGGTCGAGGCGGGCGATACCGGGACAACGGTCGAGGATCGCGCTCGCCAGCTCCTGGCGGACTTCGCCAGGAGCCTCGAAACGCCGCCGCCCCGGCGGCCGGGCGGCAGCTGGCGGGTCGTGGACCCCGATCAGGGCCAGGAAGCCTACGCCGCGGCAGTTCTGAGCGCCGTCAGGGCCATTGCCGAGCGCCAGATCGAGAAGATCGTCCTCTCGCGCGACGTCGAACTGGCTGGCGGCGATCCCTGGACCTCCTTCGAGAGCATGGCCCTCGCCGCTCCCGAGACGGCACGGTTCGCACTGGCCCTCGGCTCGGGGGACCTGCTGGTGGGGGCTTCGCCCGAGCGCCTGGTATCCATATCCGGCGGGGTCGCCCAGGCAGATTGCCTGGCCGGTACCGTCCTCGACGGTACCGCGGGGCCCGTGGTCAAGGAGCGGCGGGAGCACGAGGTCGTGGCGCGGGCGATCCGGACCTCGCTCGAGCCCCTGTGTGACGAGGTCTTCGCGCCGCCCGAGCCCGTATGGCGTCCGGCGCCCGGACTCTTCCACCTCTGGAGCCCCATCGCGGCTCGCGTCTCGAAGCACGTGCCGCTCGGGGACGTCGTGCTGTCCGTCCATCCGACTCCGGCGGTCGGAGGCTGGCCGCGGGATCCCGCGCTGGGCATGATCCTGGAGCTCGAAGGCCGTCCCCGCGGGTGGTATGCCGGGGCCATCGGCTGGATCGGGGCGCGCGAGGCGGATTTCGCCGTGGGCATCCGGACCCTGCGCTGCCGGGGCGACCGCGCCACGCTCACGGTCGGGGCGGGGATCGTCGAGGGGTCGACCCCACAGGGCGAACTGGAAGAAACCGGCCGCAAGGCCCAGGCCGTCGTGAACCTCACCGCGGGGCGCCGATGATCCCGGTGACCTTTTCGCCCGCCGCGTCAGAGCTCTCCGCCGGCGAGCCGGAAGGAGCAGGCGGGGCAGCCCCCAACCTGAACATACTCTGGGCGCGCGTGCTCTTCGAGGCACTGGTCTCGGCCGGTGTCCGGCACGTGAGCCTGGCCCCGGGATCCCGGTCGGCTCCGCTGGCGATCGCCGCCAGCAGCACGGCGGGCCTGCACACGACGGTCCATGTCGACGAGCGGTCCGCCGCCTTCTTCGCGCTGGGGGCGGCCAAGGCGACCGGCACTCCGGCAGCGGTGCTGTGCACGTCCGGATCCGCGGCAGGACACTTCCTGCCGGCCCTGATCGAGGCCGCCGAGGCGCGTGTTCCTCTGCTCGCGATCACCGCCGACCGTCCGCCCGAGGCCAGGGGGTTCAGCCCGCCGCAGACGATCGACCAGGTCAAGATGTACGCCCACGTCGTGAGGGCCGCGTGGGACCTGCCGCTCCCCGAGCCAGCCCTGCTCGCCCGGCTCGAGCTCCTCGCGGCCGACGCCGTGGCGCGTGCGACCGGGGCGCCCGTGGGTCCGGTCCAGATCAACGTGCCGCTGCGCGACCCCCTATCGCCGCTCGAGGTCGACGCCGACGCGATCGCAACCCTCGAGACCCAGCACCGGGCGCGCCGCGCTGCGATCCGGGGCTCGGTGGATGACCTCTCTCGGCGCGACGTCTGGCCCGCACGGGGCTTCGTCGACGAGATCGGCCTGGAGCAGGCCGTCAACTGGCTGTCGGAAGGCAGGCGCCCCCTCATCGTGGCAGGTCCGGAGGCGGCCTCGGGCCACCTGCGGAACGCGGTTCTCGAGTTTGCCCGCACGTGGGGCATTCCCATCCTGGCTGACGCGGCCTCGGGCTTGCGGTACGGGCCAGAGCGCGGGGCCACGGTCTGCTCGCACTACGTGGCCTTCTTGCGGGCCGCCGAGTTTGCCGAAACGCCGCCCGATCGCGTGGTCACCCTCGGCATGGCGCCGACCTCCGGGACGGTGGTGCGTTACCTCGCCCGCCACCGCCCTCCGCTGCTGCGCCTGCAGGCAGACCCACTCCGGCGCGATCCCGATGGACTGGCGGTCTTGATGCTGGTGGGCGACGTGGCCGACGCCTGCCTCAGGCTTGCCGAACGCGCCGAGCGCACCTCGGCCGATCCGGCCTGGCGCGACGCATTTGCCAGCGCCGATGAGGCGAGCGCCTTGGCACTGGCCGACTACGGCGATCCACCGGTCGAGATCGGCGCGTTGTCGGCTGCATTTGCCGCCTTGCCGGCTGATGGCATGCTCTTCCTGGCCAGCAGCATGGCCATCCGCTACGCCGATTCGTGCCTGCCTCCGGCCGAGCGGGAGGCGCGGGTGCTGGCCAATCGCGGGGCCAATGGCATCGACGGCCTGACCTCGACGGCCCTCGGCGCCGCGGCGGCGACGGGCCGCCCGCTCCTGCTGGTCGTCGGCGACACCGCCTTTCTCCACGACCTTGGTGGATTGTTTGCGGCGCGGCACGTGACGGCGCCGGTCGTGATCCTGGTCCTCAACAACGACGGCGGGGGAATCTTCCACTACCTGCCGATCGCCCGGTTCCCCGACAGTTGCACTCCACTTTGTATCAATCCGCACGGCATGCAGTTCGAGGCCGCAGCTCGCCTTTTCGGCCTGTCGTACCAGGCCTGCCGCAGCGGAGCCGAGGTGGCCCGGGCGGCGCAGGATGCCTTTGCCCGCGCGGGTGTCCACGTGATCGAGGTGCCCAGCGATCGGCACGACACCGAGGCGCGCTACCGGGCCCTGCTGGCAACCATGGCCGATGCGGCGGCGGGCCGGGGCCAGGCGTCGACCGATCGGACCGCAACGGCCATCGTTTCGAGGGAGGACACCTTATGATCGCCAGCCCCGAGGCCCGCGCGGCCCTGCCGGTTTGGGAATCCGTCCGGGAGTTCCAGGACATCCGCTTCGAGATGGCCGAGCACATCGCCAAGATCACGATCAACCGCCCCGAGGTACGCAATGCCTTCCGGCCGGAGACCGTCGCCGAGCTCACCGAGGCGTTCCGCCTGGTCCGGGAGATGCCGGAAATCGGCGTGGCGATCTTGACCGGGGCCGGCGACCAGGCCTTCTGCTCGGGCGGCGATCAGCGGGTGCGCGGCGACTCCGGGTACCGTGACGCCGAGGGCACCCATCGCCTCAACGTTCTCGATCTGCAGCGCCAGATCCGCTCCCTGCCCAAGCCGGTGATCGCCATGGTGGCAGGCTATGCCATCGGCGGGGGCCACGTCCTGCACCTCGTCTGTGATCTGACCATCGCGGCCGACAACGCCCGCTTCGGGCAGACCGGCCCGCGCGTCGGCAGTTTCGACGGGGGGTTTGGCGCGAGTTACCTCGCCGAGATCGTCGGCGCGAAGAAGGCCAAGGAGATCTGGTTTCTTTGCCGCCAGTACGATGCCCAGGAGGCCCTATCCATGGGCCTCATCAACACGGTGGTCCCCCTGGCCGATCTCGAAGGGGAAACGGTCGCCTGGGCCCGGAAGATCCTCGAGCACAGCCCGCTGGCCTTGCGCGTGCTCAAGTCGGCCTTCAACGCCGGGACCGACGGCCAGGCGGGGCTCCAGGAGCTCGCCGGCAACGCGACGCTGCTCTATTACATGTCGGACGAGGCCCAGGAGGGCCGAAACGCTTTCCTCGAGCGGCGGCCGCCGGATTTCGGGCGGTTCCCCCGGTTGCCATGAGCGGCACGGAGGAGACCGGAAGCTCCCTCGGGGCGGCCAGGACAGCCTCGGCCGGACCTGACGCGCTCCCCCGGGCGCTGAGCCCCCTGCAAGTCTGGCTGGCAGGGAGCCGGCCGCGGACCCTGGTTGCCGGGGCCGCACCCGTGCTGGTCGGCGCCGCCGCGGCCTGGGGCGCTCCGGGTTACCGCCCGGTCGCCGTCTTGCTGGCGCTGATCGGAGCTTTGGCGTTGCAGGCGGCGTCCAACATGATCAACGACGTGGGCGACGGCCAGTCGGGCATCGACACGGCCCGGCGGGTCGGCCCCCTGCGCCTGGTCGCCTCGGGCCTGGCCGCACCTGGCCAGATGTGGCTGGCAGCCGGCACCTCGATTCTGATCGCGTTCATCGCGGGTATCGGACTCGCGCTGATGGCAGGCTGGCCGATCGTTGCCATCGGTCTGCTGGCCATCCTCACGGCCGCGGGCTACACCGTCGGGCCGGCCCCGCTCGGTCGCCTGGGCCTGGGAGAACTGGCCGCGTTCGTCTTCTTCGGCCCGGTCGCGGTGCTGGGCACGGCAGCCGCGGCGACGGGCCGGTGGTCCGACCTGCCGCTGGTGTGGAGCCTCCCGACGGGCTTGCTGGCCGGCGCGCTGATGATGGCCAACAACCTGCGCGATCGTGAATCGGACGCCGCCGTCGGCAAGCGAACGATCGCCGTTCGCAACGCCACTGCGGCCCGGCTTCTCTACCGGGCCATGATCGCCGGCGCGGTCGGCGTGCCGCTCGTTCTCTCGATCTGGAGCGAGCGACCGCTCGTGGCTCTGGCGGCGGGAGTCATGTCGCCCTTCGCGATGCGGGCGGCGCTCGCCATTCCAGGTGGCCGCTCCGGCCGCGAACTGGCGCCGGCGCTCGGGCGGATGGCCGATCTCTTCGCGGTCACGACTTTCGCTCTCGTGGCGGCGCTGATCGCCTCGCATGGAGCCTGAGCAGCTCGCCGGCCCGGTTGGCCAGGCCCTGGCGGGGGGCGCGGCGAACAGCTCGAGGCCGCCGCAGGCCGCATGCGAGCAGGGCCGGGATCTCGCGTCGGACTCGCGGCGCCTGGTAGGGCTTGATATCAGACCCTACCAGAGGCCGATCGGTGGCGGGATGCCGGTCGGTGAGCGGGTGGGCTTCGAGCTCGTTCTGGTGGATGATGCCGGCCGGATCGGCCTCGGCGAGGTCGCCCCGCTGGCGGGCTTTGGCTCGGAAGCCCTCGCCGACGCCGAGGTCGCTTTGGCCGCGGCCCGGCGCAGCCTCGAGAGCGACCGGCCGCCGGCCCCACGAGAGCTCGACGAGGTCGGCCCGCTGCTGGCCGCCCTGGGTCTCGACCGCGATCGCACGCCCGTGGCCTATGCGGGTCTCGAGCTCTGCCTGCTGGATCACCTGGCGCGCCGGGCGGGTCGGCCACTTGCCGAGCTGCTGGCGGACTGGCCTGGTAACGGCGACGCAGCTCGACCGACCGGGGGCCGCGCTGGCTCCTGCAAGCGCGAAGTTCCCGTCAACAGCGTCGTCTCGGGCACCGACCCCCACCAGGCGGCGGCCGCCGCCGGCGCGGCCCGGGCTCTGGGATACCGGACGCTCAAGGTCAAGGTCGGCGACCTCGAGCCTCGCGAGGCGGTGCGCCGGATCGCCGAGATCCGGCGGATCGTCGGGCCCGAGGTCCTGCTACGGGTCGACGCCGCCCGGGCCTGGCCGCCGACCGAAGCGCGCAGGACTCTCGCGGATCTGGCTGCGCTCGACGTCGAGTATGTCGAGGAACCCGCCGCGGATCTCGGCTTTCTGCTGGACGCTCTCGGCCACCGTCCCGACGAGGCGCTGGCCCCGATCGCGGCCGATGAGAGCGCCTGCCCCTCCGCCCTGGCGTGGCGCTGCCTGGCGTCCAGGGTGCGGCCCTCGGTCTTCGTCCTCAAACCCCTGCTCTTCGGGGGCCTGCTCGAGGCCCGCAGCTTCGCGCTGGCGGCGCTGGCGGCAGGGGCGCGGGTCGTGGTGACCTCGGCCTTCGAGGGACCTGTCGGTCTGGCCGCGGCCGTCCACCTCGCGGCCTCCTTGCCGGGCGCACCCGTCGCCTGCGGGCTGGCGACGGCGCACCTGTCGTGCGCTGGCGAGTTCTTGCCGGCCTGGCTCGCGCCGTCGGGGGGAACGCTGACGCTCGGCGACGAGCCGGGCCTCGGGCTCTCGTTACCCCCGTTCGAGCGTGCAGCTTCGCTGTGGCCCGATCGCCCGGCGCTCGCCATCGACGCTGCCGGGCGGACCGCGGTGCTGACGCACGGCGAGCTGGCCGATCGCGTGCGGACGGCGGCCGGCCGCCTGGCAAGCCTGGGGGTGGAGCCGGGGAAGATCGTGGGGCTACTGGGCGAGAACAGCCTCGGCTGGATCGTCGCCCACCTGGCCCTGCCGCTGCTGAAAGGCGCCAGCTTGCCCCTCAACTTTCGCCTGGCCGATGCCGAACTCCGCTGGCAGCTCGAAGCCGCGGGGGCCATCGGCATCCTGTCCGACCAGCTGGACCGGCCGCTGGGCCAGACCGCAGTCTGGCCCCTGTCGGACCTCCTCGACGCCCCGGACCAGCCGGCTGCCGTTGCCTCGGCGGGCGACGCGGTCGCCACGGGCCGGCCAGGCCTGGTGTCAGCCTTCGATCCCGCGAGCCCGCACACGGTGATCTTCACCTCGGGCACCACCGGCAAGCCCAAAGGGGTGGTCCTCACCGCCGCGCAGCACCAGGCCAGCGCCCGCTCCCTGATCGCGCACCTCGACCTGGACGCGGACGATCGGTGGCTGCTGTGCATGCCCGTGTTCCATGTCGGCGGCCTGGGGATCGTGCACCGGATGATCGCCTGCGGCGGCATGGCGATCCTGCTCGAGCGGTTCGACGTGGCGCGCGTCGCGACGGCGATCGAACGCTGGCAGCCGACCCGCGTCAGTCTCACGGCCACGATGGCCCGGCGGTTGCTGGCCGCCCACCCCACGATCCTTGCCGGGGTGCGAACCGTCCTGCTCGGCGGCGAGGCCATCGGGGCCGATTTGCTGGAGGCGATCCCGCAGGCGATCGCCTCCTACGGCCTTTCGGAGGCCGGCTCGACGGTCGCGGTCGCGGCGCCGGGCGAAAGCGCACTGCATCCGCTGCCGGGCTTCGAGCTCCGGATCGCCGAGGACGGGACAGCCTGCCAGCCTGCCGAGGTAGGTCGCGTCGCCATCCGAGGGCCCGCGCTGATGCGGGGCTATCTCGGCGCGACTCCCCTGGATGGGGGCTGGTTCGAGACGGGCGATCTCGGCGTGTTTCGTCCCGAGGGGGGCTTCTCGATCCTGGCCCGGCGGGAGGACCTCATCCTGTCGGGCGGGGAGAATGTCTATCCCGCCGAGATCGAGGCCGCGCTGCTCGACCACCCGGAGGTCATCGCCGCCGCGGTGGCAGGGATTCCCGACCCGCGCTGGGGCCAGGTTCCGGTCGCCGCGGTCGTGCTGCGCGCCAGGTTAGCCGAGGGCGCAGCCCGGGTCCCTTTGGCGCCGGATTCGCCCGCGCCGAGCCCCGAGGAGCTCTCGGCCTTCGTCGGCGAGCGCCTGGCGCGTTACAAGGTTCCCAGGCAGGTCCGATTCCTCGCCAGCCTTCCGACCCGGCCCTCCGGCAAGCTCGACCGCCGGGCCGTCGCCGCTCTGTTTTCGCAGGACCCCCGGTAGCCCCTTGCCGGGCCGCAGGTAGCCGCGAACGGGTGTCCTTTACGTGGCGGCGTTGGTGTCTTTTGCCGCTTGAACGGGCCGCGATTGACTCCTCGGGCCCGAACCCGTCCGACCGGGAGCATCAGCGCAACGGACTCGACGCCTCGACCTGATTCCAGGTACCCTGGTCGCCACCCACGAAGGAGGCAATCTCGTGCTCGATCTCGATGCCAGGCGATCGGCGCTGCTGGTCATGGACTTTCAGGCGACCATCGTCCAAAACTACGCCCTGGACTGGGAGTCCTTGCTGGCTCGGACTTCGAGCTTGCTGGCTGCCGCCCGCGCTGCGGGCATGGCCGTGATCTACGTCGGGGTAGGGTTCAGGCCCGGCTTCCCGGAGGTCAGCCCGAACAACAAGAGTTTCAGCGCCATCAAGCAGTCGGATCGTTTCAAGCCGGCAGACTTTGCCGAGCCTGAAAAGTCCTTCCATGAAAGCGTGGCCCCGCTGCCGGGCGACATCATCGTCGTGAAGCACCGCGTCAGCGCGTTCTTCGGCACCGATCTCGACATGATCCTGCGCGCCAAGAGCATCGACACGCTCGTACTGTCGGGAATCGCGACCAGCGGCGTGGTGCTTTCGACCCTCCGCCATGCGGCCGACGGCGATTACCGGTGCGTCGTGGTCGAGGATGGCTGCGCGGATCTGGATCCCGAGGTGCACGCGGTGCTGTGCGGCAAGGTATTTGCCCGGCAGGCGACGGTGGTCAAGGCCGTGGACGTCACCGAAGCGCTTGCACAGCCCGCACTGTCTTCATAGCGGGCCCCCGGGCGATCGCCCGGGGGGACGAGAAGGTGCCGCCCCTGCCGCACCGCGTCCTCGCCCTCAGGGAGCGACCACGCCGCCGACATCGCTGGACTGGGTAGCCAGGACCGTGAGCGATAGCGTGGCAGCACTCGAGCCGCCGACGCTGACCAGCACCTGTGCCGGGCCCGGACTGACTTTGGGCACCGTGGTGACGACCAGCCCAGGGCAGGTGCTCGCGATGCTGGCCGTGGCGCCGGCCACGGATATCGACTCGGATGCGGCGATGCCGGCTAACCCCCGCCCGTAGATCGTGATCTCGCTGCCGATCGCCGCCTGCTGGGGATAGAGCGTGAAGATTGTCGGCGGGGGTGGGAGGGGCGTCGGGACCGGGGCCCCGACCGTGGATTCGTAGCTGCCGTTGGAATAGACCACGGCGTCGACGGGATCGGTGTTGGCCGTCAGCGCGGCGTTGACGTAGGCCAGCACGGTCGTGAAGTCGCTCTGGCTGACGTTGGCCGCACCGGCGAAATAGGTTGGCGTGGGCATGGACCCGATCAGGCTCGCCGGCGCCACGACGCTCGGACCGCGCAGGCTTTCGATGATCGAGAGGGCGGTGGTGGACGGATCGATGGTGATGAAACCGACCTCGACAGACTCCCAGTTGCCGCTGACCTGCTCCAGGAGTGTGCGCACCCGGGCCGCGTCGTGACCGGCGACGTTGTTATCCAGCCCCTTGATGGCCTCGAGGTAATAAACCTCCCCCGCAGTGGGCGACCAGCTCGACAGGTCCAGGTGGAAATAGCCAGAAGAATCGGTCAGGCCCGTGGCCACGGTGGTGTCGGTCGTGGTGTCGATCAGCGAGACGGTGGCCGAACCCTGGACATCGTTCATCGTGGCCTGCACGCGGCGCTCGCCGCCAAAGCTCACCTGGCCGACCAGGGCCAGGGGAGCGCCCGGGGACGCCCCGAGGGGATGACGCAGCCCGGCACACCCTGCGAGTGCCAGGGTCGGCAGACTGGAACTGGCCAGGGTACCCATCGCAAGGGCCAGCGCTCGGCCGCTGCGCCCTGGTCGGAAGGGGGGAAGCCGGTTGCTGCGGCCAGCCAGGAAGCTCACCTCGTTCTCCATCGGATCGCCCTTTCGTCAGTAGTCGTAGGGGAGGAGGACGTTCGAGAGGTAGGCGTTGCTCGCCGCAAAGGTCGCCTGGTAGCGGAGGTACCGCCGGCTCAGGGCCGTGGGGCTGTTGGCCCACGAGCTCCAGGTCGAGCCATCGGCGCTGTCGGAATACTGGAGGGTGATGCTGGAGCTGTTGCTGGCGATCACGGCCGGCAGCCAGGTGGCGAAGTTGGTGCCGGAGTCGTAGGCCTTGGACAGCGCGTAGGCCCCGCGGGTCGTGACGGACCAGGATGCCAGCGTGGGCGTGAGTGCGTTGCTGGTCGTCTCGAGCGTCGCCCGGAGCTTGATGGAGGAAGCGGTGATGCCGTTGAGACTGGCGCCCGACGTCACGTTGCTCATCAGGACATTTCCGGTCGAGCCGTCGAGCACGTCCACGGTCAGGGTCGTGCCGCTCGGCACCGTATCGCTGAAGGAGAGGGTGTCCCAGAGGGAGTTGGCGGGGCGGGCGATCGCGCTCGTGACCGAGGTTTCGGGCGTGCCTGCTACGTATTCAGCCAGGTAGATCGCTCCGCCAGTGACCGCGAACCTGAAAAGGGTGTTGGCTCCGCCATTGAAGTTGGCATTGGTTCCGGCCATATAGAGGTAGGAGCCATCTGATCCGACCTGTGGATAGGCTCCGTTGGTCAACGCTCCGACCGGGAAGGGCAGATTGACGCTGCCCCCAACGTTGCCGGTCGTCAAGGTGCTGAGGTAGGTGTTCGTACCGCTGCTGCTGGTGAAATAGAACGTGTTGCTGCCGGTCAGGCCAGCGGCGGAATCTATCGAGTAGCCTGCAGGAGAAGGGTCGTAGATTGTGCCGTAGACGGTACCGAGAGTCGTACTTACCCCGTTGCCAAGCAGCTCGCACGTGGAGCTGGTGTATTCACAGGCCATGACGTAGGTGCCGTTGGCGGCGGCCCGGTTGATGTACGTGGGGCCCATTGAACTGTACTGGGCACCATTCCAGGATACGTAGCCGATAAGCGGCGACGTGTGACCCGTGCAGAGCCAGTAAAGGCCGCTCGTGGGATCCCAGATCTCGGACTCGGCCCAGCCGATCCTCGTTATCTGGCCGATTAAGCTGCCGGAGAAGTTGTAGAAGTAGTCCGGAGTGCTTGAGCTGTTGCCGAGAAAAAAGCCGGCCGTGCCCGTGCCGAGGGGTCCTGCCACGGCTTGGCTGACGCCCAGCTGGTGGGCCCAATACGTGCCATTGTAAGGTTGCACAAGCCCGCCGATGTTGAGGCTGGCGTTTGTTGTTGGAGTCAGGGTCAGGCCGCTGCTCGTGCCCTGAGTGCCGGAGTTGGTGTTGCTGCTGAAGCCCGACCCCGACTGGGAGAAGGTCGTGACAGCAGCAGCGGGCTGGATGTATCCGCTGCCCCAGGCGGCCGTCGTCCCCGGATCCTCGAAGTTGGTCGTCGAGAGGTTGTCGTCGATCGATTGGCTGGCCGTGAAGTTGCCGCCGGCAGGGCTTACCAGGCCAAGGCCCGTGATGAGTGTCAGGGGGCCGCTGATACGGCTCGAGAGGGACGGAGCCGGTACGTAGCCCACCGCCTGGGTGTTGTACCAGGTGACGACATTGGGCGAGGGAACGCCATCGAACTCGATCTTGGAGTACTGGCCCTGCGTGCCGAAGTTCTGCCCCGTGATGGTCACCTGGGTGGCCTGGCTGCCCACAGTGGGGGTGAACCAGCTGAGCTTCGGAAGAATGTAGGCGAAGTAGTAGCCGACCGTGACCCCGCTGACGGTGACCGTGAGCGGACCCGAGGAGCCGTTGGCAGGAACCGCCGCCAGGAGGGTTTCCGGATCGGCATAGGTGACGCTGGCTGTCGCGCCATTGAAATCGACGGTGACGCTGCCCGTGGACTGTGGGAACCCGGAGCCGCGAATCATGATCGTATCGCCCGGCGCGCCGCCCGTCGGCGAGACCGAGGAGATCGAGAGCCCCAAACTGCCCCCACCCCCCGACCCGCCGCTACCCGAGCCCGTTGCGACCGCCAGGGTGTAGGCCACGGCCGCGCTCGTGCCCAGACTCGTCGTCACGGTGACGTTGCCCGAGCTCGGGGCATTGGCGGGCACGAAGACCCCCAAGGTGTCCGCCGCAGCGCAGAAGACCGATGCCGTCGCCGCCCCGAAGAGCACCGTATCGCCTGCGGTGACGGGCGAGAAGCCCTTGCCCAGGATCATCATCGCCCCGCCCGTGCCGGGGCTGGCCGGGTCGATCTGACTGATGGACGGGGCCAGACCAGAACTGCTCTCTACGGGATCCTCGTCGTGGGTCAGGTAACTGGTGATGGCCGCTGCAAGGTTGTTGATGTAAGTCAGCGAGTAGTCCGCCGCGTCGGGGCTCGAGACCACGGAGCTGCCGGAAACCGTACCGAGGGTGCTGCTCGCGGTCACGTGCGAAGGATCGAGGCTACTGATTACGGCCATGGCCGTGGTCTGGGCATCGAGCACGATGGTGCTACCCGAGGTGCTCGTCCAGGTGCTGCCGGTCCACTGGAGGAAGGTCCGGAAGCGAGCGACCTGGCTGCCCGCGACGTCGGCCAGGAGGCCATGGGTGGACTCGAGCAAGAAGGTGCTGCCGGACATCGGGGTGAAGCCGTTCAGCGGCAGGTAGAAGGTGCCTGCGTTGTCGGAGTACCCGGTGGCGACCGTGTAACCGGTCGAGAGATCGATCAGCGTGAGGGTCGCCCCGGCCGCCGCGTAGTTGCTGGCCGCCGCGACGTGGAAGACCGGGAAGTCCACCCGACCGCGCACGGCGGTGGCGCTGGAGACCTCAAGAAGCGGGTCCGAACTGCCTGCGCCTCCCGAGCCGGCGGCTACCCCCGGGGCGACTGCCGCGCCGGACACGGCGGCAAGCCGTGGCATGCGGGATGCCACCGAAAGACCCTGACACGCGACCAGGATCACGCAGCTCGCCGCCGCGAGCAGCCGTGCCGTCGCCGAACAGGCGATGCGGACCGCCGCCAGGCGCGCGTACGGGCGGACGAAGACAGGTGTGATGCGCATCCCAAGACCCCCTTGCTCGAGTGGCGAGTGAACCCGGATATCAGTCGACCGTGACGGACGCCGTCCCGATCGCCATCCCCGATGAGACCTGGACCTGGTAGGTGCCCGTGGCGCCCGGCGTGAACACCCCGGCGCTCAGGGTCGAGGCCGGCGGCGGTGAGGCCAGTGGATCGGTGGGACCGTTCACCAGCCAGCAGGTCCAGTTGACCGCAGTGTCGGCGACGGTTTGACCCGAGGTGTCGATGCCGGCCGCGGCGAACGTGACGGCCGTGCTCACGCTGGCCGCGGCGGTGGCTGGAGTCACCTGGAACCGGCTCAACACCGAGAAGCTCCCGCTGCCGGGAGTGCCAGGCACGCCATCGGCCCAGACCGAGATCGGTCCCGTGATCGCAGTGCTCGGAACCGAGACCTCGACCGCCGTGGACGTGGCGGAGATCGGCGTCGATGCCGTTGCGCCGCCGCCGAAGATGACGTACACGGGCCCCCCGTTGCCGCTAAAATTCAGTCCATCGAGCGTCACAAAGGTGCCCGGTCCCGCGTTTGCGGGCGTCATCCCCTGGACCGTGGGAATGGCGGTGGGGACGAGGTTGACTGCGGCCGCGCAGATCGAGCTCGGCGCCACGTCCAGCGAGGCCGTCCCCTGGGCGATCGGGACGTCGCCGAGCCCCGGCGTCTGCGCCTGGAATGCATCGACGGTGATCGCCCGGGCCGTCCCGGCCGCGACCGACATGGTGGCGCTGGTCACGAGGGCGCCCTGGCTGGGCCGGGTGATGAGATCGTACGCCAGAAGATTGCCGCGGGAATCGGAGATCTGGATCTCGAGCGAGTTGGCACTGTCGGGAATGGTCTGCGTCGTGAAGGCCATGCGCTCGGGCCAGCGGATCGTCAGCTGGACCTGCCCGAGCGGGCCGGCGACGCGCAGGCCCCGGTCCCGATTCTTGGTAGCCGAGATGACAGGCGATCCTGAAGTCCCGGGCGCCACCAGTGCATAGGGTAGGCCAGCTTGCCTCCCCGGGGATCCGGCCGGCTGAACCCACGTTCCGCCCGCGCACGCCGCCAGCGTCCCGACGGCCAGCACCAGAAAGATGAGAGTGTAATCGTTTCTTTGCATGTCACTGTACCATCAAGTCAACAGTTCCATCGGATCGGATGGAGATCGTTGCGGAACCTGATGCCGTGGACCCGGATGCCGTCGCCGTGACGATCACCTGGCCAGGCGGGGCTGAAGCGGCAGCGGCCACCAGGCCGCTTGCGTCCACCGTGGCCCGGGATGTGTCGGACGAGGCCCAGGTGACGGCGCTGTGGGTCGTTCCATCGGCCATGGTCACGGTCGCGGCCAGCTGGACTGCCGAAACGTAACCGGGAGCATCGGAGCCTTGCGGCGCCGGGACGTCCAGGACCGCCACCCCGGGCGACACCACGACTTGAAGCGCGGCCAGTGGCGTCGGCGAGGCGGATGGGGTGGGCGAGGACGTCACAGCCGGCGTAGGCGTCGGTGTCGACCCTGGTGCCGTCGGAGTAGGGGACGGGGTCAGGGTCGGCGTCGGCGTCGGACCGGGGGACGCCGGGCCTGGCGTCCCGAAGGAGTAGGACGGGGTCGGTGTCGCAGTCGGTGCCGAACTCGGTGTCGGGCTCGGGGTCGGAGCCGAGGAAGGGGAAGGCGTCGGAGTCGGCGACGGTGTGGCGCCTTGACCGGCGCTGCCGCCGGTTCCGCCGCCAGAGGGATCGCTGACGCCCCCACAAACCTGCGGTGGAGGGCAGGAGGTGGTCTTCGAAGACGCAACGGAGTGGCTCCCGTGGCCGCTGGTGACGCCCGTGATCCCGGCCACGGGCGTGCCATCCGCGCAGCCGATGACCAGGGTCGCCAGGATGACGGCCAGGAGGCGCCCCTGCTGCCGCCGGTCAATGTGCAGACGATCGGCGCTCAGGATCCGGACTTGATGGTATTGCACGATTTGCACTCCCCGGAGCCACTCGTTCATGTGCCCGAGTGCTGCCACAAATACTATACCCACATGTTCGTAGCAATCAAACGACTTTCTGCTCTCGCCAGACAAGAAATCGTTCAACTGGGACCGAGACGAGCGGATGGCAATCAGGAGCTACCAGGCTTCCAGGCTCGCGCGCTGCGATCGCGGGCCGCGTCCGGGTCCATTCACTCCATCGCCGAGTCCGACGACGCCACGACCTGCGGCGCCACGAGAGCGTCAGAAAGGTCGACGGGGAAGGTAGAGGCGACATGGTGGTGTCGGAGCCGCCTCTGGCGTCGCCGGGCTCGGCGATGGACATCGCAGGCGCGAATGCGTTGGCCTGTTCCAGCAATGCTAGCAATTCTATACCATTGTGTTCGTGACATGCAACAAAAAAACTGTCGCCTGCAAACAAAGTCGGGTTTTATTCTGGTGCCGCCTGGAGGGAGGGCGGCACGGTGCAGGACTTCGGCGCCTTCATCAAGTCCAAGCGCGAGGCCAGAAACTGGACCCTGCGCGAGGCGGCAGACCACATCGACATCTCGTCCAGCCGGCTGGCCGAGATCGAGCGCGGGGTCTCCTACCACACGGAAAGGCCGACACGGCCGACGCCGGACCTGGTCGAGCGTATCGCACGGGTTTACGACGTGCCGGTCGCTTATGCCCTGGCCGAGGCTGGCTACACGCCTCACAATGGACTACGGCTGGCACCGGATGCCGAGCTCCTGGTATCGCTGTTCGAGAGCCTGGATCGCGAACGCAGGGAGCTGGCCCTCGACTTTCTCCGGCTGCTGCTGGAGCACGCGAGCCGATCGGCATCCGAGGCCGACCAGGGCTGAACCCCGAACAGGCCGGCCCGCCGACACCTGGTAAAGGTCCGGCGGGCGAACGGGACGACCCGGGATCCCGGATCAGTTGGTGGGCACGAGCTCCCGGATCCGGTTGTCGCCGAAATCGCTTACCACGACCCCGCTCCCGGACGCCACCAGGCCCAGGGGGTCCGCCAGCTGGGCTGCCAAAGCCGGCCCGCCATCGCCCGCGTTGCCTGACGATCCGGTCCCGGCGATGGTCCGGATCGTGCCTGCTGGCGAGATCGCCCGGATCTCCGAGTTCCCGGAATCGGCCACCAGCAGCGTTCCGTCTGGAAGCAGGGCCAGCGCGGCCGGGCCGTGCAGGTCAGCGTCGACCGCCGGACCGCCATCGCCGGCCGAGCCTGCGACGCCCGTTCCCGCCACCGTGTGGATGATCCCGCTCGGGTCGACCATCCGCACGCGCTGGGCGGCGAAGTCCGCGATGTAGACGTCGCCCTTGTTGTCTGGCAGGACCGCGATCGGTTGATCGAGCTCTGCCGACAGCGCGGGACCCTCATCGCCGATGCTCCCGGTGGCACCCGTCCCCGCGATGACCGTGAGCGTTCCCGAGGGGGCCAGGCGATCCACCCGCGCCCCGTTGAATTCGCACAGGTACAGGTTCCCGGCCGCATCGTAGGCCAGGCCGGCCGGCCCCGCGAGAATCGATGCCGTCGCGACGCTCCCCGAGGCCACCGGCGTGAGCGTGCCTCCGCCCGCGATCGTCGTGACGATACCCTGCCCATCGACCTGGCGAACTCGGTCGTTGCCGTAGTCCGCGATGGCGACATCCCCGCCGGGAGCCGAGGCCACATCGAAGGGATGATCGAACTGGGCGTCGATCGCCGGTCCACCATCGCCCGCAAAGCCGAAAGCACCGAAACCGGCGAAGGTCGACACGATTCCGGCGGGCGAGACCGCCCGGATCTTGTGGTTGCCATAGTCGGCGATCAGCACGCTCCCGTTGCCCGAAAGGGCCACGCCGGCGGGGGAATTGAACTCCGCCAGGAGCGCCGAACCGCCGTCGCCCGTGTTGCCGGCCGAACCGCTGGCGTCGCCAGCCAGCGCCAGGATCTGGTAGGCCGCCGGCGTCGGGACCGCGGTGGGCGCCGGGCTTGCGGTTCCGCCGGGCCTGGCGGTCGGCACCGGTGTGGGCGTCGGGGTGCCGCCCGAGATCTGCTGATCCGGCGGAAGGGAAGGGCCAGCGGTCGGATTCATGGGATCGAACGCTGCCGAGCATGCGACGAGCAGAAGGACCGGAACGATCCCGACGAGGGGCAGGAACAACGATCGCGTCATGGCAAGTGGGAGCCTCCGTTGCCAGATGCTGCGCTCCTGGCATCACGGGGGGATCACCCGCCGCTATCTTCCAGATTAATAGCCCTCAATGCCGCTTCATGACCTCACCGCCGCCAGCCCCCAGGCTAGGGTGCTCCCGGTTTGAATGGATCGAGCCCGATGAGTCAAACGGGGCCCGGTTGCGCAGCGAAGCGACCGCGCAGAGGGCCCCGTTCAAACTGCAAAAGGCCTAGGGTAGCTTGGACAGGTCGAGTCGACCGATGCGCAAGGTCGGATCCGAGAGGCTCACGACCGGATCGGTGGCGCTTTCCAGGGCATCGATGATCCTGGGCGCGGTCCAGCTCGGATGCTCGGCACGCAGAATGGCGGCAGCGCCCGAAACGAACGGAGCGGCCATCGACGTGCCAGTGTCGGACCCATACTCGTCGTCGGGCAAGGTCGAAAGGATCGCATCTCCCGGAGCCGCGATGCCGACCTGCGGGCCCCGATTGGAGTACACGGCCAGGGTGTTGGCCTGGGTGGT
The DNA here is from genome assembly GCA_021781555.1 of bacterium. GTDB lineage: Bacteria > Cyanobacteriota > Sericytochromatia > S15B-MN24 > VGJW01 > JAJXWQ01. Next base: position 38,403 of record JAJXWQ010000001.1, read on the forward strand.
CGCCGCCACGGCGAGCAGGCCAGGCGTGTTGGCCGGCTGCGTGACCGCACCTCCGTCGTTGCCCGCAGCGGCCACGACGACGACGTTCCTGGACACGGCGTAAGCGATGGCCCGCTGGTAGGCGCTGCTGAGGGACGTGGCCTCGGAGTTGAAGGACATGTTGATGACCTGCGCGCCGTTGTTCACCGCGTAGACGATGCCCTCGAGCGCCTCCTCGTCGTCTCCGCCTTGCTTGTCCAGGACCTTGACGGAGAGCAACTGGCACTGCCAGCAGACCCCGGCGACTCCGATGCCGTTGTTACCCGCCGCGCCGATGATGCCCGCTACGTGGGTCCCATGACCATCCGTATCCTCGCTGTCGGTGCGGCCGGTCAGCGCGTTGAGGCCCAACAGGAGGCGTCCGGCAAACTCCGGATGGTAAGGATCGACGCCGGTATCGAGGACGGCCACCCGCACGTGCGAGGCGTCGATGTTCCGCTGCCACAGCGGATCCGGGTCGAGGTACGTCGCGCCGAGGGCCCACTGCAACCACAAATCCGGATCGTTCGGCCAGGCCGAGGGGCGCTGGACCGAGTCCGGCTGGACCCAGCTCACATCCGGTTGCAGCCGCAGGGCTGTCTCAACGGCACGGACGGACGCCGCGGTCGGCAGCTGGTAGAAGCCGACCGGATCTCCCATGAAGAGAGTCTTGGTCTGCGTCAGGGCGGTCCGCCCCGCCTGCAGGAGCTTGGGCGGCGACCCGGCCTTGAACCCGACCATGAGATTCCGGGCGACCGCCGGTGCTGCCGGGAAGGGTGCGGCGGCGGGCACCTTGGCCAGGCAGCCGGCCACGGTGCCCGCCAGCACCACGGCAAAGGTCCAGTGGAAGCGCTTGCCCATGCTTTCCGGCCTCCCCCACCATCTTCAACCGGATCTCAACCGCTAGACGACCGCGGGCCGGCCAAGATCCGTCGGCCGATCAGGTCTTGGGAAAGGGAGCGGGGGCCCGGCTTGGTGGGCAGATAATTAAATTAGGATTAAATTTGGCGGATACTTTGTTTAACCGGCGCAACGTGGCGCCCACATCCGGCGAACATTACCAAAGGATAATCGCGCCTTAACCATCACACGAAGTTCCCATCCGGCGTCCACCGTCGCGCCAGCGACAGGTCAGCGGGACCGGGTGCCTGCGGAGGATCCCCCGATGCACAAGACCCTCGCCATCACGCTCGCCACGGCGATCCTCGCCGGCTGCGGTGCGATGACGGGTTCGGATGGCAATGGCCTGTCCGGCGCGTCCACCCTGCTCGCCGCGGCCAGTGCCGGCAACGGCTTCATGTGGGGGGTATCGACCGCAGGGGAGCAGTACGAGGGCGGCGACACGACCAGCCAGTGGCCGGCGTTCGAACTCGCCGGCAAGACCTCCGAACCGTCGGGCATGGCTGCCGACGGCCTCGCCTATTACAACAGCGACGCAGGGCTGGCGCAGGGGATGGGGCTGAACGGGTTCCGGACCAGCATCGAGTGGAGCCGGATCGAACCCCGGCCGGGATACTTCGATCCCGCGGGCGTGGCCTACTACCACCGCTTCTTCGCTAGCCTGCGCGCCCACGGACTCACGCCCGTCGTCACCCTGATGCACTTCACCTATCCCCAGTGGCTGGACACCCAGTACGGAGGGTGGGCCAACGCGCAGTCGGTCGACCAGTTCGCCCAGTACGTCGACTTCGTGTCGAAGGAGTACCGCAACGACGTGTCGTGGTGGCTCACCTTCAACGAGCCCAACGTGTTCGTGCCGGGCGCCTACCTGACCGGCAACCTCGCACCCGGCCATCACAACCCCATCGAGGCCGCCGAGGTGGCCCTGCACTTCGTGGAGGCGCACGAGCGCGCCTACACGATCATCCACCAGAACGAACCCGGCGCCCACGTTTCGTTCAACGAATACACCGCGTCCTATGCCATCGGATCGCCTCACGCGACACTTCCGACCCCGTCCAGCGGAATCAACCTCAACGACTCGGACTGGATGCTGCACGCCCTCGCCCCGGCGCCGCAGCCGGGCGGCACGATCAACCCCCAGAGCCTGAACCTCCACTACCTGGACTACGTGGCGATCGACTACTACTGCAAGTGGCAATTGTCGATCCCCTTCAAGTTCCAGATGGCGTGGAAATGGAACATCTATCCCCAGGGCTTCTACAACGTCCTCGAGAACTATCACCGCTGGTTCGGATTGCCGATCCTGGTAGCCGAGAATGGCCTGGCAACGCGAGATCTGGCGCCGCGTTCCGACGGCTGGACGCGTTCGTCCTTCATCGTCGCCCACGTCCAGGAGATGCAAAAGGCCATGGCCAACGGCGTGCCCGTACTGGGCTACTTCGTCTGGTCGATCACGGATAACTGGGAGTGGGGATCCTTCTCGCCGCGCTTCGGCCTCTACTCGGTCGACTGCCGGGATCACGACTTCCGGAGGATTCCCACGCGTTCGGTCGGCGTGTACCGTCAGATCGCGACCCAGGGCGGCGTGACCCCCGCTCTCGAACAGGAGTATCCGCCGCCGCCCGGCACCCAGCTCTGACGCCGCTACCTGCCAATCCACCGGTCCGCGCGGTCTTCGGTTCCGCCAGGCTGAGCGAGTCCGGTATAATGAGGCGTTATCCCCAATTTCATATTTCATCGGGGCGCAAAGATGGCAGGTACAGCTTTGATGCAGCTCAGGCGCACGCCTCTCTATGATCGGCACGTTTCGCTCGGGGCCCGGATGGTTCCCTTCGGGGGCTGGGACATGCCCGTGCAGTACAGCTCGATCGTGGCCGAGCACAAGGCCGTCCGGGAGAACGTCGGGCTCTTCGACGTCTCGCACATGGGCGAGTTCCTCGTCAGCGGGCCCGGTGCCGCCGAGTTCCTGGCAAGCGTCGTTCCGGCCAATGTCCTGGAGCTTGCGGTCGGACGGGTCGTCTACACGCAGTTCACCAACGCGAGCGGCGGCGTCGTCGACGACCTGCTGATCTACCGCCTCGCCGACCACTATCTCCTGGTCGTCAACGCGTCCAACATCGCCAAGGACTGGGCGCATCTCGAGCCCCTCCTTCCGGCCACGGGCGTCATGATGACCGATGCCTCCGATCGCACGGCCTTGCTGGCGCTGCAGGGTCCCGAGGCGGCAGCTGTCCTGGCGCAGTGCGCCACCCCCGATCCCCGTTTGCTGCCTGCGTTTTCGGTCCAGCAAGGCCAGGTGCTCGGCGCCGACGCCGTGGTCTCGCGCACGGGCTACACGGGCGAAGACGGTTTCGAGATCTTCGTGCCCACCGAGGACGCAGGCCGCGTCTGGGAGGGCCTGCTGGCCCTCGGCGCGACGCCATGTGGTTTGGGTGCCCGTGACACGCTCCGCCTCGAGGCCGGCTTGCCGCTGTATGGTCATGAGTGGGACGACACCACGACGCCGGTGGAGGCCAGCCTGGCGTGGACGGTCAAATCCAGCACCGAGTACCTCGGCAGAGCCGAGATCGATCGCCAGCTCGCCCACGGCACCCGGCGCCGCTTGCTGGGGCTCAAGATGATCGGCCGGGCACCAGCCCGCGAGGGGTACGAGGTGTTTCGCGACGGCCAGCCGATCGGCAAGGTGTGCTCCGGCACGCTCGCCCCGAGCCTCGGCTATCCCATCGCCACCGCCTACCTTCCCGCGGACGTATCGGTCGGCCAGAGGGTCCAGGTCAAGATCCGCGAACAGATGGCCGAGGCCGAGACGGTTCGATTGCCCTTCTACCGCAGACCCAAGCGATCCTCCTGAAGCCCCGCGCCGCCGGGATTCCGCTGTAAACTTCCCCGTCTTGTCCCGCGTCATCCCTGGCAGCTCCGCTGCCCTGGCCCACAAGGAAGCCTCCCCGTGAACGATATGAACCTGAAATTCTCCAAGAGCCACGAGTACGTCCGCATCGAGAACCGGCTCGCCGTCATCGGTATCAGCCAGCACGCCGCCGATCAGATGGGAGACGTCGTGTACGTGGAGCTGCCGCAGATCGGCAAGGCCTACAGCAAGGACGAGGAATTCGGTGTGGTGGAGTCCGTGAAGGCGGTGTCGAGCCTCTATTCTCCGGTTTCCGGAACCGTCTCTGCCGTCAACGCGGAGCTGCTCGAGCATCCCGAGTGGGTGAACTCGGATCCCTACGGCAAGGGCTGGATGCTCAAACTCGAGATGACGAGCCCCACGGAACTCGACCAGATCCTGTCCCAGGAACAGTACGATGCCGAGGTCAGCAGCCACTGATGTCCTTCAACTACCTGCCCCTCACCGACGCCCAGCGTCGCGACATGCTGTCGGCGATCGGGGTCTCGGGAATGGAAGACCTCTTCGCCCCCATTCCCCGGGAGCTCCGCGGATTCGAGCTGGCGCTGCCGTCGGGCCATAGCGAGCTGGAGGTGCAGCAGCAGTTGAACCGGCTCGCGGCGCAGAATCGCCCGCTGTCGGCGCAGCGGAGCTTCGTCGGGGCTGGGGCCACCCTGCGCTTCCGGCCCAGCGCCGTCGACCACGTGGCGTCGCGGTCCGAGTTCTCCACCGCCTATACGCCGTACCAGCCGGAGATCAGCCAGGGGACCCTGCAGGTCATCTACGAGTTCCAGTCCATGATCGCCGAACTCACGGGCATGGACGTGGCCAACGCCTCGATGTACGACGGCGCCAGCGCTGCGGCCGAGGCCGCGCTCATGGCCTGCCGGATCACCCATCGCCACCGGATTCTCGTCAGCGAGACCGTCCACCCCGAGTACGCCGAGGTGGTCCGGACCTATGCCAGCGGACCGGAAGTCGCCGTGGAAACCGTACCCCACCGCGACGGAGCGCTGGACCTCGAGGCCGTCGAGCGCCTGCTCGGGCAAGATTGCGCGGGCCTCCTGGTGCAGGTCCCCAACGTGTTCGGCTGCCTGGAAGCCGTCCGGGCTGCCGGCCAGCTGGCCCGCAAGGCCGGCGCGCTGTTCGTGGTGATCGCCGACCCGATCAGCCTGGCACTGCTCGAGGCCCCGGGCGCCTATGGCGCCGACATCGTCGTCGGCGACGGGCAGGGTCTCGGCAACCCGGTCTCTTTCGGGGGACCTCACCTCGGCTTCATGGCCACCCGCCAGGAGCACGTTCGCCAGCTCCCGGGCCGCATCTGCGGCATGAGCGTGGACACCCGCGGCAAGCCCTGCTTCACGCTGACGCTGCAGGCCCGCGAGCAGCATATCCGGCGTGAGAAAGCCGCCAGCAACATCTGCAGCAACCAGGCGCTAAACGCCCTGGTCGCGACGCTGTACCTGGCCCTGGTGGGCAAGACGGGCCTGGTAGAGCTTGCCAGCGTCAGCGTCCAGCGAGCCCATCACCTCGCCGATCGCCTGGTCGGCATGGCCGGTCTGGAGCTCGCGTTCCCATCCCAGCGCTTCTTCAACGAGTTCGTCCTGCGCGCCGATCGCCCCGCCGATCGCGTGCTCGCCGAGCTGGCCGATCGCGGTATCCTCGGCGGCGTGCCGTTGTCCCGCTGGTACGCCGGCTCGGAGCGGGATCTCCTGGTGACCGTCACCGAGACCAACTCACCCGAGGATCTCGACGCCTACCTCGCGGCGCTCTCGGCCAGCAGGCGCTCCTCGGCGCAGGAACGCTCCGTCGAAGTTCCCGCGACCGCCGTCGACCACGCCACCGTCTGAACCCTCCATCCAAGGGGTAGATTCCATGCCGACCTTGATCTTCGACCAATCCATACCCGGGCGCCGCGGCGTCACGATTCCAGCTTCCGGCGTGCCCGAGCGCGATCTCCTCGAGCTCCTGGGCCCCGAGCTCCTGCGCCAGAGTCCCCCCGAGCTTCCCGAGCAATCCGAGCTCGAGGTCGTACGTCACTACACCCGCCTCTCCCAGCTCAACCACAGCATCGACACGGGCTTCTATCCCCTTGGTTCGTGCACGATGAAGTACAACCCCAAGGTCAACGAGGCGGTCGCCCGGCTGCCCGGATTCGCGGACCTGCATCCCTATCAGCCCGCCGAGCAAGTGCAGGGTGCTCTCGCCCTGATGTACGATCTGCAGTCCTGGCTCGGGGCACTCACCGGCCTTCCCCACGTGTGCTTGCAACCGGCCGCCGGCGCGCACGGGGAGCTTACCGGCATCTTGATGATCAAGCACTACCACCGGCACCACGGCAACCGGCGCACCAAGGTTCTCGTCCCGGACTCGGCCCACGGCACCAATCCCGCCACGGCGGCGATGGCCGGCTTCGAGGTGGTGACGGTCCAGAGCAACGAGCGGGGGCTGGTCTCGGTAGCCGACCTCAAGGCCCATCTCGACGACCAGGTGGCGGCGTTCATGCTGACCAATCCCAATACCCTCGGGCTCTTCGAAGAAGACATCCTGGCCATCAGCCAGGCGGTACACGAGGCCGGGGCGCTGCTCTACTACGACGGCGCCAACTTCAATGCCATCCTCGGGGCCGTTCGGCCGGGCGACATGGGCTTCGACGTCGTGCACCAGAACCTTCACAAGACCTTCTCCACCCCGCACGGCGGCGGCGGCCCCGGATCCGGTCCGGTGGCGGTCTCGGAGCGCCTGGCCCCCTTCCTCCCGGTGCCGGCGATCGTCCGCCGCCCGGACGGCAGCTATGCGCTGGATTTCGAGCGGCCCCTGGCCATCGGGCGGATGAAGGCGTTCTTCGGCAACTTCGGGGTGCTGGCGCGGGCCTATGCTTACATCTACGCGCACGGACACGAGGGCCTCCGGCAGGTGAGCCGGGATGCGGTCCTCAGCGCCAACTACCTGAAGGCGCGCCTCGGCGACGCCTACGAGGTGCCCTTCGCGCAGTCGTGCATGCACGAGTTCGTGATGACGAGCGATCGCCAGAAGGCCCAAGGGGTCAACACCCTTTCGATCGCCAAACGGTTGATCGACTTCGGGATCCACCCACCGACGATCTACTTCCCGCTGATCGTCCACGAGGCGATGATGGTCGAACCCACCGAGACCGAGAGCAAAGAGGAGCTCGACCGCTTCGTCGAGGTCATGCTGCAGATCGCCGACGAGGTCCGGGACACCCCTGACCTGGTCAACAGCGCGCCGCACACGGCGCCGATCGGCCGCGTCGACGAAGTCCTGGCGGCGCGCAAGCCCAACGTCCGCTGGCGCAAGCCCCAGACCGCCCGATAGAAGGCTCGCGCCAGGGTCCTCCCGGTTTGAATGGAGCGAGCCCGAGGAGTCAAACGGGGCCCGTTGCCCCCCAGAGCTCTATCCGTGCTCCCAGAATCGCCACCACGGCCGGCGGCGGCGGGCATCGGCCTGGATGGCGTCCACCAGCGTTTCGAGCAACCCCTCCTCGTCCCGAGTCGGGGCCTCCTCGCGGGTGGCCACCGCGGCTTCGAGCTCGAGCATGCGCCATTGCAACCCGCGGATCTGCTCGTTCTCGTGCGATCGGGCCCGGGCTGCCAGTTCCTCGGCAAGGTCTTGTAGCTTTTCGCGCAAAGTTGCAATCACCGACTCCTCGCCGTCAGAATCGGACTTTGCCTTGATCTCGGCCTCCAGCACGGACAGCCGTCCTTGCACGGCCTCGATCTCGGCCTCGAGTTCGGCGCTGACCGCCTCCTGGTTCGCGGCATCCAGGCCCGCGTCCTCGGCAGCGGGGCCGTCCTTGCGGTCCTGGACCTCGGCAGCCAGGGCCTCCACGTACGCCTGGAGCTCGCGCAGCTCTTGACCCTGCTGGCTCTCGATGGCGGCCAGCTGCAGGGCCAGCTGGGCGACCCTCGGATCGGGCTCCTTGGGGGCCTCGAGCAAGAGCCGGACCTGCTCGTGGGCCAGCGCCATCCGCTGGCTATCGCCCAGGAGCTGGTTGAGCAGCGTTTGCTGCGCCTTGACCACCCGCTCGAGCTCATCCTGGCGGGCCACCAGGGCCGCGATAACGTCCTCGACGGCCGGCCTGGCCTCATCGAGCGCGTTCTGGGTGAGGGTAAGCTGCTGACGAATATCCTCTATGGGGACATTCTGCTCCCGAAAGGAGCGAATGATCCGCAGATTCTCGAGGTCGCGTTCGGTGAGGAGTCGCTGGCCGCCCTTCGTCCGTGCGAAGCGCAGATCGAACTGCTTTTCGTAGTGCCGGACGGAAGACGCCGAGATTCCCAACCGCGCGGCAGCTTCAGCCACCGTGAGCATATCCAAAATGCTAGCACAGAGGCGAAGCGCCCGCGCAGAGAGACCCGTGCAAACCGAGAACCGTACAAAGCTTTCGCCCGCTCCCTCACGGGTGCTACGATCCCGTCCAGATGCGCCTGATCCTCGATCCCCCGGCCTCTGGCCGGGTGAACATGGCCCTCGACGAAGCGTTGCTCGAGTCCGTCGCCCGGGGGCTCGTGCCACCGACCCTGCGCCTGTATAGCTTCGATCCACCGGCGCTCACCCTGGGGCGCGCCCAGCCCCTGGCGGACGTTGCGCTCGCGGCCTGCGCGGATGCCGGCGTCGACGTCGTGCGCCGACCGACCGGCGGCCGGGCCGTCCTTCACGATCGCGACCTGACTTACTGCGTGGTCCTGCCGATCGCGCCTGACGAGACGATCGGGGACTCGTATGGCCGCCTGTCGCAAGCCATCGCCCGGGCCCTGTCGAGTCTCGGGATGCCCGCAGCGATCGTTCCGGGTTCCCTCGATCGGACCCGGAGCCAGGCGACCCACCGGCAGCCCACGGCCGCGCGGCGCCCGGGCGAAACGCGGGAGCGACCGGCAAACTGTTTCGCGGTCTCGACCGTCGCCGATCTCGTGGTGGACGGGCGCAAGATCGTGGGCTCGGCCCAGGTCCGCCGGCACGGGTTCTTGCTGCAGCATGGCTCGATCCGCCTGGCGCCGGGTGTCGTCCCGATCGAAGGCCTGCTGTCCGGCCGGCCGCCAGGCCGGGCCACGAGCGGAGCACCGCGGTCGGTCCCGGATCCGAGCGCTGGTCCGGGGTTCTGCGCAAGACCCGAAGGCCTCGCGCTCGGATCCCGGCAGCCCCTTTCGATCGCCGAGGCCCTCGGCCTGCGCGACCCGGATGAGGAATGGCTCGCGGCGACCCGCGCCAGCCTGTCTCGAGCCATCGTTGCCGCACTGGAGGTCGCCTGGATTCCGGCCCGATGGACGGACCCCGAGCGCAACCTCGCCCGGGTGCTGGCCTCCCGCGCCACCCCTTGATCGCTCGCACGAGGCGCCGCCAGGGGCGGTGGGATCCGTTTGAAGCTGGAACGGTTCCCTCTGCGCGGTCGCTGCGCTGCGCAACCGTTCTAGCGCAGGACGAAGCGCATCTTGACCTCGCCCATCTGGACGACCGGCGGCTGGCCGGGCGGCAGCGGGCTGAAGCGCCAGCGCGAGAAGGCCCGGGCGGCGGCCGCATCCACGTCGGGGTCGCCCGACGACTGCAAGATCTGGACTCCTGCCACCCGTCCATCGGGACCGACGCGCAGGGCAGCCGTGACAGTCCCGCGCCAGCCAACCGCATGCCGCCCCTCGGCCGAACGCGGAAAATCTGCCCGCATCAGGCTCAAGATCGCCCGTCCGGCGAGATCGCCCGAAGCCCCGCTGCCGACCGACACGGCGCCGCCAGAGACCGGCGCCGTGGCCTTGCCGGTGCCGGCCGCGGCCCCCTGCGGCGACCCGGCGGCGCTGGCCGCCTCGGCCAGCTGGCGGTCCATGCGCTCTTGGCGAGCCTCCTCGGCCGCCAGGCGCTGGGCGTTCGGCTGCGGCGGGGTCTCGACATGGGGCGCCACCGGCCGGCGCTCCCGGGGCACGCGAGCAACGTGGCGCTCCAACGGACGCGGCTCGGCCACGGCCTTGGGCCGGTAGATCCGGCGGGCATGTGCATGCACCAGGGACTTGGGAGCCGGGCGATCGTGGCCGATTGCGCGATCGCCGGCAGGTCCCCCGAGGTCGATCGTCGTCAACTCGATCGGGATCACGCGCGGCGCCTCTGGCCTGTGCAGCGGCAGGAGCCAGAGGATCATCGCCAGGATCCAGACGTGAATCGCGATCGACGTGGCCCAGGCCTCGCGTTCCATGCGCGTGGCCGACGCTGGCATCAGAACGTCACCTCGAGACCACCCGAGACCAGGGCCGGGGTGGCGAAGTAGCCCGGGGCGGGCTCCTGCAAGGCGAGCACGTGCCAGTCGTTGCCCGAACAGTAGAGCTTCCAGCCCGGGGCGATCTCGTAGCCTACATCCCAGCTGGCCAGCCAGGCCATGCCCGCGGCCGAACCGCCGGGCGCCTGAGTCGGGCCCAGCTGGGCGTACTCCAGCGAGGTACCCACCGAGGCCGTGAGCTTACCGCCCAGCCAGGAGCTCTCGTGCCGGGTGCCGATGGATTCGAGGATCTGACCCAATGCGGTGGCATCCTGGACCTTGATGTCGAAATGCTGGACGAAGCCATCGCCGAAGAGGTACTGGGCTCCGGCCCGCACCTGGTAGACCCCCTGCCAGCTCGCGAAGTTCCTGGGCTGCCACAAACCCTGGCCCGCCTGGCCGTAGTAGATGAAATCGAGGACATCGCCGTAGCGGAACGAAGCATCGCCATAAAGCTTGTCGCTGAACCTGTGACCCGCGCCGATCTCGGCCTCCGGCTGGGTACGCTCGGGCCGCAAGCTGCCGTTGCCCTCGACCTGGAGGCGATCGAGGTAAAGCCTGGAGAAGCCTGGCAGATCCGTGGTGGTGCGGGCAGCCAGCCAGAGTTTCGTCGGTGATTCCCGCAGCAGGCCCCCGGCGTGGAGTCCAGCTCCCCCGCCCGGCAAGAAGCTGACCTTGACTGCGGGGTCCAGATAGCCGACCTGCCCGAGGGTGGTCGCAGCCAGACCGTAATCGAGTCGCCACCGTGGATCCAGGCTCCACGTATCCTGCGCCCCGATTTCGGCATGCGGCGCAGACCAGCCTGGGGTGCCGGTTTCGGACGTCCCCTGCTGGCCGACCAGGAGATCGAGCTTCAGCGCGTGGGCTCGCCATGCGAGCTTGGGGGCATAAGAGGCGTCCACCGCCAGGTCGTAGAGCCAGGTCTCGTCCGAAGAGCTCAAGGCGGGGCCGCCCTGCACATCGGCCCGGATGTCGCCAACCTGGACGTGGCCCAGATCGACGCCAAGGCCCAGAGACAGCCGATGGCGATCCCACCGGGCCCGTGCGCTGCCGCCCTCCTGGAGCGTGGCCTGCGTGCCGGGTGTTTCCTGATCCCTCCGGTAGGACAGGTCTGCCCAGTTGGTCGGCCCCCACGACAAGCGCTCGTTCGCCTTCACCACGGACCATCGGTCGAGGCCGTTGGCAAAGGCTCGGAGGTCGGTCAAGGAGAGCGCCGACCCGATCACGCGTCCGTGGGCAAAACCGAAGTCATAGCGCAGCATCCCCGGCTCCGGCACGCCCCCGAGATCGCCCCAGATCGCCGTGTATGGCTCGCGATCGGCAGCCGCCGGGATATGCGCTGGCGGGCCGGGCGGCGCCGGCACGGCCAGCTGCATGTGAGCGAGGAAATCATTGGTGGCCCGGGCCAGAGCCGGGGGAGGCAAGGCCATCAGCTCGGCATCCGTCCCCGGGGTCAGCTTGCTCCCCCGGCGCGCCTCGGGATGCTGCTGGTGCCCGATCACCGTGATCGCGGGAAGCTCGACCGGGAGTTTCTCGGCCGGCAGCAGGCCGAGGCTCGTCGGGTCGGTGGCCGGCAGCACCAGCGTCCCCGGACGAGTCGAGCCAGAAGCCGAGGATGTGGCCGCGGGGCTCGTCGTAAGGGCGCCTGGCAACGCGGTGCTTGCCAGCGGCCGAGCCAGTGCGGGGGAAGCCATGACGCCCAGGAGCACCGGCAGTATCACCGCCAGGGTGCTGTCGAGACGACCCGGTCCGGTCATTGGCGCTCTCTCAACAGGCTGGCGGGGACGTTTTGCTGGATGAACGCCAGGCGTGCCTCGGCCTCGCCCCGATCGCGATCGGCGACCAGAGGATCGTGCGTCATCCGTTGATAGACGGCGCGAGCCTCGGCCCACTGATGCAGGTGCTCGTGCGCCTCGCCCGCCTCGAGGAGCGCAAGCGAGCGCCAGCTCTTCCAGGCCGAAGCCACCTCCGGATCAACCGGTGGCCGGGCGTAGATGAGCTTGGCAAGCACCGCGAGAGCCTTGCGTGGCTGCCCGGCCTCGACCAGTGCGGAGCCCAGCCAGTACCGCGATTTGAACTCGAGGGGATCCGCCGGCGACGCCTCGGCCTGGGCCTTACCGAAAGCGTAGATGGCCTCCGGGATGGAGCCCTTCTTGAAGGCCACGTCGCCATAGGCATACCAGGCCTGGGCCTTGCGCCTCCGCTCTGCGCCCGGAGCTGCCTCCAGGCGCCCGAGCGTACGGCGGGCTCGCTTGAGTGCGCCCATCTGATCGTAAAGGGCGGCGAGGTCCGTGAGGATCTCGGGCTGACGCGCGCTGGCAGAAGCGCTGAGGGTCTCGAAGAGGGCGGCGGCGTCGGGAAGCTCGCCCGCCTGCGTCAGCGCCTGTGCGCGCAGGATGAGGGCACCGGTCCCGCCACCTGGGATCTCGGCATAGGCCGCGGCGGCGCGGCGCCATTCGCGCAGCTTGGCATAGGCGTCGGCCACCTGGCGCAGCATTTCAGGTGCCCAGGCGCTGGCCGACGCCTGGTCGGTCAGGACGCTCTCGGCCTGGGCCAGTCCGCCTGAAGCGATGTACGCAGTTACCAGCGGCTTGAGGGCGCCAATCCGAACCTTGGCCGAGGCCGAAGCATCCGTCGCCACCAGATCGTAGAGGTTGGCGGCACGGCCGTCGTGGCCCCCTGCCGCATAGGCCGTCGCAGCCTCCAGACGCAGGTCGTCCACGTCCGAGGCGGTTGCCGGTTCGCTCTGGGCCAGCGTCTGGTACAGGTTTCCGGCCCCGAGGAAATCCCCGAGCTGCATGTCGCAATCAGCCAGGTCTCGCTGGGCCTGACGGCCCCGGGGCGAGTTTGGATCCTTGGCCACGATCGCGGCGAACTCGTCGGCAGCATCCTTGGCGTCGCCCGTCCGCATCTCGCTGACGGCCAAAAGGAATCGGGCCTCATCGTCCGGAGCCAGCCCCTTGATGGCGAGGGCCTTCTGGAGCGCCGCTTGAGCTCCGGCGTAGTCCCCGTCGTCCATGTCCAGCAAGGAAAGGCGGTAGTACGCATCGTGCTCAAGCTTGGGTTCGAGCAGCGCGCCGGCCGCCTGCGCAAATTCCTTGCGCGCCCCCTTGCGATCGCCACGCTCCAGCAAGGACCAGGCCAGCCCGTATGCGGCCTCGGGGGCGTACGGGGCCTGATCGCCCCGCTTCAGATAGGTGGCGTAGAGGTTGGCGGCCTCGGCGTACCGGCCAAGGTCGTAGAGCGCCTCGGCCCGCCAGAAGACCGCCTCGTCGGCAAGCTTGCCGTGCACCTGGCTCAGGGCAGACTCGGCAGAGCGGGCATCGCCGGCCCGCAGGTAGGCGATCCCGAGCTTGAAGATGACCGGATTGTCGTTGCCCCCCAGGAAATCCAGCGCCTCGGGATGATGCGCGAGCCGGCCGTAGTTGGCGATGGCATCTCGGGTATCGCCCGCGCTCAGCTCGGCCTCTGCCAGGACCCAAAGACCGGCGGCTGCGTAGTGCCCGGTAGGGTAATCGCGTTCGAGTTCGCGGGCCCACTTTTCGGCGGCGTCCATCCGGCGATCGGCCAGCGCCAGCGAGGCCAGCTCGTAAAGGGACTCCTCGGCCCAACGATCCTTGCCGAGCTCGGTGGCGCTCCGGAAGGAATCCTTTGCATCGGGCTTCTCGTTGCGATCCACCTGGACCCGGCCCAGCGCGAAATAGGTCGCTGCGCGCAAGGTCCCGTGGGGAAAGGCCCGCAAGGTATCCTGGAGCTGGTCCTCGGCATCCGGGAGGCGGCCCGCCTGCCAGAGCACCCAGCCCAGGCCGTAGGCGGCCTGCTCGGCCCAGCGGGAATTCCTGGGCACCGCCCGGTAGTGCGCGATGGCCCTCACCCAGTCGCCGTCGTTGGCGGCGCCCTCCGCGGCGACGAAGTCAGCCAAGGCCGGAAGGTCCATCTGAACAAGTTCCTGGCGATCGGCCAGCGCGGCCGGCCCGAAGTGGAAGGATGCCGTGGCCTGGTTCATACCTGGCATGGCGGCGACGGCGCGAATCTGGTCGGCCGCCTCGTCGAAGTGGCCGATGCCGAGGAAATGGTTGGCCAGGTTCAGACGAGCCTCCAGGATGCGGGGGCTGTTCGGGAAGAGATCGAGGATCTGGGACCAGGCAAAGTAAGCCCGCGCCTGAAGCCCGGCCTTGAGCGCGGACCAGCCTTCCCCGTACCAGGCCGCCTGCTGGATGGCAGGGTCAGGCTCGTTCTCGAGGAGATGGTACTGGGCCAGCGCATCCTGGTAGCGCCCGCCGGCATAGAGCGCATCCGCCAGCGCCAAATGAGCCCTCTGGGCGGCCACCCCCGCGAGCGTCGGCACGAGCGCGCGGTAGGCTGCCGCAGCCCGATCGTATCTGCCTTCGGCGATCCAAAGCTGGGCGAGATGCTGTGCGGCCCTGGGGAACCAGGCCGATTCCTGGGGCACCCGGGAGAAGGCTTCCGCTGCCCCCGCGTAGTCGCCGAGGCGCTCCCTGGCCAGCCCCATCCGGTAGAGCGCCTGCTCTCGATCGACGCCGTGGAGGTCATCGAGCTCGCTGCGGAGCTCGAGATCGGCCAGCGAGTTGGCGCCAGCCCCGAGCAGCTGGCGCAAGCTCGCCCCACGCTCGCCCCCGTTTGTGCGCCGGCCAGCCGGCGCACCTAGACTCCAGGAGGAACCGCCACCTGATTCGGCACCCGGGAGCGAATCGGCCAGCGCGCCGCTGGCCGTCGTCGCTACCAGCAGGACGACCGCCAAGCTAGCCACCTTGCGGATCATGGGGCCATTGTAGGCCGCGCACCCGACCCTAGCAAGCCGCTCCGTACCCTTGCCTCGGCTTTCCGTTCCAGCCTCCGGGCCTTGCCCGCGGGAGCGTGCCACCGCCTCTTCGGTCCTCCCTCCCGCCCTTCCACGGCCGCAGCCCCCGGGTGAACCCGGGGGCTGGCAGGCCGAAAGAAAGTGCGGTAGCGGAATCGCAGAGAACCGACTACTTGACCTCGACGGTCGCGCCCTCGGCCTTGAGCTTCTCGGCGATCTGCTGGGCCTCTTCCTTCTTGATCTTCTCCTTGACGGGCTTGGGCGGGTTGTCGACCAGGTCCTTGGCTTCCTTCAAGCCAAGGCCGGTTAGCTCGCGGACGACCTTGAGCACCTGGATCTTCTTCTCGCCAGCATTCGTGAGGATGACGTCGAACTCGGTCTTCTCTTCCTCGGCGGCAGCAGCCGGAGCGCCGGCCATACCGACGGCTCCCATGGCCATGACCGGCGCAGCTGCGCTGACGCCGAACTTGTCTTCCATCATCTTGACCAGGTCGGCAACCTCGAGGAGGCTCATCGAACCGATCGCGTCGACGATCTCGTCCTTGGTAAGGGTAGGCATTTGGAAATACTCCTATTTCAAGCGGATGTTCTTGGTCTGGGGTAGGCTGCGGCGTCAGGCCGCAGCACCTAGGCGCCCTGCTGCTCGAGCTGCTTGCGGCGAGCCTCGAGTGCGTAGACGAGCTTGCGCGCCACGCCGGCGGTCGCCATGACCATCCCCTGTGCGGGGGCGTTCATGGAACCCATCAGCTTGGCAAGCAGCTGCTCTCGGCTCGGCAAGTTGGCCAGGCTCTTGACCCCGGCCTCATCGAGTGCCTTGCCCTGCAAGACGCCGCCACGGATCCCGATGACAACCTTGCGCTTCTCCTTGGCGAAGTCCGAAAGAATCTTGGCCGGGGAGACGGGGTCGTCATAACCGATGGCCAGCGCAGTCGGCCCCGCGAGGTACGGGGCGATCGCCTGCCACTGCGGATCGTCCTTGGTGGCCAGGTTGATGAGCGTGTTCTTGGCGACCGTGAAATCGCCGCCAGCCTTCTGCAAGCGCCGGCGAAGATCCGTGATCTCCTTGACGGTAAGGCCCCGGTAGTCGGCGACGACCGCGACCTTGGCGCGTTCGAACCGCTGCTTGAGCGAGTCGAGCGTTTCGTGCTTTTGTTGTTTTGTTGGCATGTCAGTTCACCTCCTTTCGCCCTGGGAATCGGGCGAAAAAGAAAATCGCCCGGGACACGCCACGGGCTGCGGGCCCTGGCGCGATCCCGAGCGAGACAAGCCGCTTGAGAATCCGCTTCGATGGCCGCAACCTCGGCAGGCCGGGCGAAAAACCCATTTGGCGCCTTGCGGCGACCTGCTGTCTTCGGTAGCGTGATAGCCCTCGAGAGGGCCGTGTTGATTATAAACCGGGAACGACCTGGCGGCCAGGGCTACTCCGACGCGGAGGCAACCCCGGCCAGCTTGGACGGGTCGATGCGGAAACTATCGCCCATCGTGGAGGTCAGGTAGACGCTCTTGACGTAGGTCCCCTTGGCAGCGACCGGCTTGGCCTTGTTGATAGCGTCGACCAGGGCCCCGAAATTCTCACCGAGCTGCTCGGGGGTGAAGGACGCCTTGCCGATGGGCACGTGCACGATACCCTGCTTGTCGGCCCGGAACTCGACCTTGCCGGCCTTGAATTCCTTGACCGCCCGGGCGACCTCGAAGGTGACGGTGCCGGCCTTGGGGCTCGGCATCAGGCCCCGGGGGCCCAGAACCTTACCGACCTTACCCAGGGCGCCCATGACATCGGGAGTGGCGACCAGGATGTCGAAGTCCATCCAGCCTTCCTGGATCCGGGGAATGAGCTCTTCGGACCCCACGACGTCGGCCCCTGATTGCTCGGCCTCCTTGAGCTTGTCGCCCTTGGTGATCACGGCCACCCGGACGGTCTTGCCCGTACCGGCCGGCAGAGCGACGGTGGAACGCACCTGCTGGTCGGCGTGCTTGACGTTGATGCCGAGACGGAAGTGAACTTCGATCGTCTCGTCGAACTTGGCCGTAGCGTACTTCTTGGTCAGGGCGAGGGCTTCGATCGGACCGAAAGTCTTGGTCAGGTCGACGTCCTCGCGGACCTTCTTCTGCCGCTTGCTAAACTTTGCCATCGTAAATCTCCTGTGGTAGATAGCGGCCCCGGCAACCGATCCCGGACCTCGTCCGGGACCAGAGCTTACGAGCCTTCCACTGAACGCGGACGCCGGCATGGCGGTCCGCAGCGTTGACCTCGGGTCAGTCGACGACCACGAGCCCGGCCGAGCGCGCCGAGCCCTCGACCTGAAGCATCGCAGCCTCGAGGGTCGTGCAATTGAGATCGGGCATCTTGATCTCGGCGATCTTGCGAACCTGCGCCCGCGTGACCTGCCCGACCTTGGTCTTGTTGGGGACCCCGGAGCCCTTTTCGAGGCCGGCTTCCTTGAGCAGAAGAACGGCGGTGGGCGGGGTCTTGAGGATGAAGGTGAAGCTCCGGTCCTCGAAGACCGTGATCTCCACCGGGATGATCATGCCGGCTTTATCCGCCGTCTGGGCGTTGTAAGCCTTGCAGAACTCCATGATGTTGACGCCGTGCTGGCCCAGCGCAGGGCCGACCGGCGGCGCCGGATTGGCCTTGCCGGCAGGCAACGCCAGCTTGATTTTGGCGGTGACCTTCTTCGCCATGATGTGCTCCTAGATAGGTTCCCCCCACAGGCGCGGGGACGGACGGCTAAAATCAGAGGAAAAAACGATCTTATCAGAAACGGCCGATCAGATCTTCTGAACCTGGCCGAACTCGAGCTCGACGGGCGTCGCCCGACCGAAGATCGAGACCGAAACCTTGACCTTGCCCTTCTCGGGGTTGACCTCGACGATGTCGCCCGAGAAATCGGCGAACGGGCCGCCGATGACCTTGACGTGCTCGCCCACGTGCAGGTCGATCTGCACACGGGTCTTGGTAGCGGACCGCTTGAAGATCTTGCGGACCTCGCGGTCGGACAGCGGCGTGGGCTTGGTGGCCGAGCCGACGAAGCTCGTCACTCCGGGCGTGTTACGGATGACGTGCCACGCGTCCTCGCTCATCTCCATCTCGACCAAGACGTACCCGGGGAAGACCTTGCGCGGCTTCTCGACGCGCTTGCCCTCCTTGATCTCGACGACCGTCTCCTCTGGAACCTCGACGTGGAAGATGCGGTCGGACATGTTCATCGACTCGACCCGGCGAAGGATATTCTCCTTGACCTTGTCCTCGTAGCCCGAGTACGTATGCACGACATACCACTTTCGTGCGCTGGTCAAAGTCTCCATTTGATGCTTTCCACCTTTACTGGCCGTAGAAAATTCGGTTGGCTATACCGGAAAAAACCCAATCGTAGCCGAGAATGACCAGGGTCATGAGCGTGCATACCGCCAGCACCACGCCGGTTTCGACGGCGATCTGCCTGCGCGTCGGCCAGCTGACCTTCCGGTACTCGGCCCGGACCTCCTGGAGGAAGGTGCCGATACCCTTGAACCGCCCCCCCAAACGGAAGCTGACTCCCTTGAGCTGGAGAGCTTCGTTGTGTTCTTCCTCGACGGAAGCCGTAAGCGGAACGTCCGCCACCGGCTTGGATGCCCCTTCCTGTGGGGGGGGGGAAATGCTATCAGCCAAGGGCGCTCTCGCTTATCAAAGGGGAACAGGCGCGGCGTGTAGGACTCGAACCCACGACATGCGGTTTTGGAGACCGCCGTTCTACCGACTGAACTAACGCCGCTCGTCCAGGGCTGCCATCCAGGACCAGGCGCTCGGTTGCGGCGTGGATGACTCCGGGAGTCGCGTACAGCAGTACACTACGCCCTTCGCCCCCTTGCGCGCCTCGCATCTAGACCTGTCTTCCAGCCTTTTCCAGAGGTCTCGATCCGCCAGTTTCCGACGTGTGCAACGTGCAGAAACGGCAGTGAACTACTTGGACTCCCGATGAGGCTTGTGCGCCCGGCAGAAACGGCAGAACTTGTTCTGCTCGAGGCGATCGGGATCGTTCTTCTTGTTCTTCATGGTGACGTAGTTGCGCCGCTTGCACTCGGTGCAGGCAAGTGTGATGATGACGCGCATGGCCCTTTGTGCCTCTTTAAACTAAAGGACCCGCCCCCCAGGGGAACGGGACCCACGGGATCCAAAGCTCTCGTAACAAAATTATCATGCACTCGACTGCGGGTCAAACGGTCAGCATCGTCGTCACCACGTACAACCGGGCCGCCTTGCTGGCTCGCTGTCTGGACGCCCTGTGCGATCAGGAGGGCGCGCCACCGTACGAGATCCTGGTGGTGGACGACGGTTCGACGGACGAGACCGCGCAACTGGCTCGCCTCGCCGATCCTCGGGTCCGGTACCTGGCGATTGAGCATGGGGGGCGAGCCGCCGCACGCAACGCCGGGCTGGCCGCCGCCACGGGCGAGATCCTGATCTACGTCGACAGCGACGTCTTCGTGGTCCCGGGATTCGTGGCCGCGCACGTCGCGGCGTTGCGGAGCGTGGACGGGCCGGCATTCAGCCAGGGGCTTTCGGTGGACGTCGTGGCGCCGGTATCGCCCCGCGACCCGCAGGTCCGGATCCGCGACCTCTCGCGAGCCTTCTTCGATACCAAGAACGTGGCCATCGACACCCGGCTCGTTTCGGAGGCAGGCGGGTTCTCTCCGGAGTTCACCGAATACGGCTGGGAGGATCTCGAACTCGGCCTCCGGCTGAAGGATCGCAAGGTCCGGCGGGTGCGGGCCAGAGCAGCCGTAGGCTTCCATTACCACCCGCCTTTCGACATCGCCAGGATGGCCCAGCACGCTCGCCTCGAAGAGGAACGCGGTCGCATGGGCGCACGGTTCTTCAAGATGCGCTCGACGTGGGAGGTGCGGCTCATGGTCGGGCTGACGCCATTGCACCGTGCGGCCTGCTGGCTGCTGACGGCAGGTGGACGGAGAGAGGACGGCGCATGGCCATGGCTGGTCAGATTCCTGGAGAAACGCCCCGGACTCGCCGGCGCAGTGGTTCCCGGCCTGCTCTTCCCCCGCGGCCGCAAGGCTCTTCTTGCAGAGCTGGCGACAGCTGCTCAAGAACCTCCGCGCTTCGCGCGCTAGCCCCGAAATCTCGAGCAAAACCGAGAAATTCGCAGCAAAACCGAGATCCGGGATTAATCCCAGCCTCCGGTCTCACGCCAGAAATTTGGCGCCAGCTCTGGGTTCTGCCGCTTGGTTAATTTTCTTGCTAAGATCTTGAAGATGAGCTTTGCCTCGGTATAATCGAGATTCCTGACGGAAAATCGCCAAGAAAGGAGGTGACGTCATGTTCGGTCCGCACCTGATGGTCGACGCCTATGGCTGCAAGCGGAGCAAGCTCGAGGATGTCGGCCTGGTCGCATCCATCCTCGACGAGTTTCCTTCTGCCATCGACATGACCAAGATCATGCCGCCTTACGTGTTCAGGTACTCGGGAGAGGTTCCCGAGGACTGGGGCGTGTCTGGCGTGGTCCTCATCGCAGAGAGCCACATCAGCATCCACACCTTCCCCGAGAAGGGCTATTTCTCCCTCGACATCTTCTCTTGCCGCCAGTTCGACGTGGATTACGCCACGGACTACCTGGTCAAGGAATTCGAAGCCACCCACTTCGAGCGGCAAGTCGTGAGTCGCGGTCGCGAGTTCCCTCGCAGCCCCGGTCGCGCCATCCGCATCGTGGGCGAGGAGCGCCAGCGCCTGGCCGTTCCCTTCGCCTGACTGGCCACGGCTTGAGGCCGGCGGGTTGCCGGCCTTTTTTTATTGGTTGCTGCTGCGCTGCGCAACCGGGCCGGAAAGTTGCTGGCCCTTTCTCAGCTGGAACGGGTCCCTCTGCGCGGTCGCTGCGCTGCGCAACCGGGCCGGAACGTTGCTGGCCCTTTCTCAGCTGGAACGGGTCCCTCTGCGCGGTCGCTGCGCTGCGCAACCGGGCCCCGTTTGACTCCCCGGGCCCGAGCCTTGCTTGCCGGGAGTAACCCCACAGCCGGTCAAGGCAAGCCAATGAGCTTGTGCACCTGCAAGGACAGACGCCAGCGGGGATGAGCCAGGCAGTAGGCGGTCGCAAGCTCGGTGTTGCGGAGGCGATCGGGCCCATCGAGCGGCTGGAGGAAAAAGTGCTTGAATGCCCACGGCTCGAAGTTGGCGGGCTCGGCTCCGAGCTGCGGAAAGACGAACTTGAGCTCGTCACCCTGGCGCACGATCGTCTCGGCGCCGGCCTTGGGACTGACGCACACCCAGTCGATGCCAGGCGGAACGGCGATGGACCCGTTGGTCTCGATCGCCACCTCGAAACCCCGCTCCTTGAGGGCCGCGATCAGCGGGGCATCGACCTGCAAGAGCGGCTCGCCCCCCGTGCAGACGACGAAGGGCCGGCCCGGATCCGGGCGTTCGACGCCGTTGCCGGTTCCTTCTCGTGGACCTGGCCAGGCCCTCGCCACGCGATCTGCCAGATCGGCCGCTGCGTAGTCGCCCCCACCCGCGCCGTCGCAGCCAACGAAGTCCGTGTCGCAGAAGCGACACCGGGCGCCCGCCCTATCGGCCTCTCGCCCGCTCCACAGGTTGCAGCCGGAAAATCGCACGAACACCGCGGGACGGCCGGTATTGGCCCCCTCGCCTTGAAGCGTGTAGAAGATCTCCTTGACCGCGTATGCCATCAGATCCGCATGCTACGCGGCGCAGAGGTCCTGTCGCAAGCCCCGGGCGAGCGCCACGCGCGTGGCGCTGCAGGATTCAGTGGATGGTGTTGATGATGCTGAAGATCGGCAGGTACATGCCGATCACGATGGATCCGACCAGCGCACCGATGAACACCATCATCAGCGGCTCGAGGAGGCTGGTGAGGGACTTGATGGTGTTCTCGACCTCGATGTCGTAGAAGTCGGCGACCTTCTCGAGCATCGAGTCGATCGCCCCGGTCTCCTCGCCGACCGAGATCATCTGCGTGACCATCGGCGGGAAGATGTCGGCTTTCTCGAGGGGCTTGGCGATACCCTCCCCCTCGCGGACGGCCTGGCGGATGTCCTCGACGGCCCCGGAAATGACCATGTTGCCCGCCGAATCCCGCACGATCTCGAGGGCGCTGAGGAGCGGGACGCCGCTTCTAAGGAGCGTACCGAGCGTCCGGGTGAAACGCGCCACGCCGACCTTCTGCGTGACCGGACCGATGATCGGGATCTGCAGCAGGTAGCGATCGATGAAATGCCGACCTTGATCCGTGGCAGCAAAACGGTTGTACGCGAAAGCCAGGAGGGCGACGCCCGCGACGATCGCCAGGCCGATCGGCCCCTTGACCGCGTTGGACAGGTTGATGAGGAACTGGGTGTAGGCCGGGAGCTTGGCGTTCATCTGCGCGAACATCCGCGCGAAGATCGGCAGGATGAACACGAGCATCGCGATGAAGATGCCGATGGCCAAGGTCATGACGACGAGGGGATAGGTCATCGCGGACTTGACCTGCCCCCGAAGCTTGGCGCTGGACTCCTGGAACCCGGCGGTGCGGCTCATGACCTCGTCCAGCACGCCGCCCGCCTCGCCGGCCCGGATCATGCCGACGTAGAGGTTGTCGAAGACCTCCGGATAGCGAGACAGGCAATCCGACAGCTGGGCGCCGGCCTCGACCCGGGCCTTGATGTCCTCGATGATCTTGCAAAGCTTGGGATTGGGGGTCTGCTCGGCCAGGATGGTGAGCGCCCGGACGATCCCGACGCCGGCGTTGATCATGGTGGCAAACTGCCGGCTGAAGACGCTCAGATCCTCGAGCCTGACGCGCTGCATCATCGCCAGACGGCGCTGCAGCTCCTCGAAGAAGGGCACGTCGGATCGCGACAGGTCGGCGAAGCGGTTCTCCCGCTTGACCGTCACCGGCGTGACGACCATGTAGCCCATCTCGCGCAGGCGAACGCGCACCTCGTCCGCGCTTTCGCCTTGCATGACCTTCATGAAGGCTTCGCCGCGGTGATCGCGGACCTTGCACTGGTAGGTAGGCACCGAGCAGTTCTCCAGCTGCGCTAGCGGAGGGGCTGCGCCATGGATTGCGTCATCGAGGATGTGGGAGCGGCCCCGATCATGCGGATCAGGTCATCGGGTCGCGAGGTCTTGCTGATGGCATCCTCGTACGAGATCAGGCGGTTGAAGTAGAGGTCCTTGAGGGCGTTCTCCAGCGTCTGCATGCCGAACTTCTGGCCAGTCTGGATGGCGGAGTAGATCTGAGCGGTCTTGCCCTCACGGACGAGGTTCGCGACGGCCGGCGTGTTGATCATGATCTCGAGGGCCATGACGCGGCCGCGCCCCCCCTTGCCGGACTCGCCGACCTTGGGGACCAGGGTCTGGGACAAGACGGCGACCAGACCGTTGGAGATCTGCACCCGGATCTGCTGCTGCTGGTGGGGCGGGAAGACGTCCACGATGCGGTCCACGGTCTGCATGGCGGAGCTGGTGTGGAGCGTACCGAAGACCAGGTGGCCGGTCTCGGCAGCCGTCATCGCCAGGCGAATCGTCTCGAGGTCGCGCAACTCGCCGACCAGAATGACGTCGGGATCTTCGCGCAAGGCAGCCCTCAAGGCGTTATCGAAGCTCTTCGTGTCGGCTCCCAGCTCGCGCTGATTGACAAGGCTCATCTTCGGCGAGTGCAAGAACTCGATCGGATCCTCGATCGTCAGGATGTGCTCGGCGCGAGATGAGTTGATATTGTCGATCATGGCGGCGAGCGTGGTCGACTTGCCCGATCCGGTCGGACCGGTCACGAGGATCAGCCCGCGCGGCTTGTGCGTGAGTTCGCGGATGAGCGGCGGCAGGCCGAGATCCTCGAACCGTGGGATCTTGGACGTGATAGTTCTGAGCACCGCCGCATAGGCGCCCTTGCTCCGGAAGGCGTTGACACGAAACCGCCCCAGGCCCACGACACCGTAGGAACAGTCGAGTTCCATGGTCTGCTCGAGCGTCTTGCGTTGCTCGTTGCTCAGGATCGAGAAGACCAGGCGCTGGGTATCCTCCGGGGTGAGCGGATCATAGTCCGTCCGGACGAGCTTGCCGTTGATCCGGATGATCGGGGGCACCCCACCCGAAATATGGAGGTCCGATCCGTCGCGATCGAAGACGAGCTGGAGCAGCTCTTCCATGTACATCGGCTAGCGGTCTCCTCTCAGATGAGTCGGTTGGCAGGCGGAAAGTTCTGGCACGGACCGAGGCAAGCTATACCCCGACGAGCGTGCCGCACGACGGGCAGCTCTTCCAGCTGTCTTCGAGGCGCTTGTTGCACGTGGGGCAGAGCTTCTTGAGATCGGCCTGGCAAAAGGGGCACTTCACGAACTCGTCGCCGATCGGATTGCGGCAGGATGGACAGAGTTTCTCCTCGCCCTCGCCCGAGAACGTGACGCGAATCACTTCTTCGAGCGAGGTGTGCCCGTCCTTGACCAGCTTGAGCGAATAGTCCTTCAAGGTGATCATCCCCGCCTGCTTGGCGGCGTAACGAATGAGGGCCGTCGAGGCGCCGCGCGCCACCAGGTCGCGCAGCTCGTCGTTCATCTTCATGATCTCGTAGACGCCCATCCGACCCGAGTACCCTTTGCTGCACTGCGGGCACCCCACTGGCTTGTAGAAGGTGGGCAAGGCATCCACCTCGTACCGGAAGCCCACGTAGTCGAGCTCGCGGACCTCGGGGGTGTATGGCGCCTTGCAGGCGGGGCACAGGCGCCGTACCAGGCGCTGTGCGACGACCCCGAGGGTTGCCGAGGATACCAAGAAGCCTTCGACCCCCATCTCGTGCAACCGCATGATGGCCCCGGGGGCGTCGTTCGTGTGCAACGAAGTGAAGACCAGGTGGCCGGTCAGGGCGGACTCGATGGCGATCTTGGCCACCTCGAGGTCCCGGGTCTCTCCGATGAGCATGATGTCGGGATCCTGGCGCAGGAAGGCCTTGAGGACCCGCGCGAAGGTATAGCCGATGTCCGGGCGGACCTGGACCTGGGTGATGCCCGGGGCGTCGTACTCGATGGGGTCCTCGGCCGTCGAGATGTTGACATCGACGGTGTTGCGCTCGTTGAGAATGGAGTAGAGCGTGGTCGTCTTGCCCGAGCCCGTCGGACCCGTGACGAAGATGATGCCAAACGGCCGACCAGCCATCTCCCGGACCAGCTCGAGGTCCTCGGGGTACGTAAAGAGCTTGTCGAGACCGATGGTCGTGCTGGATTTATCGAGGATGCGCAGGACCACCTTCTCGCCATGCTTGCTGGGCATCGTGGAGACGCGGAAATCGACGTCCCGATTCTTGAAGCGGACGCGAATCCGGCCGTCTTGCGGCAGGCGCTTCTCGGAGATGTCCAGGCTCGCCATGATCTTGAACCGACTGATCAGCGCCGGCAGGTACTTCTTGGGTATCAGCGACTGGCGGTGGAGGAGCCCGTCGATGCGGTAGCGAACCTGGACCTCGTTCTCGAACGGCTCGACGTGGATGTCCGATACCTTCTTGCCGCCCAAGGCCCCGGTCAAGATGGAATTGGCGAGCTTGATGATCGGGCTCTCCTCGGCCATCTTCTCGAGATCGGTGACTTTGAGGTTCTCTTCTTTTTGCTCGACGACGTCGAGTTCGTCGTCCGCGACGATCTCTCCGAGCACGGACGTGATGTCCGGCAGCGGGCCGCCCCCGGAGTCGCCCCCTTCCTCGGCCGGCTTCATCTGATCGAGGAACCAGAAGAACTCGTCCTCGGTGATGACGACCTGCTGGACGGTAACGCCCTTGAGCATGAACCGGACGTCATCGACCGCGATGAGATTCTGGGGATCGACCATGGCCAGAGTCAGCCGGTTGTTGTTCAGCGAAATCGGAATGATCTGGTGCTGGCGCACCAGGTTATCCGGAATGAGGCTCAAAACCTCGGGCGGCACCTTGGTCTTGCGAAGGTTGATGTAGCGGAGGCCATATTGCAGCTCCAGGGCATCCTTGATGCTGGCCTCGGTGACGTATCCCTGCTTGATGAGGATCATCCCGAGGGATTCCTTGGATTGCTTCTGGATCTCCACCGCCTGCTTGAGCTGATCGCCCGATATCAGGTTGGCATTGAGCAGGATCTCCCCCAGCTTCATCTTGACGATGGCCACTTGAGAGTCGAGCCTCCTTATCCAGCCTGCAAAACGCGGCCCCTCTTCCGGGAGGGGAAGCCGCCATGATCCTATACCCGGCCAGGAATGCGTTGCGCCAGGATCCCCCCGTACCTGGTATGGGCCCCGCCTGAAAGCCCTGCCCTACTGGCCGCTGGAACCAGCCCCGTTGGACTTCTCGGCCCTGGTCCTGCCGGGTAAACCCGCTCGGGTCCTCGGCCACCGCAGCTAGACGCGCTCGGAGGACTCCGAAATGGCCATCCACACGCCCGTGAGATCCAGGGCATCGAGGCCCTGGCCCACGACGCCGAGGACTCCGACGTCCAGACCGACGAGCATCAACAACCCTTCGGAGGTCTCGAGCACGCCCCAGCCCAGGCCGCCGATCTGCATCTTCTTGCACTGCACATCGAGGTTGGAATACATCGACGAGGCGATCGCCCCGACCATCTCCTTGTCGAGAGCAGAAGGCAAAGTGCTGGAGATGACGAGGCCATCCCGGCCGACGATGAGGGCACCGGACACGCCCGCCACCTGGGTGATCTGAGCCAGGAGCTGATCGATGTCCTGCCCACGGGTCGCCGAGATGATCCGCGTGGTTGCAGCCCCGCCTGCACCGCGTTGTTCAGCCTTGTCCAGGATGCGCTTCAGAGCGTTCTGATCCACCAGCATCTTGCCGATGGAGACCAGGCCCTCTGGCCGGGCTTCCTGGCCAGGCTTACCACCTGGTGGAGCCGGGATCGGCGGCGGTGGAACCGGCCGGGCCGGAGCGGCAGGAGGAACCGACGCGGGCGCGGCGGGCAGGTCGAACGGAGCCGGATCGAAGGCCGGAGCCGGGTCGAAAGCAGGCTGGTCGAAGACGCCCTGGTCGAACGCCGGAGCCTGGTCGAACGATGCCCCGAAATCGCCAAGCTCGCCCCCCGCAGGGAAGGCCGGCAGATCGGGAAAGGCCTCGTCGGAAGGCGCGCCACCAGACAACCCGGGCGGCTGGATACCAATATCGGCAAAAGCCTGATCGAGGGCTCTCGAGAGGTCTGGAGCCACAGGAGGCGGTGAGGCGCTCGCGGCCTCGGCCACGATGGCATCCATGGTGGCCAGGATATCGTCGCCCATCGCGGCGGTGTCCGGGTGGGCCGCAGGGCGGGGAGCGGGTGGCGGAGGTGCCGCGGCCTGAGGCGCCGCGCCCCGTTCCGGGGCCTGACCCGTCGTCTCGAAGCTGTCGAAGAGGGAGTCGAGCGAATCATCGACTCCACCGGGAAACAGGCGGCTGGCGTCGCTGGCCGACAAAGGAGCTGCCGCCGCCGGAGCCGCGGCGGCCGCCGCGAGCTGCGGTCGTGCAGGTGGGGCGGTCGTCGCCTCGGTCCCGAGGGCACCCTGCTGGCCGTAGTTGGCCACAGCGTCCTGGTAGCCGGCGGCGTATCCGCCTCCGGCCGTGTAATCGAAGTCAGCGAATTGCTGGGACACGCTCTGGCCGCCCTCGGCCTGGGCACCGGCATCTTGCCATTGCTGGTTTGAATCCCACTGCTGCTGCTGCTGGTTTGGATCCCACTGCTGCTGCTGGTTTGGATCCCACTGCTGCTGCTGGTTTGGATCCCACTGCTGCTGCTGGTTTGGATCCCACTGCTGCTGCTCGGGCTCGGGCGCGGGAGCCGGCCTGGGCGACGGCTTGCGCGCCTTGCCCTTGGCACCCTTCTTGGTGCCCTTGGCCGGAGTTTTCTTCTTGCCGCCAGATAGCGCCGAAAAAAGTCCTGCGAGAAAGCCTTTCTTCGCGGGCTTCTTTTTGCCCTTTGTTGCGGGCTTCGCCTTAGCCTTGGAAGCCATCAGTGTTGGGGGACTCCTTAAGCTCCGCTCCCCGCGGGCGTTTTGGTTGTGAACCGGAGCGCGTGGCGATGCCCGGCGAAAGTTAAACCTATGATACCCCGCCGCATGAATATATCACGACAGCCTGGCATTGGCTCGGGGAGCCGAACCGAAGGGCACGACCTTCGCTGGGGCCCACCAATGCCTGCATCCGTGCGCCTTGCGCCCGGTCAGACACGCAGGGTCGCGGCATACTCCCGGCAGAGGTGCGCGACGATCCCTTCGTGCACGGCATCGACCTCCGCGTCGGTCAGGGTCCGATCCGGCGCCCGGTACCGCAGGTTGAGCGCGAGACTGACCTTGCCTGCGGGAACCTGCGGGCCCGCATAGCGGTCGAAGATCCGCACCCCCTCCAGCAAGGCCCCGCCTTCTTGCCGGGCGGAAGCTGCCACCTCGCCGGCCACGCGGCCCTGGTCGAGGACGATCGCCAGATCGCGCTCGACAGCGGGAAATCTGGAAAAGGCAACGAAGCCGTGAGATTCGCGCCGATCCAGGCACTCGGCGATGGCATCGGGGTGGAACGTGACCACCGCCGCTCGCTTGCCGGTCGGCAAATCGTACGGCTCGGCCAGCGCCGGATGGAGCTCCCCGAAGGTCGCCAGCACGAGGCCCTCCTTGACCAGGCTAGCCGCCCGCCCGGGATGGAGGCCCGGGAGTGCGCCTTCGGGCCTCACCTCGAGGTCCGAGAGCCCGAGGGTGCCGAGCGCTCCGGTCGCGACGCCCTTGGCCCAGAAGAAATCAGCTTCGAAGGCCTCCGGCGGATGCTTCCACATCCCGTCGGCAACGGCCCCGATAGCCAGGGCCGTGACCTGCGGGGTCTCGGTTCGGGAGCTCGCACCTTGCCGGTACACCCGACCCACATCGAAGATGAGCGCGTGGCTCGCCCCCCGATTGAGATTGGTGCGCGCCACCTCGAGGAGGGCAGGCAGCAGGGAAGCTCGCATGACCTGCATGTCGCCCAGCGGGCGCGCAAGCCTGACGAGCTCGTCCTGGCCTGAGACGAAGGATGACTGGCTGGCCGCGGGAACGACCGAATTGGTCAGGACTTCCCAGAAGCCCAGCCCCCGCAGCAACTCGCGGAGGCGATCCGAGACCGGGGTGCGGGAATCGGGGAGGGCTGCCAGGGCCGGCAGCGTATCCGGGATGGCCCCGTAGCCGATCCGCTGGGCAACCTCCTCGATGAGGTCGATCTC
Source organism: bacterium (assembly GCA_021781555.1). Lineage (GTDB taxonomy): Bacteria > Cyanobacteriota > Sericytochromatia > S15B-MN24 > VGJW01 > JAJXWQ01. Next base: position 67,458 of record JAJXWQ010000001.1, read on the forward strand.
GCGGGTAACATCGTGGCGGCGCCATCCCGGCACCTTGAACCAGCGCGCGCTCCGATAGAGCTCCGATCGGTCGGGCGCTCCGGTGTCCAGGCCCTCGCCCACCTCGGAAAAGCCGTGGCTCGCCAGCATCCTGGCCTGCTCATCCGGCGAGACCGACACGCCGAGGATCCGGTCGGTGCGTTCCGGCCGAAGCGGCACGACCAGCGGCTCGGGGAATCCCGGACGTCGAAGGTCCAGTGCGGGGCCAAGCCGCTGACCGCCCGCGACGAGGATCAGCAGGTCGCAGGCCCGCTCGAGAGCCTGCGGCGTGGCCTCGGGGTCTACCCCGCGTTCGAAGCGATAGCTCGATTCGCTGGCCAAACCGAGGATCCGGGCGGTCCGGCGGATGGCCCCGGGCAGGAAGTAGGCCGACTCGACGAGGACCGAGGTCGTGGCGGGCGTGACCGAGCTCTCGAGACCTCCCATCACACCGGCGACGGCCAGCCCCCCCCGGGCATCGGCGATCACCAGGGTCTCCGGTGGCAGCTCGCGCACGCCGCCGTCGAGCGTCGTCAGTCCTTCGGGTTGCCGGGCGCGGCGAGCCGAGATCGTGGTCGCGTCGATCTTGGCGAGATCGAAGGCATGCAGCGGCTGGCCGACGTCGAGCATCACGTAGTTCATGGCGTCGATGACGTTGTTGAGCGACCGGATACCCGCAAGCTCGAGCCGCCGGGCCATCCACTCCGGCGCCGGGCCGACGGCGATGCCTGAGACGATCCGCGCCGTGTAACGCGGGCAAAGGTCCGGGGCCTCGAGCGTCACGTTCAGGGCAACCGCAGAGGATCCCTCCACCGGCGCGAAGGTCGGACTGATGGGCCCATCCTGGCTAGCCCGCCCCCCCGCGAGCTGACCGAGGCCGGCCGCCGCCAGCGCCCGGGCCAGCCCGGTGACCGAAAGCCCATCCCCGCGATTGGCCGTGACGGCGACCTCGAGCACACAATCACCAAGCTCCAGAACGCTGGCGATGTTGCGGCCAAGCTGCGTATCGGTGGGGAGAACCAGCACGAACTCGAAGGCGTCCTCGCGGGCCTTGACCCGAGCATCGGCATCGAGCACCACGCCCCGGGCCGCGGCCTTCTTGACCTCCATGGCCTCCAGTCGGCTGGCATCGGCCGGATTTTCGAGGGTCATCCCGAGCTCCGTCGCCGAGCAGAACATCCCGTGGGACTCGACGCCTCGAAGCTTGCCCAGCCCGATCTCCTTGCCGGTGGGCAGCCGGCTGCCCACCAGGGCCACGGGAACGATGTCGCCAGCCTGGACGTTGGGCGCGGCCGTCACGATGGTGAGGAGGTGGGTCTCGGCCGCCGCTGCCGGTACGCCCCTGGGCGCGGAACTCTGGCCTTGCGCCCGCGCCTCGGAGAGGTCGACCGAGCAGATCCGCAGCCGATCGGCGTTGGGGTGGCGCTCACAGGTCAGGATGCGACCCGTGACCACCGTCTCGAGACCTGGCCGGATCCAGTCGAGCGACTCGAGTTCGAAGCCGGACTCGAACAGGGCGGTTGCGATCGCGGAGCGATCGAGGGGCGTGGCGAACTTCTCGGCGAGCCATTCCAGGGGGATGCGCATGATTCAGAATTGCCTCAAGAAGCGGAGGTCGTTCTCCCACAGCAGGCGGATGTCGGGGATCTGATACTGGATCATGGCGGTGCGATCGATCCCCATTCCGAAGGCAAAGCCCGAGTACAGCTCAGGATCGATGCCGACGTTGGCCAGCACGACCGGGTCGACCATCCCGCAGCCGCCCATCTCGATCCAGCCCGAGTGCGAACAAACACGGCACCCCGAGCCACCGCAGAAGATGCACTCCACATCCATCTCGGCCGAGGGCTCGGTGAAGGGGAAGAAGCTCGGCCGAAACCGAACCTTGCGCGCCCGACCGAAGGTCCGCCGGGCGAACGCCGACAAGGTCCCCTTGAGATCGCCGAAGGTGACGTTCTCGTCGACCAGCAGGCCCTCGATCTGGTGAAACAGGGGGTAGTGCCGCGGCGTGATGGCATCCGGACGGTAAACCCGCCCCGGAGCCACGATGCGGATCGGAGGCTTGTGATGCTCCATGTACCGGATCTGCACCGACGAGGTCTGCGTGCGCAGCAAGCCGCCGCCCTGAAGATAGAAGGTGTCCTGCGCGTCCCGCGAGGGATGGTCATCCGGGGTGTTGAGGGCCGTGAAGTTGTGCCATTCGTCCTCGAGTTCGGGCCCCTCGGCCACGTCGAACCCGAGCAACCGGAAGGTCTCGACCATCTCGTCCCTGGCCCGGTAGACCAGGTGCTCGTGGCCGGGTTCGGTCCCCCGCGACGGCAGCGTCACGTCCACCTTGTCCTCGAGCAGACGCTGGCCGAGCTCCTGTTTCCGTACCTCGGCGGCACGGGCCCCCTGTGCGGCCTCGAGCGTCTTCTTGATCGCGTTGATGGACTCGCCGAAGGTCTTGCGCTCGGCCGGGGGCAGGGAGGGGATCGTCTTGAGCAGACGGCTCAACTCCCCACGCTCGCGGCCGAGGTAGCGAATCGCCCACTCGTCGAGTGCCACGCTCGAACCGGCACGCTCGAGTTCGGCCAGGGCGCGCTCGCGGATCTCGGCAGCAATCGTCAAAGTCAACGGTCCATCCCCACGGGTGCAAGAATACGCTCAGCCTCTGCCCGGTTCAGCCAGCCAAGCGCATGATCCAAACACGAGGGCCGGTCCACGAAGGTCACCATGCTGACAGCGTCCTGCCAGCGCACAGGCCCCCGGAGGGCGGTCCTCCCGAGGGCCCGGTGACGATACGAAGTGACCGCCCTCAATCGATGGCGTACGGCATCAGCGCGATCTCACGCGAGCGCTTGATGGCCACGGTGAGGGTGCGCTGGTGGCCGGCGCAGTTCCCGGTCACGCGCCTGGGGAGAATCTTGCCGCGCTCGGTGATGTACTTGCGCAGGCGCATCACGTCCTTGTAGTCGATGAAGGTGGCCTTGTCGACACAGAACGCGCAGGCCTTGCGGCGCTTGGTGCGATGCCGCTTGGAAGAAATGGGTGCCATGGTTTGGTGCCTCTCTTTAAGAATCTAGAACGGAACGTCGGTGTCGAAGTCCGGGGCCTCGTCTCCGTACGGGGCGGAGGCGGGCGGAACGGATGCACCTACGGACTGGAGGTCGGCTGCGGCCGGCTTGGCGCTGTCCGGGCCCGCCTCTGCGACGGACGTGCCGATCGCATGCAGCGACGAAGCTTCGACCTCGACCAGCTTGAGACGCTGGCCGTTCTGCTCGTGGGTACGGGTGACCATACGACCCTCGACCGCGGCGATCTGCCCGGCAGCCAGACCGGCGGCCACGTCAGCCAAGCGGCGGCTCGCGACGACCGGGATGAAGTCGACACCGGGCGGTGTCCCCTCCTGGCGGGTGGGCCTGGCCACCTTGAGCTTGAAGGTCGTGATGGCTTGCCCATCGGGCGTCGTGCGCCGCTCGGGGGCGCGGTCGATCGTGCCAACGAGCACGATTTGGTTCAGTGCCATGCGGACGACTCCTTGCTACGCCTCGGCGGCAACGGGAGCTGGCGGAAGAGCTGCCGGCTTCGGAAGGATCGGACCTACTTCCTCCTGGCGCAGAACGATGTGGCGGACGACCTCCTCGGCCAGCCGGAACATCCGCTCCAGCTCGGTCAAATGAGCTGCATCGAGGTTGAAGTTGAACAGCACGTAATGGCCGTCCCGCTGGTCCTTGACCTCGTAGGCCAGGCGCTTCTTACCCTTCTTCTCGGCCCGCACGATCTCGCCGCCGGCACCCGTAATGTGGCCCTCGATCTTCTTGACCACTGCGTCGACCTGTTCGTCCTCCAGCTGGGGGCGGATGACGACCATGGCCTCATAAGGCCGCAACATAAAAAATTCTCCCTTCGGACAACCGAATCGTTGGCTCCCGCTGGCGGGAGCAGGGATGAAAGGACAGCTCCACGAGGGCCGTCTATCAAGGCTCACATCGTATCATGCGCCCGATCCCAAGATCCAGCGCACTTTGGGTAGGCGCCAGGTTAAGGCGGAGGACCCGGCAGGGTAGCGCCGCGACCGCTAGGCGGTAGCGCCACTCTTGGCCGGAGCCGTCGGCTTGTTCTTGAGCCCATCGCGCCAGAGCACGAGCAACGGCGCGGCATTGAAGATGCTGCTGTAGGTGCCGCTGATGACGCCGATCAGCATCGACAGGGTGAAGTAGAAGATGCTCGACCCGCCGAAGATGACCAGTGGCATGAGCGTCAGCGCCACCGTCAAGCTGGTATTGATCGACCGGGCGAAGGTCTGGTTGACACTGCGATTGGCGACGTCAGCAAAGCTGTCCGTCTTCTTGGCATAGCGGAGATTCTCGCGGAAGCGATCGAAGATGACGATCGTGTCATGGACCGAAAAGCCCATGACCGTGAGCAAGGCCGTGACGAACAGAGAATCCGCCTCGGCGCCGAACACCAGGCACATGATGGCGAACATGCCAGACATGACCAGGACGTCATGCACCATGGCCGCGATCGCGCAGACGGCAAAGTCAAACTGATACCGCACCGCGATGTAGGCGAGGATGGCGATGATGCCCGTGGCAAGGGCGATGAGCGCGTTGCGCAGGAGCTCCTTGCCGATGGTGGGACCGACGGAGTTCTCGCTGTCCTTGACGAAGGGGCCGAGGTGCTGCTGGGAGAGCCCCTTCATCAGGTCCTTGACCTGCAGGAGATCCAGCCGCTTGGTCCGCACGATGAGCGTGGAGCCCGCCGAACCGACGCTGCTGGTCGCCGACCGCGACACGCCGCCCATCACGGTCTGGATCTCGGCACCGCTCAGGTGCTCGCTCCCGACGATCGTGGCCTTGCCGCTCGGATCGTACGTGCGGTCGTAGATGGTGACCTTGGAGACGGCCTGCCTCAGCTGCTCGACCTTGACCGGCCGCTCGAAATGAAACTGCAGCAAGGAGCCACCGGTGAAGTCGATGCCGAGCTTGACCGGCGATCCGAAGCGGACCATGCACATGATGATGGCGATGATGCCGGGAATGAGCACGGCACCGGAGATCCCGAACCAGACGAACTTCTTGCCCATGACGTCGATCTTGACGTCGGGCTGGGTGTACGCCGGAACTTCCTTGGGATCCGTCGGGGTACTCGGTTTGAAATCGGGCTGCTGAGCCATCTCTTGTCTAGGCCTCCTTGGCCTCGGGGAGGCCCTTGATCGCAAAGGGGTTCCTGAGCCCCCCTCTGGCCTCGAGGATCTGGTGGAGCAAGGCGCGGGTCACCGTGATGGCGGTGAAAAGGCTGCACAGGACGCCGATCGCCAGGGTGAGAGCGAATCCCCTCACCGGGCCGGTACCCAGCATGTACAGGATGGCGGCGGTGAGCAGCGTCGTGGAGTTGGAATCGAAAATCGCCGTGAAAGCCCGCTTGAAGCCGATCTCGATCGAAGAGTACAGACTTCGGCCGCGCTTGAGCTCCTCCTTGGTGCGCTCGAAGATGAGGATGTTGGCATCGACCGCCATACCGACCGACAGGATGAACCCGGCGATGCCCGGGACGGTCAGCGTGACCGGGATGAGCTTGTAGATGGCCAGCACCAAGATGGCGTAGATGGCCAGCGCCAGGTCTGCGACCAGACCCGGTAGCCGGTAGTAGGACGCCATGAACAGGACCACGAGCCCGAACCCGACGAGGCCCGCCTTGATGGACGAAGCGACCGTGTCGGAACCGAGCGAGGCGCCGACCTCCCGGACCTCGACCTCCTTGAGGGTCGTGGGCAGGGCGCCGGCCTTGAGCTGGCTCGCCAGCAGCTGCGCCTTGCGGGCGGTGAAATTGCCGTGGATCTCGGCGTCGCCCTGGAGGATGGGCTCCTCGACCTTGGGGGCCGAGATGATGGTCTTGTCGAGCTTGATGGCGATCTCTTTGCCTACGTACTGGCTCGTCATCTCGCCAAAGAGCCGGGCGCCCTCGCCGTTGAACTTGAGGACGACCTGCCAGCCGCCGCCCGGACCGTTGTTGGGGACGGCCTTGGCATCGACGAGCATCTTGCCGGTGAGGGCGCTGGGCTGCCAGGCCTCGGTCGAGGCGCTGGCGTTGGCTACCGGAGAGGTCTGGACGGGTGTCTCGAAGACGAGCTGGGCGGTCTTGCCAAGGTACCTGCGCGCCTCGTCAGGGTTCTTGATGCCGGGAAGGTCGATGACGACGTCGCGACGCCCCTGACGCTGGATGAGCGGCTCGGACACGCCGTACTGGTCCACGCGATTCCGCAGAACCTGGATGACGCTGGCCATCACCTGGGCGTTGACCTTGACGGCCGGGCTGGTCTTGGTCGCCGGCATGTCCTGGGCCTGGAGCACGAGGTGCATGCCGCCCTGGATGTCGAGACCCCGCTTGAACGGCCAGTCCTTGTTGTTGGAAACGACCCACATCGCACCGATCGTGAGCATGACGACCAGTAGCAGGACGAGCTGGCGCGGATTCAACGACAAGGACGAATCTCCCGAGAGCGCCCGGTCCGAGCAACCTGGCATATGAGCCTGAAACGACAGGCGTTGGCTGGCATCGAGGGCAATTGAGTCCCCCAGTTTAGGGTGGCGGACGGGTGGGGTCAAGCCTGCCAAAGGAAGAGACCGATCGGGACCGCCAGCCAAGGCGCTCCAGGTTTGCAGGGATCGGGCCCGAGGAGTCAAACGGGGTCCGGTTGCGGGGCCAAGCGGCGCCCCGCCGTCTGAGTTGATAAGATGGACGCTCGTGATTTCCCTGCTCAACGTCCTCGTGCTGGCCAGCCTCACCGCCATCGGCGGTTTCTTGCCTATCCTCGTGCCCTATGCCACGGTGGGGACGCCCATCTTGCCCGGTGCGCACGAGCTGATGCACTGGCGAGCGATTTCGGTCGGCCTCTGCACGCTCTCGCTCCAGGTGCCCGCCGTCTGGGTGTCGGGTTGGCTGCTCGGGCCCAGGCTCGGACTGGCAAGTCAGGTGGTCCTGCTCCTGGTGGGGCTGGCGGGGCTCCCGATCTTTGCCGCGGGAGGAGGGATCCACTATACCGGCGAGCCGACCTTCGGTTATCTCCTGGGATTCCTGCCGGCGGTCGTCCTCATCGGGGCTCTGACCCGCAAGGGCCAGCAGGCACGTCCGCTCGGCGCCATCATGTGGACGGCGGCGGGCCTCGTCCTGGGGCAGGCGGCGATGTGGGGCGTCGGATTGACCTGGCAGGCGATCGCCCTGGGCGGCAGGCCCGCCATCTGGCGAGCCTCGGTCGAGGGCACGCTCCAGCTTGCGGCGAGCTACGCCTGCTTGATGGCCGTCATCGTCGTGGCCCAGGCGCTTCTCGCGGCGCTGCGCAACCGGGCCCCGTTTGACTCCTCGGACCCGATCCTTCCCAAGACGCGCTAGCGCTCGACCAGGAGCGTGAACGGGCCATCGTTCACGAGCTCGACCTCCATCAACGCGCCGAACACCCCGGTCCCGACCTGCAGCCCGGCCTGCCGGATCCGCTCCACGAAACGCTCGTAAAGGTGACGCGCCAGGTCCGGGCGGGCCGCCGCGGTGAAATCCGGCCGGCGCCCCTTGAGGGTGTGGCCGTAGAGCGTGAACTGACTCACGACCAGGACGGCACCGCCCTCCTCGCGCACGGATCGGTCTGGCTTCCCGGTAGCGGGCTCGGGAAAGATCCGGAGATCGAGGCACTTGTCGGCCACGAAGTCCGCCCGGGCCTCATCGTCGTCGGCCCCGACTCCCAGCAGGACCGCGATACCGCGGCCGATCCGACCGGACACCTCGCCAGCGACCCGTACCTCGGCACGGCTGACCCGCTGGATCAGGGCTCTCATGCCGTCAGGCCAGCGCGTCGGCGAGCCGGGCGAACTCGGCCAGGTCCAGGGTCTCGCCGCGCCTCCCCGGATCGATGCCGGTCGCGTCGAAGGCCCGCTCCAGGGCGGTCTTGTCGAAGGCGGCGGCCCGGAGGGCGTTCATCAAGGTCTTGCGCCGCTGCCCGAAGGCGCCGCGCACCACGCGGAAAAGGGTCGCCGGCGAGGCCACGACGACGGGCGGCGAACGCCGGGGCTTCAGCCGGACCACCGCGGAATCCACCTTGGGGCGTGGGACGAAAGCGGTCCGTGGCACGCCGAAGGCGATCTCGACCTCGGCGGCGTACTGGACCAGGACCGAGAGCGAACCGTAGTCCTTGGTCCCCGGGACTGCAATCATCCGCTCGGCCACTTCCTTCTGGACCATCAAGACGATCGCCTCGGCCCGGGGGACGACCTCGGTCAGCGGCCGGGTCTCGAGCTGCCGAGCCTGCAAGAGCTCGAGCAGGATGGGCGTTGTGATGTAGTAGGGGATGTTGGCGACCACACGAAGGGTGGAGCGGGGGCCCGCGGCGGCCTCGGTCTCTGCCGAGGCTTCATCGAGGCCCAGGTCCTGCCACCCGAGCTTCAGGAAATCGCCCCAGATCACGTTCAAGCTGGCGTGCTCGCGGCCCAGGGCATCGAGGTCGGGCTTCATCCGCTCATCGATCTCCACCGCCACGACACGGCGGGCGCGTTCGAGCAGTTGCCGGGTCAAGAGGCCGGTACCCGGACCGATCTCGAGCACCGTGTCTCCAGGAGCGATCTCCGCCGCGGCGGCGATGCGGGGCGCGACACCCGGATCGACGAGGAAATTCTGGCCGAGGCGACGCCTCGCCCTCACAGCGATCACAGGCGCGTCGGGCTGCATCTCCGGGCCGGGGCCGGCCGGGCGCCGCCGAGCCCTCCGAGGTCTTCGGGCTCCGATCTTGCCCGGCATCACGGACGCTGCTCGGGCGCACCGGAGCCCGCGGCGTCCCCGGCCTGGACGATGCGCGCGTCCGGATCCGCAAGATGCGATCCGGCCCCGAAGCGCGGTTCGGTGCCGAGCATGATGCGCGAGATGTTGGATCGATGCCGGAAAATGACGTAGACGGCAGCGGCGAGCGAATAGGCCACGAATGCCGCGGGATCGGCCCCGAGGCCCGGGCGCGGGAGTGCCAGCATCATGCCCGGCAGGACCGCGGCGGCCGTGATGCTGGCGATCGACACCACCCGGGTGAGCCGGAAGACGATCCCCCAGACAGCCAGGACGGCCAACCCCGCCAGCACGTTCAGCGCGAGGATGGTGCCGACGCCCGTGGCCACGGCCTTGCCACCCTTACCGCGCATGAAGACCGAGAAGCTGTGCCCGACGATCGCGCCGCACGCCGCCACGACCGGCAGCCACCCCGGCGCGTGGGCCAGTCCCTGGGCCGCCGCCACCGGGCCGGCTCCCTTGGCGACATCGAGCACGAAGCACGCAATGCCCGGCACCTTTCCCAGCGTACGCACCACGTTGGTCGCCCCGATGTTGCCGCTACCGTGCTGGGTGATGTCGATGCCAAAGAAGAGCTTGGGGATCAGGAAGGAGAATGGAATCGCGCCGATCAGGTAGGAGACCAGCAGCGTAAATCCGGCCAGGGCTACCACGCCTCTGCCCCGCTCGCTCCACCGAGGCCCGGAACGCCCCGCGAGACCGAACCCGTCTCCGGGGGGATTTCCTGCGCCATCGTCCGCAACAGAACGCCGGACAACGCGCTAGACCTTTTGCAGTTTGAACGGGGCCCTCTGCGCGGTCGCTGCGCTGCGCATCCGGGCCCCGTTTGACTCATCGGGCTCGATCCATTCAAACCGGGAGCACCCTAGCTCGACCGCTCGCGCCGGGCCCGGAAGAACAGCCGGATGGGAGTCCCCTTGAAGCCGAAGGCCTCCCGGAACTTGCCCGTCAAGTAGCGCTCGTAGGAATCGGTCACCAGGGTCGGATCGTTGCAAAACAACAGGAACGTGGGGGGCCGGGTCGGGCCCTGGCTGGTGTAGTAGACACGCAAGCGCTTGCCGTGCCGGGTCGGCGGCGGGTTCAAGCTGAGGGCCTCGGTCACCACCTCGTTGACCACGCCCGTGGTGACGCGCCGCCCGTTCTCGCCGGCGGCCGCCATGGCCGCAGGGAGAATCTTGTCGATCCGCTGACCCGAGAGCGCCGAGGTGAACACCACGGGCGCCCAGTCGACGTGATGGAGCTCGCGCAGGACTTCCTCCTGGAACTTGGGCAGCGTATAGGTATCCTTGGGCACCAGGTCCCACTTGTTGATGACCACGACGAGCGCCTTTCCGCCCTCGAGCGCCAGGCCGGCCAGACGCTGATCCTGCTCGGTGACCCCGACCGTCGCGTCGACGACCAGCACGACGACGTTCGCTCGCTCCATCGCCTTGAGCGCGCGCACGACCGAGAACTGCTCCACTCCGTACGGGACCTTGGACTTGCGCCGGATGCCCGCGGTATCGACCAGTACGACCTCGCGCTCATCCACACTGACCCGGGTGTCGATCGCATCCCTCGTGGTGCCCGACTCGGGCGAAACGATCATCCGCTCGTGGCCGATCAGCCGGTTGACCAGGGAGCTCTTGCCCACATTGGGGCGACCGACGATCGCAACCTTGAGAGCCTCGAGCGCCGCCTCGCCAGCGGGTGCTGGCGCCGCCGGAAGCGCCCTCACGACGGCGTCGAGAAAGTCACCCGTGCTGGTACCGTGCAGACCCGACACCGGGAGAGGGTCGCCCAGGCCGAGTTCGAAGAATTCCATCGCGAGCGGGTCATCGCGAACGTCGTCGCACTTGTTGGCCGCGATGAGGACGGGCTTGCGCGCCCGTCGCAAGATCTCGGCGATCTCGTGATCGGAAGACGTCGGACCGGCCTTGGCGTCGACGAGCAAGACGATGACGTCGGCTTCCTCGATCGCCGCCTTGGCCTGCTCGGACACGTTCTGCAAGAGCTCGTCGGCCGTTCCGGGCACGATGCCGCCGGTATCCACGAGCAGGAACTCGCGCCCGTTCCAGTCGGCCTTGAGGTAGTGGCGATCGCGCGTCACGCCCTCCTCGCCATGGACGATGGCCTCCTGGCCGCCCACGATGCGGTTGATGAGCGTGGACTTGCCGACGTTGGGCCGCCCCACGATCGCGACGACGGGAAAGCTCACGGCAGGATCACCTCGAAGGGCTCGTTCTCGTGGAAGGCTTCGATGGGCACCGACGCGGGCAGGCGTCGGGCCAGGTGCCCGACGAGGACGTCGACGACCGGCTCCTCGGAGGCCTGGTGGCCAACCTCGAGCACGGCCAGGCCGCGATCTCGAACCTCGAGAGCGGTGTGATAGCGGATCTCGCCGGTGACGAAGAGCTCGACACCGCGATCCGCCGCCAGATGGGCCAGCTCGCTGCCAGCCCCCGAGCAGATGGCGACGCTCGAGACCACCCGTCCGGCATCCCCTACCAGGCGCAAGCTACGCGGCGACAGAGCCCGGTGAATCCGAGCGGCGATCTCCGCGATCGGGGTCGGCTGGGCGAGGGGGCCATAGAGGCCGAGGCCCCAAGGATCGGACGAGTTCTCGAGCCGCACGACCTCGTAACTCACCATCTCGTAGGGATGCACGCGCCGCATCGCTGCCACCACGTCGTCGACCTGTCTCTGGCGAGCGACGACCTCGAGGCGCGCACCCGACACCGCCTGGAGGCGAGGCAACATCCCGGTGCCGCCCCGGACCCGGAAGGTGCCCTCCGACTGGAGCGAGAGGCTGGCCAGATCGGATCCGCCCGGCAAGCCAGCCCCGGCCTCCCACATCGCACGGGCGACTTCCTCGCGCTTCTCGGCCGGCACGAAGACATGGATCTTGAACCATGGTTCGCTCCCGCCCGGCTCCAGCACGCGATCGAGTCGCCAGCCCATGAGATCGGCCAGGCGGTGGTTGGAAGCCGTGGCGTCGAGATTGGTGTGGGCCGCGTAAGCCGTGACGTCATGGGCCAGCAGCAGGGCGGCGGTTCGGGCGGGATCGCGGTCGGTGCGAAGCTGCTTGGTGGCCTTGAACAGCAGCGGGTGGTGCGTCACCAGCAGGTTATGACCGCGGGCGATCGCCTGCTGAACGGCCGCCCGCGAGGGATTGAGCGCGACCAGGACCCCCGTGACCTCACCGCCAGGATCCCCGACCTGGAGACCGCTGTTGTCCCACGACGCGGCATACGGCAGAGGAGCCAGCTCCTCCACCAGTGCCATCACTGATTGTCTATCCATCATCTCGACGCCGAAAGCCAATCCTACCAGATAAAGGCTGGACGAATTCCAGCGAACCGCTGGCCAGCGACGCCTTCGGCGCGGACTCGATGCGCTATACTGGGAGGGTCCGCAAGGAAACCAGCTTTTCGCTGCGCACGTCCTGGAGAAACGTTGGCGATCGCCCGCACCACCTGCAACCAGGCCGTCAGGCCTCTCACTGCCACGTTCGGATCGCGTGGTTGGAGTATAGGCGGATGCGCGCTCGACGATCTTGCCGATCGTTACGGTAGCCCGCTTTATGTCATGGACGAGGCCACGATCGCCGCGGCCGCGTCGGCGTTCGTTCTCGGCCTGCGGTCGGCCTATCCGGGACCCTCCGAGATCCTGTACGCGTCCAAGGCCCTTTGCAACACCGGTATCAACCGGTTGATTCACGAGCTCGGCCTCGGTACCGAGGTGGTTTCGGGCGGGGAACTCGCAACCGCCCTGGCGGCCGGCATTCCGGCCGATCGTATCGTATTCCAGGGCAACGCCAAGAGCCCGGATGAGATCGCCATGGGGCTCGAGGCCGGCGTCGGGCGATTCATGGTCGACAACCTCGACGAGATCGAGGTCCTGCAGGCCCGTGCAGCCAAGGCCGGACGCCAGGTGCGGGTCCTGCTGCGGATCAACCCCGGGATCGAGGCCCATACCCACGAGTTCATCCGCACGGGCCACGTGCAGAGCAAGTTCGGCATCCGACCCGGCGCTGCGCTGGACTTTGCCCTGGAACGCCTCGGGGCCAGTGGCAACCTTGAGTTCATGGGCCTGCAGATTCACGTTGGTTCCCAGATCTTCGACATCGCCCCCTTCGTCGAGGCCGCAGGAGTCGGTCTGGATCTGGCCGCGGATCTGGCCGGCCGCGGCCTGGCCGTGCGCGAGCTGGACCTCGGGGGCGGTCTGGGGGTTGCCTACACCGAAGCCGACGATCCGCCCTCGATCGCCGATCTCACCGCCGCCGTCGGCAAGACTGTCGCGCAAGGCTGCGAGCGGCGCGGGTTGCCGCTACCCAAGCTCATGCTGGAGCCGGGGCGGGCGATCGTGGCGACGGCTGGCTGCACCGTGTACCAGGTCGTCGCCGAGAAGCGCACCCACGATCGCCAGTACCTTCTGGTCGACGGCGGAATGGCCGACAACCCGAGGCCGGCTCTGTATGACGCCAGCTACTCTTGCGATCCGGTGGCGGGCCGCATGGGCAATCGAGGCGACGCGCCGCTGGGGGCGGAGTCCACGTGGACCGTCGCCGGCAAGGCCTGCGAGGAAGGGGACGTCCTCATCAAAGAGGCCAGCCTTCCGTCGGTCGGGGGGAAACGCCGCCTGGTGCTTTGGACTACGGGCGCGTACTGCTTTTCCATGGCGAGCAATTACAACCGTCTCGTCCGGCCGGCCATGGTTCTCGTCGGCGATGGCCAGGCCGACCTGGTCCGCGAGCGTGAGAGCCACGCGGACTTGCTCGCGCTCGACCGGCTACCGCAGCGCGTTGTCAGCCCCTCGACCCGACCCGATCTGGCCAGCCCATGAGCTGGGGCGAGGCACTCGACACCCTGCGCCAGTTCCTCGCCGCCCTGAGATGGCAGGACGGCGTCGACATCGCGCTCGTGAGCTTCATCCTCTACCGCCTCTTCCTCCTCATCCGAGGCACCCGGGCGGTGCAGCTCCTCCGCGGCCTGCTCTTCCTGCTGGTGGCCTATCTCATCTCCAGCGCCTTGCAGCTGCATACGATCACGTGGCTCGTGCAGAGCACGGCCACCATGATCATCGTCGCCATCCCGGTGGTCTTCCAGCCCGAGCTCAGGCGCGCCCTCGCGCTCTTGGGCCAGGGCGAGCTGTTCGGCGGCGAGCTGTGGGTGTCTTCCAAGGTTAGCAATCCCCAGCGCGTGATCGACGAGATCGTGAGCGCCGCCCGCCACCTGGCCAGCCGCAAGATCGGCGCCCTCATCATCATCGAGCGCCAGACGGGCCTGCAGGAGTTTATCGAGACCGGCCGGGCCATCAACGGCGAGATCTCGGCCGAGTTGCTGGCGAGCCTGTTCAATACCGCCAGCCCCTTGCACGACGGAGCCGTGATCCTGAGGGGCGATCGCATCGCCGCGGCGGGGGCGCTCCTGCCGCTTTCCGAGTCCATCAAGCGGAGCTCGCGCCGCCCGATCGGCACCCGGCACCGAGCTGCGCTCGGTTTGACCGAGACGACCGATGCCCTGGCGGTGGTGGTCTCCGAGGAGACCGGAGCCATCTCGGTGGCCCGGGAAGGCCAGCTTCAGCGCTTCCTGACCGACGACGAGCTGCGGGCTCAGCTGGAGATCCACTACCAGGTTCCCCGCCAGCAGCCTGCCAATCTCGGCCTGGCGCTCTTTGGTCGGAAGTGAGCGTCTTGGCCGACAAGAGCGCTCAATCCACGACCGGCCTCAAGATCCTGGCCGTTCTGATGGCGATCGCCCTCTGGGGCTTCGTCGGCGTCTCGCAGCGCGTCGGACTCGACTATCCCGCCCACCGACGCCTCTCGGTCGAGATCGAGGTCAAGCATCCGCCCCCGTTCGAGCACATCCATCTGGTGCCCGCCTTCGCCGATGTCGTCGTCGAAGGCCCGGCCCATGCCGTCGATCGCCTGACCGAGGGCGACATCGAGGCCTACGTCGATCTGGGCTACCTCGCCCCGCGCCAGGATCGCGCTCCGGTCCGGGTGTTAGTTCCCGATTCGCTCAAGTATCAGGTGACGCCAGGGGTCGTGACCCTGGTGCCCGTTCCGCTGCGATGATGGAACTTTAGGCGGTAGAATGCGTCCTTTCATCGAGGTACCCATGGCAAGAGCTCAGACGCTCGCTACCGACCCATGGCCCGGCGTGGATCGTGCGGCGGTTCCGCGCCATCTGGCCGTGATCATGGACGGCAACCGGCGCTGGGCGCTGATGCGCAGCCTCCCGGGCAAGACCGGCCACCGGGCGGGGCGCGAGACCTTGCGCCAGCTGGTCACTTACTGCCGCGAGCTCGGCATCGCCCATCTCACTGCGTTCGCCTTCTCGACCGAGAACTGGAAGCGCTCGGAGGACGAGGTGAGCTTCCTCTGGGCTCTGTTCCGGGACACCCTGGATCGCGAGGTCGACGACCTCCACAAGAACAACGTCAAGATGCGCTTCATCGGCGAGATCCAGGAGCTCGGTCGGGACATCCAGCGCTCGATCGCCGCCGCCGAGGACCGCACTCGCCGCAACACCGGTTTGGTCTTCAACATCGCCCTCAACTACGGTGGCAGACGCGAGATCATCTCGGCCACGCGCCGGATCGCAACGGCAATCGCCGAAGGCCGCCTGGCCCCGGACGAAGTAACCGAAGACCTCTTCGGCCGTTTCCTTTACACCAGCGACCAGCCGGATCCTGACCTCTTGATCCGTACCTCGGGCGAGTTCCGCATCAGCAACTATCTCCTCTGGCAGCTGGCGTACACCGAGATCTACGTTACGGACACCTACTGGCCCGATTTCGGGCGCGAGGATCTGGTCAAGGCGCTCTTGAGCTTCCAGAAGCGCGATCGCCGCTTCGGCGCCTGCGCATCCCGGCGCCGTGACGCCTGATCCGCGATCCGGGAGCGCGGGCACCCGATGATCACGATCCTCCACGGCAAGGACGCCTTCTCGATCGCAGAGGAGGTCGAGCGCCTGATCCAGGAGCTGGTGGCCCCCGACTGGCGAGCCCTCAACCTCTCGGTGCTACCGGGCACGACGAGCATCGCAGAGATCGCGGCGGCTGCCCGCAGCGTGCCCTTCTTCGGCGATCGCGTGGTGGTCGTGCGGGACTGCCCTTGGTTCAACCCGTCTTCGCGCAAGGGCGCCGAAGTCGACCCGGAGGCCCTCGAGAGCACGGGCACCGATGCCCACGCCGTCGTCGCCCTGCTGCAAGACGGCCTCCCGCAGGGCTGCAACCTGGTGCTCGTCGTCGGGGACCGCATCCACGCAGGAATGACGACCTCCAAGGCTGCCTTGGCCGCGCAGAAGTCGGGCCGGGCCAAGATCGTGGAGTTCGCCGGGCCGGATCCCTATCGCAAGCAACCTACCTACGCCTGGGTGGAGCGCCGGGCCAGGGCCCTTGGTGGGGCGATCGCCCCCGATGCGGCCGAGTTTCTCGTGGACCGCCTCGGTCAGGACCGCTACCAGCTCGATCAGGAGCTGCGCAAGCTCCTCAGCTTCGCAGAGCAGCGGCCGGCATCCTGCGACGACGTCGAGCTCCTTTCGCCACCCGGAGAATCCGACATTTTCAAGCTCGTCGAGCACATCGTGGCGTTCCGGGTAGCCGAGGCGATCGTTTCCTTGAGGACGATCCTCGTGCACGACCACGAGCTCAAGATCCTCGCCACGATGGCCACGCTCATGCGGGTCTACCTGCACGAGAAGGCGCTGGCCGAACGGCGGCGATCGGTGGAAGACATCGCCACGGCGATGCGGCGCACGCCGGGGAGGGTTCGGCGCGATCTCGAGCTGTTGCGGCGGTGGACCTCGCGCCGGCTGCTCGACGCCCTGGGCCACCTGATACAGGCAGAGAGCGACCTCAAGCAGAAGAGCAGTAACGAGGGCCTGGTCATGGAGCGCCTGATCGCCCAGCTCGTCGCGCCGTAGCGGTCGCTTCGCGGCGCGAGCAAGCCGGGGGCTAGGCCTTTTGCAGTTTGAACGGGGCCCTCTGCGCGGTCGCTTCGCTGCGCAACCGGGCCCCGTTTGACTCATCGGGCTCGATCCATTCAAACCGGGAGCTCTAGGCGTCCGGTTGGAACACCACCAGGTGCGTGAGCGGAGTGTCCGGCCGCACCAGGACGCGATCGCCGATCGCCAGGGCAGCCGAAGATCCACCATCGAGGTTCATGGCGTCCCGGCAACCGAGATCGCGCATGGCCTCGGCTTCGGTCCGCAGCGAGATCGGCTGCGGAAAGCCCACCAGGAGGAGCACCCGACCACCGTGGGAGAGCCCGGCGGCGACCCGGCGCGCCCGGTCGAGCAGGACGGGATCCCTGAACCCCTCGAACCTCGGGTGGAGCCAGATCGAGCCGTCCCGTACCAGCCTCGGCCCGGCCTGGAAGAAGAAGGGGCAATCGCGCCTGGCGGCCTCGATCTTGAGGGTCCGCAGGACAGCCACGCCGCGGGCATCGATCTCGAGCGCCGTCCCCAGATCGTCCCGTGGCTGGCCCTGCCAGACCTGTCCAGCGGAGATCAGGGTCCCCATGGTGCGGTGCGAGCTCTCCCCGAAGAAAGCCCCACTCGCCACGATGGCAGCACCGGCCCGCCGGCGCAGGGCATCGAAGCGCTCGCAGGCCCTGTGCGGGTGCGCGCGGTCGCGGGCGAACAGCAACTCGGCGTGCACGTCGGGAAGCGAGACCCGCACGACGTAGGCCAAGCGACCCCTGAAATGGCGGCGCCAGATCCGGTAGGGCAGAGCCTGCGGTCCGGTTCTGGGTCGGACGCGAAGCGACGATGCGGCGGGCGGCGGCGGGGGCGGAGGGGGGGGAACCACGCCGAAGTCAGCCCGGCCCGGAGCCGGACCGCGCTGCTGCATGCCAAGGTGAAGGCACCCGGAGGTGGCCAGCACGCAGGCCAAGGAGGCAACCACAGGAAGCAGCAGACGAGCCATGGACCGAGCCTAGATCCGCGCGTGGATCCGGTCTGCGTCCACGATGGGCAGGATTTCTCGTGACTGGCGGCTCGGGTGGAACCGGGCGTGCCGCCCGCCGGATCAGCGGCCCGAAACGCGCTGGCCGCAAAGCAGCGAGAGCTTCGAACCCAGGCCGCGCAAGGCAGCGCTCTCGGTCGCCGTGAGCCGTGCTCGAGAAAGCACGCGCCGGAGGGTCGCGAGCTTCTTCTCGCGGTTGTGCGGCTTGAGAAAGCTGCTCGCCTCCAGAAGGCCGATCCAGTCCTGGCCCAGATCCCCGAGCACGTCGGGGCCGGGAGGGGCAAGCTCCGGCGGGCCTCCTGCACCCTCGGGGCGCCCCGCTGGATCTGGAGTGCGCCAGAACTCCCAGGCCACCACCAGCACCGCCTGGGCAAGATTCAACGATTCACCCGGACGGGCCGTCGGCAGGCGGAGCACCTGATCGCACCGGCGGAGGTCCGCCTTGGACATCCCGTACCGCTCGCTGCCGAAGACCAGGGCGACCGGGCCCGGAACCGCTCCGGCCAGTGCCACCGCGCTCCGGGGCTCGAGGAGATCCCAGGTCTCGTAGGACCGATGCGCCGTGGTCCCGATCGCCAGCTGAAAACCCGCCAGTGCCGATTCAAGATCAAGAGCCTCGCAGGCCGCCTCGAGGATATCCTCGCAGTGGACGGCCAGGCGCCTGGCGGCTGGATCCCGCGCGATTCCCGGGGAGCCAACTATGAGCAACCGCGCGAGGCCGAGGTTGGCCATGGCCCGGGCAATCGACCCGACATTCTCGGGTGTTTGCGGGCGGATGAGGATGATCGCCAGACGCTCGCGCAGCGCTCCACTCGACAGCGCCGCACTCGTGTCCTTGCCAGCCATCGCTGGACTCTACCACGCCGCCCGACCATCTGGCAGGCAGGCGCCCCGCCTGTCAGGTCGCCGAGCGCAGCGCCTCTAGCGGATTCCAGAGACCGCCGTGCCCCGTCCCTGGACTTGCCGCTTGAGCGGAGAGGCCAGGGACGGCTATCATGTGGGATGCTCGAAGAGGTGCAACCGGCAAGCTCGCCCGCTGAGCCCCTCGACCGCCTACTGGAAGCCCGGCGCGTCGGCCTGGTGCGGACCCGCAGCGCCGAGACGGCGCTGGCCCTGGGCCGGGCGTTGCTCGATGCGGGCCTGGACGCGATCGAGGTGAGCTTCGTCACGCCGGACGCCGCTCGCGCGATCGCCGCTCTCGCTGCCGAGGGACGCGGCATCATCGGTGCGGGCACCGTGGTCGATGTCGAGCGGGCCCGGGCCGCGGTGAACGCGGGCGCCGCCTTCCTGGTCTCTCCGGGCCAGCCCGCCGGCGTGGTCGAACTGGCGCACGAGGCCGGGGCCAGCGCCATCCTGGGCGGGCTGACCCCGACCGAGATCCTCGCGGCTCTGGCCCTGGGAGCCGACTTCGTCAAGGTCTTTCCGATTCGTGCGATGGGCGGCCCCTCCTACCTGCGCGACGTACTGGCGCCGCTGCCCGGCACGCGGTTCCTGGTCTCCGGCGGCGTCACGCTCGCCAATCACCGCGAGTACCTGGCAGCCGGGGCTGCGCTGTGCACCCTCGGCTCGGGGCTGGTGCCAGAAAACCTCCTGGTCTCCGGGGACTGGCCGGCTGTCACGGCGCACGTGCGGGCGGCCCTGGCCGCCTCCTGACCGGCCCGGGTCCTATTCGCGCACGAAGCGATAGCCGAGGCCGCGGACCGAAAGGAGGTGGCGCGGGCGGGCAGGATCGGGCTCCAGGATCCGCCGCAAGCGCATGATGAAGTTGTCGACGGTACGCGTGTTGACCGGCCCCTCGAGACCCCAGGCGTACACCATGAGCTCCTCGCGGGAGACCACCTTGCCCTCGCGCTCGGCAAAACAGCGCATGACGGCAAACTCGAGTGAGGTGAGCTTGGCGGGAACCCCCGCGATGGTGGCCTCGGCGCGTTCGAAGTCGAGGCTCACCTGGGCGAACTCGAGCCGGATCGGTCCCGCGCTGCGCGCCCGATCCCACTCGCGCCGACGCAGCAGGCCGGAGACCCGCGCCAGCAGCTCCTCGAGGTTGAATGGCTTGGTGACGTAGTCGTCGGCCCCCACCTGGAGGCCGTGGATCTTGTCCTTGTCGAAGTTCTTGGCCGTCAGCATCAACACGGGCACGAAAATGCCCTTCTTGCGGATGGCCCGGCAGACATCGAACCCCGACAGGGTCGGGAGCATCACGTCGAGCACCAGCAGGTCGAAGCCGCGCTGCTGCGTCGCAACCAGGTCGTAGGCCACCTGGCCGTCGCCGACCACCGCCACGTCATGCCCGTCGAGTTCGAGGTTGAACTTGAGGCCGTTCGCAATGTGCGCCTCGTCCTCGACGACCAGGATCCGGGCCATCGGAATCAGGGCCTCGGGTCCGCGGCGGGCGCGCCAGCGGGGGAATCCGAAGCAGAGCCCTCGGGGCCCTGGCCGCCCGGTTCGCCTGCCCGAGCCTTCGTGGCTGCGTCGCGCCGGCGCGACTCCGGCCGGTTGCGGGGCTCGCGCAGGGTCAGCACGAAGGTGCTTCCGAGGTTGTCACCCGGACTCATCGCCTCGATCTTACCGCGCATCTCGCGCACCATGACCCGAACGAGGTAGAGACCGAGGCCGGTCCCCTTGCGGGTCCGGGTAAGCTCGTTCCCCAGACGGTAGAAACGGGTGAAGATGCGCTTGAGCTGGGATCTGGGGATCCCCACGCCCGAATCGCGCACGCGGATCGCGACGTCGCCATCGGAGGTCCGGCTGCCGAGGATCAAGATGTCGACCTGCCCTTCTCGCGAGTACTTGATGGCGTTCTCCACCAGGTTGTACACGACGATCTCGAGTGCCGCCGGATCTGCCTCGACGACGAGGTCGGGCATCATGATGCGGATGGAATCGCCCGCCAGACCGTAGCGTCGCCGCGCCAGCGCAACCATGCTGGCGACCAGAGGCGCGACCTCGACGCGCTCCAGGTGATACTGGCGCCCCCGATGCTCGGCGCGACCGGCCTCGAGCAGGCGCTCCACGAGCCCCTGCAGCCGCTCGACGTCATCGCTCATCAGGACGTGGAATTCCTGGACCTTTTCCGCAGGCAGGTTGCGCAGGCGCAGCGTATCGAGGTGAAGCTTGAGGCTGGTGAGCGGGCTCCTGAGCTCGTGGCTCACCGCGTCGAGGAAGTTGGTCTGCCTCTGGTTGTCGCGGATGAGGCGAGCCTGGCCCACGATGAACAGGATCAAGCCCGTGATGACCAGGCCGAAGAGGACCCCGCCCCCGATGACGAGGAACCACTGCGCCACGCCCAGTCTGCCCGCCTGGCGCAGGCTGTAGGACACGACGGTGAGGATCCAGCCAACCGTCAAGGCCAGGACGATGACCACCAGGGTCACGCCCATTGCGATGTAGGGTCCAATGGACTGCGGTCGCGAACGCGCCATCAGGCGCCCAACCTATCGCAGCAGGAGCCGATAGCGCAAGTGCACCTTGTCGAAGCCGGACTGGACGCGCTGCCACCCTGCTTGAGAAGCGGCGCCCGCTCCTGATACGCTTCCGGCGATCCCGCACCCGACCAGGAGCTCCGCTTGTGCGCAGCCTAGCCATCCCCATCGTCCTCGCCTCGCTGACCACCGCGCAGGGTGCATTTGCGGGCGCGAATGCCGCGCCAGACCGCACCCTGGCCGGACTGGCGCGCGGGGGTCTCACCCTCGGGGGACCTGGCGTGGCAAGCGTCGCCCTGCATCTGGCCAGTGGCCACGAAGCTACCGGTAGCCTCAGTCCCGCCGGCCACCAGTCCGGGGGACAGGGTGCGGGAATGTTCGTGGCCTCACGCTATGACCTCATCGGCGCCATCGACCGGATCGCCACGGCCTCCTTGACCCTCACCAGCTACCCGGCCGAGCAGGTCACGGTCGCCTCGCTGGATTACGACGGGCCAGCGCTGGCCGCGCGAGACGCGATAGCCGTGCGCATGCACCTGCCGGGCTTCGCCCGCGGGATGGCCATTCACCGCCTGGCACCCGGATCCGCGGCTCCGGTCTGGACCTCCGATTACCGGAGCCTGCCGCCCGACAATCTCATGCTGGTCTGGGAGCGCACCCATCGCATCGAGTACCAGCTGCTCGCACCCCTTGCCGGCGGGGGCCTGGTCGGGTCCGTCGGAGTTCGGGGGTACGAGTTCGGCATCACGATGAGCGCAGGCGCAGTCACGCTTGGTCATCACGTGCCGCTCTTCGTCTTTGCCACGGCATTGTCCCCCTACCAGCTCACCCGCAAGGCCTACCAGATCGCGTTCCGGGACGCGGGCTTCTACGGCAGGCTCCGCTGGGAGAAGGGCTATCCCGACGCCTTCACACGGCTGGGCTGGAGCTCGGCGCCGGCCTACTCGGACGTCACGGAGGCCGACGTCCTGGATGCCGCGCGCGCGTTTCGTTCGCGCGGCCTGCCCCTGGGCTTCGTGCTCCTCGGCGATGGCTGGTTGACCGTCCAGGATCGGCGCCTGGCCGGCTTCGGGGCAGCGCTGTCACGCTTTCCGGACGGCCTGCCCGGTCTGGTCCGCAAGCTCCGCATGGGCTTGGGAGTTCGCGACGTCGGCGTCTGGCACCCGCTCGCTGGCTACCGGGACGGTGTCGACTCCCGCTCGGCGATCGGGAAGGCACATGCCTTGCTGGCGGCCGCCCACGGCGCCTACCTGCCCGATCCGCAGGGCGATGCGGATTTCTTTGCTGACTGGTACACCCAGCTCGGCCGCGGGGGCGTGGACTTCGTCAAGGTGGGCGATCAAGCCGGCCTGGCAGCCTTCACGTCCGGCGTGATGCCGCTGTTCGACGCCGGGCAGGGCGAACTCCGCAACCTCGAGACGGCAGCGGTTGGCCATTTCGGCCGGCTGGGCGGCGTCAACCTGCTGTGCAGCGGGGATCTCGCTCTCGAAGCCGCCTACAACTGGCACTATGCCGATCTCGCCCGGGCCAGCGAGCCCCTCGGGCCGCAAGGCTCGGACGGTGTCAAGGATCGCATCATGCAGGATGTCTTCGACTCGTACTGGCTGTCGAACTTCGCCTATCCAGATTACGGAAGCTTCCGGTCGGCCGCTCCGGAATCACGGTTCGAGGCGATCGCCCATGCCATCAGCGGAGGTCCCGCCTACACCTCGGACATCCCGGGCACCGAGAACGTACCCCTCTTGCGCAGCCTGACGCTGGCCGACGGCACCGTCTTGCGCGTCGACGATCCGGGCTTGCCGGCGCGGGACAGCCTGCTATCCGATCCGGCCGTGACAGCGGCCCCCCTCCTGGTCTGGAGCCAGGTCCGCAGGCCGGGGCAGATCTGCGGCATGGTGGCGGCCTTCAACGTCGACAAGGGCCTCTGGCGCGAGGACGGCGCCGTGAAGCCAGCCGATGTCGACCCGATGGCGCCCTTTCCGCAACTCGCCCGATTCGCCGTATACGACGCCAACGCGCGCACGGTCCAGGAGGTCACGGGGCCAGCCTCCAAGGTCAAGTTCTGGCTGCCGGAGATCGGGGCGGATATGTTCACGATCGCCCCCATCTCCGCGGGCACGGCGTGTCTCGGTCTGCTCGACAAGCTGGTCGGCCCTGCTGCCATCGTCGCCGTCTCGCACCCGGCCGGTGGGATCGCGGCGACCTTGCTGCAAGCAGGGGATGTCGGCTTCTATCTCCAGACCCCCCCGGCAGCGGTCCGGGTCGCGGGCACGCAACTCCCGGAAACGGCCTATGGCTATGACGACCACCTGCTGGTGATCCCGGCGGCAGCCTTCAAGAATGTGTCCGGACCTGTCCGCGTCCGGGTAAACTTCTAGAGAATCGTCCATTCGGGGCATCACGCCCGAGAGGGGCCCGGACGACCGTATTGCAGCACGCCGCACCCGCCTGGCCTGCTCGCGAGAAGCGCCTGGCGGGCCGGGGATCGAGAGGACGCAGCCATGCACGCGCACTGGATCGACTACGCCGTCCTGGCCGTCTACACGGCATTCGTGCTGGGCATCGGCCTGGTACTGCGCAAGAGCGTCCACACCTCGGATGACTTCTTCGTGTCGGGCAGGCGGATCCCGGGCTGGGTGACCGGCCTGGCCTTCCTGTCGGCCAACCTGGGGGCCCTCGAGGTGATGGGAATGGCCGCGAACGGAGCCAAGTACGGTGTGCTTGCCGCACACTTCTACTGGATCGGGGCGATCCCTGCGATGGTGTTCGTCGGCGTGTTCATGATGCCGTTCTACTACGGTAGCAAGGCCCGCAGCGTCCCCGAGTATCTGAAGCTCCGCTTCGACGAGAAGACCCGGGCCCTGAATGCCATCTCTTTCGCCTTCATGACGGTCCTGGCCTCCGGCATCAACATGTTCGCGATGGCCAAGGTCTTCCAGATGCTGCTCGGGTGGTCGATGGACGCCAGCATTCTCATCTCCGCCCTGGTCGTCCTCGGTTACACCATCCTCGGCGGCCTGTCCTCCTCGATCTACAACGAGGTCCTGCAGTTCTTCCTCATCTGCTTCGGTTTCGCTCCTCTGGTGGCGATCGGGCTCCACGACGTCGGCGGCTGGAAGGGCCTCGTGGCCCGGATGCCTCCGGGCTTTTCGCACGCCTGGGCCGGTCTCGGTGCGGCGTCGACCAACCCGATGGGAGTCGAATGGCTCGGAATGGCGATGGGCCTCGGCTTCGTCCTCTCGTTCGGCTACTGGTGCACGGACTTCCTCGTCGTCCAGCGGGCCCTGGCGGCCGAGGACATGACCGCGGCGCGCAACACCCCCCTCATCGCCGCACTGCCCAAGGCACTCTTCCCGTTCCTGGTGATCGCACCGGGCCTGATCGCCATCGCCCTCACCCTGCATCCCCTAACCGGCACCGCTCCGCTGCTACAGAAGCTTCCAGACGGCACCTACGACTACAACAACGCCCTGCCCCTCTTGCTCGAGCGCTATTACCCCTCCGGCATGCTGGGCCTGGGCCTGACAGCGCTGCTGGCATCCTTCATGAGCGGCATGGCGGGCAACGTCACGGCCTTCAACACGGTCTGGACCTACGACCTGTACCAGGCCTACATCCGCAAGGGCCGATCCGACGCCCACTACCTGAAAATGGGCCGGTTTGCCACGATCGGCGGCATCGTGCTGTCGATCGGCGCAGCCTACCTCGCCATGCACTACAACAACATCATGGACTACATGCAGTTGCTGTTCAGCTTCTTCAACGCGCCGCTGTTCGGCATCTTCCTGCTCGGCATGTTCTGGAAGCGAACGACCGGCCACGGCGCGTTCTGGGGCCTCTTGATGGGCACGCTGGCGGCCTTCGGACACTACATCTTGACCCAGCTGGGCGTTCTCCACTACCCCAGCGCCATGGCTGCCAACTTCTACCAGGCGATCTACGCCTTTTCGGTGTGCTTCGTGGCCGGCATTCTCATCAGTCTCGCGACCCGGCCGCGATCGGACTTTGAGCTCGAAGGCCTGGTCTATAGCTTGACCCCGCGAATCCGGGACGACCGGGCTCCCTGGTACCGCCGGCCGGCCATCCTGGGCGCCGGAGTGCTGGCCGTGGTCGTCGTCCTCAACATCCTCTTTTGGTGAGCCGCGTGCCACGAGGCCCGTTCCTCTTGCCGTCTGGACGCCCTCCTGCGCGGTCGCTGCGCTGCGCCACCGGGCCCCGTTTGACTCCCTGGACCCGATCCTGCCCAGGCGAAACGGCTCCGGTCTGTTCCATCGCCCCGTGTTTCGAAGGATGACCACCTGATGCTCGATATCCGCATTCCCATCTCGGCGCTCTTCCTGGGGGTCGGAGCGCTCCTGGCGTTCTACGGCGCTTTTTTCCACCCATCGACGCCCGCCACCGCGAACATCAACCTGGACCTGGTCTGGGGTCTGGTGATGTTTTTCTTCGGGCTCGGCATGGGTGCCTGGACCTGGCGGTCAAGGCGTAGCGGCGACGCGATCGAGCGGCGGATCCCCGCGGATCGCGAAAAGACCGCGGCTCGGTCCCGATGACCGCGCCGCGGGACCCGTCAAAACTTCAAAAGCTTCAGCGCGGCCGCCGCTTGCGCTGGGTGTCTTCCTCGGCCCCCGGAGCCGTGCGGCCCACGAGGCGTCCCCAGAGGTCGATCGGCTTGCCATCCGAGGTGTCGACAGGTCCGACCGCCGGAGCCTGAGGCGGGATCGGGGGTCGGGCGGGCGAACTGGCCGCCGCGTTCGGGGGCGGAGCCGACGTGACCGGACGGGGCGTCGCAGCTGGCGCAGAAGGCATGGCGCCTTTCCCCTGGCGGACCAGGTGCATGACCATCTGCTGAAGCTCCGAGTTCTGCGCCTTGAGGCGCTCGACCTCCTCGAGGGTGCGAGCGTCGGACTTGCCGATGGTGCTGTGCAGGTTCGAGAGGAGCTGGATCATGTGGTACTGACGCTGCCCGAGCCGCGTATTCTCTTCCTTGAGCTCTTCGACCTGGTCGTGGTAGGTTCGCGCCTGCTGCGAGATCTGATCTCGGGCCGAGTCGAGATCCTGGTAGAGCTGGTTGATGAGCGCGGTCTGTTCTTCGCGGATCACCGCCTGCACGGCCTCGATCGCCGACTTCACATCAGCCACCTGCCCATCGCCACGCTCGACCTTGATGCGCAGCGTATCGAGGTCGTTCGTGACCTGCCGGCGCAAGGTCTCGATCGTCTCGGCGGCATCGAGCTTGCGCTCCAGATTCGCGACGCCCTGGCGCTGCTGCATCTCGGCAGCGTCGAGCTTGCGCTGGAGATCCTCGGCGGCCTGACGCTGCTGCGTCTCGGCACGATCGATACGGTGATGCAGGCCGTCCTGGCTGCTCTTCAGGTCTTCCAGCCGCCCGGCCAGGCTGGCCAGATCCCGGAGCTCATCCTTGCGCGCCCGAAGCTCGAGATGGATCCGATCGATCTCGGCTCGGCGGTCCGTGGCCTCGCGATCCAGGATCCCCTCGACCCTGCGGATGGCGCCCTGCGAGTCGTCGCTGACCTCCCGCAAGGCTCTGCGGAGATCGCCCTGCGCTTCGATCTGCGACTCCCAGCCGCTCCGGAGCCCGGCCAGGGCACCATTCAGCCGCTCCTCGGCCAGGCTCTGGTCGGAGATCCAGTCCTCGATCTTGCGCGCGAGATCCTCCACGCGATCCGATAACCGCACGAGGCCCTCGGTCGTCTTGCCCTCGGACTGCTTGACCTTGAGCGTGGCGTTGGCGAGTTCGTTCTCGATGTCGTGTTTGAGGTCATGGATCTCGGTGAGGTCGTGCTTGCGCGCATCCTGCAAGCTCTCGAATTGCTCGAGGACCTCCTTGAAGGTCTCCCGCATGCCGCCCACGATGGATTCCGTGCGCGTCTCGGACTCGCCCATCAGATCGATCAGCCGCCCGAAGACGCGATCGCCCTCTTTTTCCACCAGGGCCTGGACCTCGCCCTTGGTCACGAGCACGTCGCCAGGCTTGACGCTCCGCAGCCGGCCGTCGGACTCGCCGCGGACTTCAGCTTGACCCCGGCGGGCCGCTTCGGGCACCGCAGCGCGCGCCGTCCGCATGGCGACGCGATCCCGGTCCGCCCGGAAGGCCTCGATGTGGCTGGCGCGCTCGGCGGCCGCGGCGGCTCCATCCTCGGCCTGCGCGTCGATCACGCGAGCATACTCGAGCGGTTCTTGTTTACCCTCGGCCTCGGCCTCTACCAGCAGAGGCGGCCGGGGCGTCTTGCCCTTGTTCCAGAAGAGGCTGATCCCCCGCCGTCTGGCCGGCTCGAGAACAGCTTCGTCCGCTCCAGCGGAAGCGCTCTCCTCCGAGCCCGTGCGGGCCGCTGCGGGCGCGGCTCCGTCCTCGAGCTCGGATCCATCGGCCAGGCCGAGTTCAGGGGCATCAACCCTCTCGCCAGCGGCCCCGGCGAAGTCTTCCAGGCGGTCCACGGGACCCTCGATCTCATCCACCCACGCGGGCTCCGGGGCCACGGCTGCGGCGGGCTCCCGGGCTGGCTCCGGATCGGCATCTCCACCGAAAGCTGGATCCTGAGCACCGGCCAGAAGCCGAGGTTCGACTCCCACGGGATCGAGCTCTTGCCCCGGAGCGGACCCACCCTCGGCGCTCTCCGGCGCGAGGTCGAGGTCGCCTTCGTCTTCGGGGAAGAGCCAGTCTCGACCTGGCAAGGCTGCATTTGCCGCGTCCAGCTCCGCCGCATCCCCCCCCCTGGCTGGCCGGGGGTTCACGTCGAGCGACGGTCGGGCGACGCGCTTGCGCCTGCGTTTTTTCTTGAGCTCCGGGGCCTCGGCGAGCGCATCGAGATAATCGACACGCTCCATCGCGAGGGGAGCCTCGGGCCTGCGACTCCGGCGCCCCAGAAGGATGATCCCGCCCAGGGCGATCCCGGATACCCCCAGAGCGAAAGGGATCACGATCCGCCGGCTCGCCGGGAACGCCGGCAGGCCCAGGCTGGCCAGCCGCTCGGGGGACGGCGGATCCGGCAGCGGCTTGGCGTCGGGCGAGGGGAAGAGCGAGCCCGTGAGCGTGGGCTCCCCGGCCGGCGCGCCCGGCATGCGGGTCACTACGACCAGGCCGGCAGGCTCCGATCGTGCGATCTCGAAATCGATCATCTGGCCGTCGCCACCGCCGCCGGCCGGATCCGCGGCGATCTGCAAGGAGCCTTGGGCCTGCGGTAGATCGCGTTTGAAAAGGGCGCTCTGGTCGGACGACAGGCCGTTCTGGCCCGCCAGCAAATGGCCACGGGCATCGAAGATCGCGGCCCCGTCCGCCTTCGAGAAATCCGGCAGCAGGGCGCCGATCTCCGCCAGCGGGACGGCCGTCCCGACCGCCGAGACGCCTCCGGGCAGCGCGTCGACGATCACCAGTTCGCCGTTGCGCACCTGGACCGGGTCTCCCCCGAGCGCCGCCCGGATGTCTCCGCGGGTCAGCAATGCCGTGCCTGACGGATGGTGCACGAGGTTGCCGTCGGGATCGCGCACGACGAGTTCGAGGGGCAGCCACTCACCAGCCGGGCCGACGATCGCCGGCTGCCGGGAGTCAAAGCCGGCGGAACCGAGGCTTTCGGCCTGTCTCAGCCGGGTAACTATCGCCTGGATGTAGGCGTCGAGCCGATCCAGTACCTGCTGAGCATAAGGTTTCGAGACCGCCGAGGTTTCGGTGGACGAGGGGCTGGTCGCGACCGGAGCCGTGGCGGCCAGAGCCACCCGGGGCCCGGCAGCATAGAGGACCCCGAGAACCAGAGGGGCCAGAGCCCAGCCTCCGGATCGGAGCAGGTCGCGTCGAAATCCAGGCATCGTCCCATTCCTCCGGGATCATACAGCCCCAGATCATAGCCCTTCGGCCACCTTCCGCAGTAGCCGCCATCACGATCCCCCGCGACCTCGGCCGAACCGTGTCGTGCTTGCGCCAGGGGCGGCCGGGATCGGGCAGTCGTCAAGGCAGCGTCAGTTGCTTGTCGTCGGGCGCGAGCACCCCTTGTGCACGGGCGATCTGGGCTCCTTGTACCCAGGCCCGCAAAGGCCGCACCGACCGGGCTTTGCGTCGATCTTACGGAATGATTTCAGGGCCTCGGGCCGTGGCCCCAGGCGTCCCGCCTCACCTGGCTCCGAGGTACTCGCGGTAGAGGCTCGAGGTAAGTCGCCCGGCCTCCAACTCGGAGAGAGCCCAGCGAAATTCCTCGGGACCGTGGTCCCCCTCGACGCGGCACCGGCCACCGAGGACGAGGTCGAGTAGCCGAGATTGAGCCTCCTGGTCCTCGATGCGATCCTCGTCGAGGTCCCGACGGATATCCGCGAACTCCCCCGACCGCGACACCTGGTAGGCCAGGTCCGCGAGGTCCGTCTGGTAGGTGCGCGTGATCTCCGGCATCGCTCGGATTCCTCTCGTCATCAGCAGCCCCCCGCGCGGCCGTCAGTGGCGGACCTGCGATTGCTGGGTCTTCGTATCGTCCCACGAATTCGCGTCATCCGGACCTTCGCCGGCTGGCCTCAACCCGCTGGCCGCGGGCGGACGGTGCGTGCGGGACGGCCAGGGGCCCGGGCAGCCGGCCACTCCCTACGGGGCAAGCTGGCATCGCCGCGCCAGAACAGGGTACCCCAGGTCTGCTGCTCCACGCTCATGTACGAGTTGTCCGGCGACGTATCCAGACGCAGGCCGAGATCGAATCCGAGGTAATCTCCCGAGACCTCCCGGAGCCCGATCTGGGCCAGCGTCGTCCGCATCGTGTTGACCTCGTCCCAGAGGACCTTCAACGGGACCCGGCCCCCGTAGAACTCGTAGAAGAACCGCGAGATGATGCCCATCGCCACGGCATCCGGACGATCGGCGGGGAGTTCGACCTCGACCTGCTCCTTGACGATGCGATCGTCCACGAGGAAGACCCTGATGATCGTCTCGTAGCCGCCAAACCTGCAGGCGTAGAGCTGGCCGCCCTCGCCACCTGAGGGGACGAGGTGGAAGCCCGCGGCCAGCCGCTGCGTCGCGATCCAGCGCCGGAGGGTCGAGAAGGGCTCCCCACCCTCCGCCCGGGCCGGCCCGGCCTGGGCCACCAGGGCCGTGATGGCCACGCAGGCCCAAAGCCTGGCTCTCATCCGCACCGCCGTTGACCCTCCGGGCAGAGCCGCAGTAACGGGCAACGCGAGCACTCGGGGTTGCGGGCATGGCAGATCTCGCGGCCGTGATGGATCAGCCAGTGGTGGGCTTGCCCCCAAAGTTCGACCGGGATGCGCCGACGCAGCTGCTCCTCGGTCGACTCGGGAGTCCTGGCGGCAGCCAGGCCGAGGCGGTTGGCCACACGAAAGACGTGCGTGTCGACCGCGATCGCCGGGGTACCGAACGCGTTGGCCAGCATCACGTTGGCCGTCTTGCGGCCGACTCCAGGCAGCTCGATGAGCTGCTCGAAGGTCCCGGGGACCTTGCCCCCGTGCTGCTCGAGCAGGGCCCGGCTCGTGGCGACGATGCTGCGGGCCTTGCTCGGGCCCAGGCCGCACGAGCGGATCCAGGGCTCGAGCTCCTCGGGCTGCATCCTGGCGAAGTCAGCCGGATCGGAAGCCACCTCGAAGAGCCTTCGCGTCACTTGGTTTACACGTTTGTCAGTACACTGCGCAGACAAGATTACAGCAACAAGTAGTTGAAATGTTGTCTCAAACTCGAGCGCCGTACCGGCCCCACGGTAGGTCTCGGCCAGGATACGCAGGATCTCCTCCGTTTCCGGCGGGGGGACGCCCGGGGTCGGCGATCGGTCCATTCTGAATACCGGACTAACCAAGGGACGCCGGGGTTCCCGCCGGCGCAAGCTGACGAAACAGCAGCGCAAGGGCAACCTGCGTCGCAAACAGCTTGACCCGGTCCCTCGGGTGGGGGCCCAGACGGCGCTCCTGCACGATCGACCGGTCCTCGGGGCCCGCCAGGGCCACGAAGACCCGGCCGACGTCCTCTGGTGCCACCTGCGGCCCCGGCCCTGCGTAACCGGTGATCCCGATACCCCAGTCGGTCTTTGTCAGCTGGCGGACCCGCCGGGCCAGCTCGGTCGAGACCTCGGCGCTCACATCCGTGTACCGGGTAATGACCTCGGGATCCACGCCAAGCAAGCCAGCCTTCTGGTCGATCGTGTACACGACGAACCCACCGGCGAAGAACTCCGAAGCCCCCGGCACGTCGGTGAGCCGGCTGGCCAGGAGTCCGCCCGTCATGCTCTCGGCCGTGGAAAGCCGCATGCGGGAGTCCCTGAGCCGCTGGCCGACGGCATGGGCCAGGGTCTGGTCGTCGCGCCCGAAGTAGAACTCCCCGACCCGGGCCAAGATCTCACGCTCCACGGGATCGAGGAGCGCGTCTGCGGCGGCAAGATCCTTGGCCTTGGCCGACAGGCGCAGATGAATCTCGTACGATCCGGTGTAGGGAGCGACCGAGGGGTTGGCACCCGCCAGCAGGTCCTTCACCCGCTCGGCGATCGCGGTCTCGCTCGCGCCGGCAAACTTGAGCAGGCGCGAGGCCAGAATGCCTTGCGAACGCCCAACGAGCCTCGGGATCGCCCACGTTCGCCACATGGCCTCGAGCTCGTGCGGCACCCCGGGGAAGGCCATGATGAGCGCGCCATCCTTCGTGACGGCCGCACCGAGGGCGGTGCCGGCCGGATTGGGGATGAGCTCGGCCGACGGGGGGAAATACGCCTGTTTGAGTTCTGTCGGGGTCATGACGCGATGGCGCCGCTTGAAGAGTTCCTCGAGTCGAGCGGCCGCATCTGGCCGGATCTCCAGAGCCTCCTTCCCCAGGACGGCCAGCGCCTCGATCGTGAGATCGTCCGGAGTCGGGCCGAGACCACCGGTGCAGATGACCAGTTCCGCCCGGGCCGCTGCCTCCTGGAGCACCCCGACCAGGCGCTCCAGATTGTCGCCCACCGCCGTGACCCGGAAGAGGTCAATGCCGAGCTGGGCGAGCTCCCGGGCCAGGAAGGCCGCGTTCGTGTTGACGATCTGGCCGACCAGAAGCTCGGTGCCGATGGAAAGGATCTCGGCGTTCATGCCGCGCCTGCTGACTCAAGCCCTCGGCGCGGTCGCTGCGCTGCGCAACCGGGCCCCGTTCGACTCCTCGGACCCGCTCCAGTCAAAGCGGGAGCACCCTAAGCCTTTTGCAGTTTGAACGGGTCCCTCTGCGCGGTCGCTTCGCTGCGCAACCGGGCCCCGTTTGACTCATCGGGCTCGATCCATTCAAACCGGGAGCACCCTAGTACGTGCCGAAGCTGCGGTCGCCGGCGTCGCCCAACCCCGGCACGATGTAGCCCCGCTCGTTGAGGTGGGAATCGATGCTGACCGTGAAAAGCGGCACATCGGGATGCGCCGTGCCAAGTCGCTCGATGCCCTCGGGACTGGCGATCAGGCACAGGAACTTGAGCCGCTCGACGCCCCGGGCCTTGAAGAGATCGATGGTGGCGACGGCCGAGCCACCGGTCGCCAGCATGGGATCCACGACCAGGACCAGCGCCTGCGGCGGGAAGCGGTCGGGCAACTTGACGTAATAGCTGACCGGCTGAAGGGTCGATTCGTCGCGGTACAGGCCGATGTGGCGCACCTCGGCCTCGGGCAGCAGCTCCATCGCCGGCTCGACCATGGCCAGCCCTGCCCGCAAGATCGGCGCGATGATGATGGGATAATCCCGCAGGGTGCGTCCGGTGGCCGTACCCAGGGGGGTCTCGATCTCGATGGGATCGGTCGGCAAATCGCGGGTGGCCTCGAGGATGAGGAACTTGGCGAGTTCCCGGGCCCGCTGCCGGAAGCGCGAAACCGGGGTGTCCTTCTGGCGGAGCTCCGACAACGCATGGTGGACCAGCGGGTGATCCAGGATGTGAACGCGCTCGAGGGCCTTCGGTGTCAGGGTGGTCATTTGGAAAACACGCTCCGCGATTGCCAGACGTACTCGGCGCCCGACGTGACCGTCAAGAGGAGCGCCAGGCCGTAAACCACGTCTGCCGGCCATTCTAGCGCACTGCCAGGCCAGAGGTACAGCGCGATCGCCACCATCTGGAGCGCCGCCTTCACCTTGCCGGACCAGGCGGCCGCCTTGATACCCAGACCGCGTTCGGCGATCGCCACGCGCAGTCCGGTGATGAGAAACTCCCGCCCCACCACGATCAGCGCGGTCCACGCCGGGATCACCCCGCGGTAGGCCAGCTCGACCAGTGCCGAGCTCACGAGCACCTTGTCGGCCAGCGGATCGAGCAATGCGCCGAGCGGCGAGGTCTGGTTCCACCGGCGCGCCAGGAACCCGTCCAGCCAGTCCGTGACCGACGCCAGGACGAAGCACGCCAGCGCGAGGTCCGCCCACGGAGGGCTGGCGGCCCGCGTCCCCACCGGCGAGATCTCGAAGGCGACGATGAGCGGCACGACCAGAACCAGCCGGAAGAGCGTCAGCAGATTGGGAACGTTCAACGCTCGATCTCGCGCCCCGCCACCGCCGGAAGTTCGATCTCGTCGCCCTCCATCGCGGCGGTGATCACCATCGCCGAGCCCAGCTTTCGGGCCTGGCGGCGAGCCGAGGAGAGCACCGCGTCGACGGCACCGTCGTCGCGGAGGGGATCGTGGTGGAAGAGCACCAGATGCCTGGCCCGCGCCTCGATGGCCAGGGCGATCGCATACTCGATCGTGCTGTGGCCCCAGCCGACCTTGTCCGGGTACTCGGATGCCAGGTACTGGGAATCGTGAATCACGAGATCGGAATCGCACAGGAAATCGCAGTGGCGGCGATCGTCGGGCGTCAGGGCAGCTCCGACCGGAGCTCGTAGATCCGTCTCGGCGATGTTCCTGGCAAAGGGCTCATGATCGGTCGAATACACGAGCGTCGCCCCGTCGGCAGAAAGACGGTACCCCAAAGTCAGGGCCGGATGGTTGAGGTACTGCGCCGTGACATCGATGCCTCCTACCTTGAAGCTTTCCTCGACCAGCTCGTGGTAGTGGATCGTGGCCCCGAGATCCTGGAGGCTCACCGGGAAGTAGGTGTACTGCATCTGCCCGGCCAGCGTGTCCTCGAGGTGCTGTCCGAGGCCGCGGGGGGCGTAGATATGCCAGCTGTTGCCCGCGACGAACAGCGGGGCGAAGAAAGGCATGCCCTGGATGTGGTCCCAGTGGGTGTGCCCGATGAGAAGGTGTCCATCGACCGACGGAGCCTCGGCCACCAAAGCCTGCCCAAGGCCGTGTGCACCGGTCCCGCAATCGAGCACGGCCAGGGTGCCGTCCTCGGCGCGGACCTCCACGCACGAGGTGTTGCCACCATAACGCAC
The DNA here is from genome assembly GCA_021781555.1 of bacterium. GTDB lineage: Bacteria > Cyanobacteriota > Sericytochromatia > S15B-MN24 > VGJW01 > JAJXWQ01. Next base: position 101,959 of record JAJXWQ010000001.1, read on the forward strand.
GGTCGTCGGGCCGGCCTTGGCGATGGACCCTCGGGTGCCCCAGAAGCGGACCCGCATCTAGGAATCCTGGCGCGGCCGCGCGCGCCCGGAGCTGGACCGCGGGCCGTCGGCCTGGGGGTCGGGCACGAACTCTCCGTGGAGGTCGTAAGGCCCGGTCCGGGTGATGCGTACCGGTACGATCTCCCCGGGGAGGGCCGCCGGTTCGCCGGTCACGTAGGTCGTACCGTCGATCTCCGGGGCATCGCGGTAGGTCCGGCCCAGGGCCTCGCCGGTCTTGACATCGATCGCCTCGATGAGGCAATCGAGCGTCTTGCCGACTAGACCCTCGTGCAGGGTCCGGGAGACCTCCTGCTGGAGTTCCATCACCAGACGCCTGCGGCGGTTGCGCTCGCGCTTGGGAACCGTCGGCTTGAGGTCCGCGGCCGGCGTGCCCTGCTCCGGCGAGTACGCGAAGGCCCCCACGTGCTCGAGCCGCTCGCGCGACAGGAACTCCAGCACGTGGTCGACGTGCCCGGGAGTCTCGCCTGGGAAGCCCATGATGAGCGTCGTCCGGATGACGAGGCCGGGAACGGTCGCGCGCATCCGGGCCACGAGCTCGTCCGGCGGCTCATGGCGGGGGCGCCGCATGGCCCGCAAGACATCGGGATGGGTGTGCTGGAGCGGCATGTCGAGGTACTTGACGACCTTGGGCACATCCCGGACGGCCTCGAGCAACTCCTGGGTCATGTAGTTGGGGTAGGCGTACAGGATCCGGATCCAGTCGATGCCGTCGACTTCGGCCAGATCGTGCAGCAACGCCGCCAGGCGGAACTTGCCGGTCTCCTTCTGCCCGTAGCGCGTCGTGTCCTCGGCGATGAGGACCAGCTCCTTGACCCCGGCCGCGGCCAGCTGGCGTGCCTCCCGGAGGATGGCGGGCCGCTCGCGGCTCACGTACCGCCCGCGCATCTGCGGAATGATGCAGAAGCTGCACGAATGATCGCAACCCTCGGCAATCTTGAGGTAGGCGGAAGGCCCGAGGCTGGTGAAGAGACGCGGAAGATCCTTGTTGAGCACGGGCGCGCCAACCAGCGGAAGAGGCGTCACGGCGTTGCAGCGCTCGCCCCCTTCGACTCGGCGCACCACCTCGACGATGCGGTCGAAGTCCGCGGTGCCAAGGAAGGCCGCGACCTCGGGGAGGCTGTCCCAGAGGTCGGCCTGATGGCGCTGCGCCAGGCAGCCCGTCACGACGATCTTCTTGCCGGAACCGGCCAGCTCCAGGATCGTCCGGACCGACTCGGAGGTGGCGTCGCCGATGAAGGAGCAGGTGTTGACCAGGACCAGGTCAGCCTGTTCCTCGGGCACGATCTCGTGCCCGGCTCCGGCCAGCAGGCCGAGCATGTTCTCGGAGTCCACCGTGTTCTTGGAACAGCCGAGACTGACGATGCCGATGCGCGAGGAAATGGCGAACTCCCCGGGCCTAGCTCACGCCGGGAGCGAGGACGATGTCGCCGGGCGGCTGGACGTGCGCGGAGTCGAGCGAGTACACGACGGGTCCCTGGACATCGCACGGCGAACCGCGGTTGGCGCAAGAGTTGCCCGTGAGATCGGTGGAGTAAATGGTACTCGAACCGATATTGCCGATCCAGAGGAAACTCCCGTCGCCCGACATGGCGAGCGGTCCGGGCTCGGTGCCGCCGGTTGCGTAGGGACCGCTGGGCTGCTGCGTGGCCGTGGCGATGCGGTAATAGCCGTTGGCAGACGGCATCGTGACGTACAGGTACTGGCCATCGGGGGAAAGTGCCATCCCGTCCGTGCCACCGGTCGTCTGCCCCGACTGGCCGTTGATCGGGATCGGCTGGCCCTCCTGTGCGGAGGCGGGGTTGCTCACGTCCACCATGAAGACCTGCGCCGCGCCACGGTCCGAGATGTAGAGGTGATGGCTCTTGGGATCGAGGATCACACGATCGGGCTGGACGGCGCCCGGGAGGCTGATCGAGTTGGTCTGGTTCATCAATCCGCCCGCGCTGTTCGTGATCACGGCCAGCGTGCCCGTGGTGGTGCAGTTGGAGCAAGGGCTGCTGGAGGACGACTGCGACTGGACCGTCGACGACACGACGTAGATGTACGGACGCGTGGGATCGGGATCCGCCACGATCCCCGCCGGGACGAAGGGGGTGCTGTTGTTGGAGAAGCTCAAGGTGTCGTCGGCGTTCTGGGTCGCGACGTTGATGCGCGTCACGGTCTTGGGGCTCGGGTTGGAGACGAAGAGATACTGCTCGTCATCCGGATTGGATGAGTTGATCGTCTCGAAGGTGAGGTACTCCGGGTCGGCACCCGCCTGCACGGATTTCTGGACCGAGCGGGTCCGGCGGTTGACGAAAGAAATGGTCCCGTCCGTCTTGTTGGCCACAAACAGAGTGTCCTCGGAACCACCAGGGGAGAGGATCGCGCGTACCGGGCCCTGCCCCACCGGAATCGGATCGCCTTGCGCCGGATTCTGGCGAACCACGTCGACGACATCGACCTGGTTGGTACTGAACTGCGTCACGTAGCCCAGCAGCGACGGCATGCCGGTCTGCGGTGCCGAGATGTCGGACCGGGTACAGCCAAGCACACTGGTGACGGCGATCGTCAAGGGAAGCCAGCGAGCGCGCATGTGAGCTCCTTGGAGTGGGGAGCGTGCCGGGAGATCCGCAGGCTCCTTGGGTGGGTCCATCTTAGCAAACCTCGCCACGCCTAGCATAGCGGCTCCAGGCGCGTGGCGAGGTGATACCAGCCACCTACCGGCCCGTGCTGCCCTGCGCCTCCATACCCTGGCGCAAGCCACGCGCACGGGCGAAGGGTCCGCTCAACCGGTAAACTCGAAGGATGGTCGTCATGGTGCTCCCCTACGCCAACCTGGGCGGAACCGAACGACACGTCTGGTTCCTCGGGCGGGAACTCGTGCGACGCGGCGTCCCCGTGACCGTGGTGGCGCCCGCTGGACCGGCTGGCGATCTGTTTGGCGAGGCCGGAATCCAGACGGTCCCCATCCCCGCACCCTCGCTCGGATCGTTCGGCCGCATCGTGGCCACGCTGAGGCAAGTCGTCCCTCCCGGGGCCCTCGTCCACGTCCACGCCGCGATGGAGCTGGTCTGGGCGGCGAAGATCGCCGCTCCCGCAGCGCGCTTCGTTTATACCTGCCACGGCTTCCACTCGCGCCTCGACTATCTCAAGGCCGGGCTGTTCCTCAACTCGACCGGAGCCGAGGTCATCGCGGTGTCCGGGCCCGAACGGGACAAACTTCTGGCGGGCCAGCTCGTTGCCGGCCGCTGCCATGTCGTGCCCGGTGCCGTGGACAGCGAGAGCTTGCGTCCCCCCCGCTGTGACCCGCCAGACGGTCTTGCCCTCGCATCCGGCCAGCCGCTGATCGGTACGGTTGCTCGCCTTGACCGCCACAAGGGTATCGCTCGGCTGATCGCCGCGATGCCGGCCGTCCTGGCGCGCCATCCCCGGGCCGGCCTCGCCATCGCAGGAGACGGGCCGGAACGCCCTCGACTCGAACGCCTGGCTCGCAGCCTCGGCATCGGCGGGTCCGTGTCGTGGCTGGGACGCGTCGAGGATCCGGGCCCGATCTTGCGGGCGCTCGATGTCTTCGCGCTCCCGACCCGGGCCGAGTCCTTCGGCATGGCCCCGCTCGAAGCGATGGCATGCTCGGTTCCGGTCGTGGTCACGGCCTTGCCCGCCATCCGGCAGGTGGTGCGCGACGGCGTCGATGGTGTGCTGCTGCCGCCGACGGATGGACCCGAACGTTGGGGGATCGTGCTGGCCGATCTGCTGGCCGCCCCGGACCGACGCCGCGAGATGGGCCAGGCCGGCTCCCACCGGGCCCGCGACTTCTCGCTCGAAGCCCTCGGCGACAGGACGCTCGAGATCTACGACCTGGCGGCCCGTCGCTCCTGAACCCGCGCCGCCAGGATCAGGCCGGCGCAGGCAAAGAGCAGAACCGCATTGCGACCCTCGGAGAGCTGGTAGTCGAACAAGCCCATCGTGAAGTAACCCACGATGGCTGCTCCGAGCGCCGGTGCGATCCGGCCGGTCCACGGGTGGGTCCGGCCGCTGCGAATGCCGCCCGAAGCGACCGCCCCGAAGAAGAGCAGCAAGAAGATCAAGGTCACGATGCCCTGCTCGCAGGCCACCCCGAGGTAGATCGAGTGCGCGTGCGTCAGGTGCTCGAACTCCCGCGGATCGCGAAAGTGCGGATAGACCGTGGCCCAGGTCCCGGGCCCCCAGCCGAGCCAGGGCCGGACAGCGATCATCCGCAAAGCCCCTTCCCAGACCAGGAGATGCCCCTGGTTGCTCTCGTAATGCGGCTGGAACAGGGTCAAGAACCGTGCTCGCACTGCCGGGAACAGCGGGGGGATCGCCACACCGGCAGCCACCACGGCCAGCCAGATAGCACGCACCTGCCCAAAGGCGCCGCTCCGCCGCCACCACCGGGCCAGCAGCACCATTCCCATGACCCCGGCCCCGATCCAGGCCGATCGAGCCTCGGTCATGATCAGGCAAGCGACCATGGCCGCCAGCGGCGGCCCATAACGCCGCCAGCGGCCCGGCCCGAGCGCCAGGCCTGCGCCGATCGCCAGCAGCAGGTAGCCGGCGAAGAGATTCGGATGGCCGAAGATCGAGTCGGCCCGATGATCCGGGAAACCGAGCTGGATCACCATCGGGCCCCAGCGGTCGAACCAGTCCACCCTGGCGATCGCCAGCGCCATGCCGAACACCACCCAGGGGGTGGTGCCCCAGAAGATCGCCCCGAGCGCTCCTTCGACGCGCTCGGGCGTGTCGCAGCCCACCATGAACGCCCAGGCCGCCACCAGGTAGGCGCCCACCACCAGCACCCACGGCCACGAGACCGCAGGCTGCACGGATACCGCGGCGCTCAAGCCCATGCTCGCCAGGAGCGGGATCCAGACACCTGGCAGACGCGGCCTGGCCCGGTTCGCCAGCTCGGGGCCAGGAGCCCCGGTTTCGGCAGCGGTGGCGCTGCCCATCGCGCCGGTGAGGTCCGCGGGCAGGGACCGCTTCGAGCCCCCCTGCCAGACACGTAAAGCCAGGCCCGCCGCCGCGATCAGGATCAGCACTCCGGCCAGGATGACGCTGATGGGCAGCAACCACAGGCTCACCCGGAGGAGGCGGTAGGAGCCGTTCCAGGTGCTGCTAGACTCGCGAACAGAAGACAAGGGAGTGTAGATTGTAAGCCCGGAGGGCCTCTCGATGCCAGATCTGGTCGTCGTCGTTCCAAACCTTAACGGCGCGTCCTTCCTTATCGACACCCTGTCGGCGGTCGGTCCGGCTGCCGACACTTTTTCCCACGAGACGGTCGTCGTGGACAACGGATCGACCGACGGCAGCGCCGAGCTGGTCCGGCGGGAGCTGCCCGGGGTCCGGGTCATCGCCAACCCAGAGAACCGGGGCTTCGCGGTCGCGTGCAACCAGGGCGGCCAGGCGGTGGAGAGCCGCTACGTGCTGCTGCTGAACAGCGACGTGACCCTGCCGCCCGGAAGCCTGGCTCGCATGGCCGAGGCCATGGATGCCAACCCGGATGTCGGGGCGCTCACGCCCACGCTGATCTGGCCCGACGGTCGTCTGCAGGGCGCCAAGCTGCCGCGCCGGCATCGCGGGGATCTGGTGCCGCTCCCGGTCGTACCAGGGACCTGCCTGCTGGCGCGCCGCGAGGCCCTCGACGCCGTCGGTTGGCTGGACGAGCGGTTCTTCTTCTACAACGAAGATCTCGATCTGTCGCTCCGTCTGCGCAAGGCCGGATGGCGGATCGCCTGCATCCGTTCTGTCCGCGTGCCCCATGTCGACGGCGGCTCGACCCGCGCTGACCTCGAGATCCGGGCCCGGGCCATGCTCGAGGGCTTCCGGGGCGGTCTGCTGCTGGTCCGCAAGCACTACTCTTGGGCCGCCGGCCCGGCACGCTTCGGCCTGCGCGTTTATCTGCAAGCCCAGCGCCTGCGCATCCGGGCCATGCGTGCAGTGGACATGACGCTCTCAGACCGGGACCTCGCGCTGTCCGCGTGTCTGGAGCAGGCACGGGCGGCACTCGCCGATCCCGAGTCCCGAGACGTCAGGGACTCCCTGGCGACGCCGACAGGGTCGGGCGACGGCTCCCGGTGATCGCCTCGCCATGAGCCGCCGGGTCCTCTTCATCAGCAACGGCCACGGCGAAGATCGCGTGGCGGCGGCGATCGCCGCCCGCTGGACCGCTCCGGATACCGAACTCGCCGCCCTGCCCATCGTGGGCAGCGGCAACGCCTACCGCGCCCTGAACATTCCCATCGTGGGGCCGACCGCCACGATGCCCTCGGGCGGCTTCATCCTGCACGACCAGCGAGCGCTCGCCGCGGACCTGCGGGGCGGCCTGGTCCGGCTGACCGCGCTCCAGCTGCGTGCGCTGTGGCAAATCCGGCGGGATCTGGCCCTGGTCGTGGCGGTCGGCGATCTCGTGCCGCTGGCGCTGGCCTGGCTGTCGCGAGCGCCCTACGCCCTGGTGGGCTGCGCAAAGTCCGACTACTACGTCGACGGTCGCTTCTCGGACTACTTCCCCCACGAGCGCTGGCTGCTGGCTCGGCGACGCTGCCTCGCCATCTACCCGCGGGACCGCCTCACGGCTGCGAATCTGAGCTCGCATGGATTTCGCGCCTGGGACCTGGGGAACCCGATGATGGACGACATTCTCGGCGCCGAGCCAGACCCCGGTGGCGATCCGGCAGCGCGCGACCCACAACCCTTGCCCGTGGCCGACCCGGTCATTGGCCTCTTGCCCGGCAGTCGGGACGAGGCTCACGGCAACTTCGCCGAGCTCCTGGAATCCTGCCGGGGGATCGCCGCGATGGCTCCCGACGGAATCCACGTACGCTTCAGCGCCGCGATCGCCGACAGCCTGAACGTCGACCGCTTGCTCGAGATCGCCCGTGCCGCGAGCTGGACCCCCAGGCGCGAGGACGGCGCGATCGCACTCTTCGGGCCCGCGGGTGAGTCGCTGGTGCTGCCGCGCGGGAGCTTCGGGGAATGGTGCCGCTCGGTGCACGCCGTGGTGGGTCTGGCCGGCACGGCGAACGAGCAATGTGCCGGCCTCGGTCTGCCCGTGGTCGTGTTTCCGGGTCGCGGGCCGCAATTCGATGAGCGCTTCGCCCGGCGCCAGGTTCGCCTCCTCGGCGAATCGATCCTCCTGGTGGATGGTCCCGCTGCGGTCGCCGAGGCCGTCTGGTCCGTGCTCCGGGATCCCGCGCGTCGGTCCCGCATCGTGACCAACGGTCGCCTGCGGATGGGCTCTCCCGGGGCCTCCCTCCGGATCGCCGCACACCTGGCCGGGGTGCTGGCCGAATTGCCGCCGCGGTGACGGTTCGCCACCGTCTTTGAGGCCGAGGGGCCGGGCCCGCCATCGGACCTCCACCTGGATCCGCCCGAGATTTCGATCGTGTTAAACAACGATCGGCTCTCTTGAAGCCTCCTCAAAACTTCCTTTGCCCGCGGCACCCTCGGGTGTCCATGCCTCGAAAAGAAGTTCGCGGGAGCCAGTCGGGATCCACGAGGAGATCAGGAAGATGGGCGTCAATTCGGTCAGCAACAGCAACAACGGCGGCGCATATTCGGCCAGCTCCTTCGCGCCAGACCCCAACATCAACAAGTTCGCCGACCAGCAGTTCGCCAAGGGCACCGGCGGCTCGGCCTGGTTCAAGGACTACTACAAGAATGCGGGCCTGAGCCAGGACCAGGCCAAGACGGCCTTCGAGGGCTACGAGCAGTGGCTCAACCACGAGGCGATGAAGGTCATGGACCAGTGCGCCTCGGACATGGGGAGCAACTAGACCTTTTTCAGTTTGAACGGGGCCCGGTTGCGCAGCGACCGCGCCCCGTTCAAACTGCAAACTCATCCCGGCTACTCCGCCAGAATGGCGCGGATCTCACCGGCGGCCTGAACCAGGGCGCGACCCTCGGCTCCGCGTGTCCTGGCCCGGGCGACGGAAAGCGCCAGGGTCAGGCGTAGCCAGAGACGGGCGAGGCCATAGGCCCACGGATGGTAGCGGCGTACCAGTAGCAACCGCCCCCGGTACAGGTTGGCCAGCGCCATCGGGCGCACCAGCGCGGTGCTGGCCTTCTCGTGGTGAATGATCCGCCCCTCGGGGTTGAAGTAGTTGCGCCAGCCGGCCCGCCTGAGCCGCAGGCCCAGATCGAGATCCTCGTAGTAGAAGAAGAAGGTCTCGTCGAGGCCCCCGATCGCCTCGAGGGCCTCCCTCCGGAGCAGCAGTGCCGCGCCGACCAACCAGGGGACGCGCCGCGGGTGCTCTTGATCCCACGCCAGCGGCGAGAAGATCGAGGCCGGCAGGCGGTGGGGCTTGCCATCCGACTGCAGCAGGCGGCAGCCGACGGCGCCAGCGTCGCGGTGGGCGTCGGCGAACTCGACCAGCGCCTTCAGGGTGCCGGGCAGGACCTCGGTATCGTTGTTGAGCAGGAGCACGTACCGGCTCCGGGTGCCGAGGATGCCCTGGTTGGCTGCCCGCGCGAATCCGCGGTTATCCGGGTTCGCGATGCACCGGACGGCGGGGAAGCGCTGGCCCAGGAGCTCGACGGAATCGTCCGCCGACGCATTGTCCACCACCAGGATGGCCTCAGGATCGAGGCCATCGGCCAGCAAGCTGGAAACGCAACGGGCCAGGAACTCGAAGCGGTTGTAGTGCGGAATGACGACGGCGAGATCTTGCATGCTCAACTCGGGGCCATCGTGCGCGGATCGCTGGCGGCCTCCAGCCGGAACCGCTCTATCGCCGCCGCGACGTGGGCCGCTGCGGCCTGTGCCAGACGGATCTCGGCGACCGAGAAGGCGCCCCGCCGCCGGCCATAGAGCTCGAGCACCCCGATCGGCGCCCCGCGATGGACGAGCGGCACGGCAAGACCGCGGTGGATCCCGGTGCGTTCGATGACGGACTCCACATGCGGCCGGTTGGCCCGAGGATCGTAGAGGAGATCGGGTGCGAGCTGGGGTTCCCGGGTCCGGAGCGCCTCGGCTGCTAGCGCCTCGGGAGGCGCAGCCCACTCCTGGACCTCCCGCGCGGTCAGGCCGAAGCTGGCGCGTACGATCAGCGGGTCGGGTGCGAGGGGGTCGAGCTCCCCGGCCGCGACCAGCAGCACGCCCACCTCGGCTCCCAGGGCCTGGCAAACGGTCGAGGTCGCGCCCACCAGCAGGTCTTCGAGGCCATGGGGGTCGCGCAGGCGCGCCTCGAGATCCTGCAAGGCCAGCAGGTGCACGCTGGACTCCTGGAAGAACTCTTGCCAGCTAGCTGAAACCGCCAGCTGGCTGAACTGCGAAAAGCGCCCGACGACCGCCAGGACGGTGAGCTGCTCTTGGGGCGAAAACGGCGCCAGGCGTATGTGATCGCCCAGCGTGTCGCACAGCCCCAGCATGAAGTTCTCGCTGCTGGTCAACGGAACGCCCCTGGCGAACCACGCAGACAGCGAGGCCCGCAGGCCCGCATAGAGGGGATGCTGGAGGATGACTTCGGGGCCGGCCGACCAGAGCCGGGTCTCCTCATCGCGCCTCCCGGCGATGTCGTCGCCGAGATGGTCGAGCACCTGCTCGACGAAATGCCCCCAGCGGGCCAGGTCCGAACCATCGATCTCACCCATGGCCGACAGCTGCGAGGTCAGAACCGCCAGCAGGGGATCGGCAGCCTCCTTGAGGTAGCGCTGCCAGGCGGTGATATCCATCGCCACCTTGACCCGGGTCGGAAGACGCCGCTGAACGGTGGGCTCCGGGCCGTCGGGCTTGCGTTCCTGGGGCTCGACGTCACCCTGCGACCACGAGCACACCCGGTCGCGCCCGAGGTTCTTGGCCTTGTAAAGCGCCTTGTCGGCCCGATCGATGAGCTCCTCGGGGGTGGTCTCGCTGGTGGGATGGCTGGCGATCCCGAGACTGGCCGTCATCCGGGCGGGCTTCTGGCCCTTGCCGGTGAAGACATGGGCCCGGATCTTCGAGCGGATCCGTTCGGCCACGGCCAGCGCCACCTCGTGGCCCGTCTCGGGAAGGATGACCGCGAACTCTTCGCCTCCGTATCGCGCCACGACATCGGTTTCCCGGACGCTGTCCTTGAGGATCTGGGCCATCGACCTCAGGACCTGGTCTCCGAGCAGGTGGCCGTTGCCGTCGTTGAAGGCCTTGAAGTGGTCGACATCGAGGATGATCAGGGATGTGGCGAAGGCATAGCGAGGGGCGCGCCGGAGCTCGTTCTCGAGCTGGCGCTGGAAGTAGCGCCGGTTGTACACGCCGGTGAGGCCATCGGTGATGGCAAGCTGCTGCGTGGCGCGGTAGAGCTGGGCGTTGCGAATGGCAAACGTGGCGTAGGAAGCCAGCGTCCACAGCAACTCCTGATCGTGCTCCGAGAACTGTCCTGGAGCACGACCGAGCACCGCGATCGCCCCGGCTGCGCGATCATCGCCCGTGATCGGGACCGCCAGCAGGGAGCGGAATTCACCGATGTCCCCCGCGGCGGATCCTGGCGCCAGATCCTCCACCCGGACCGGACTTTGCTCGGAGACGGCCCGCCCGATGAGGGCCTCGCAAGCCTCCAGCTGGCCGTCGAAGCTCCCGCTGGCGCTGCGCTGCAGCGCCAGTTCCCCCGTCTCCGGATCCACCAGGTACAGCAGCACCTCGTCGCCGGAGATGATTCCGGCGGACTCCCGGGCGATCAGACGCAGGGTCTCCTTGAGGTCGATCTGCGAAACAATCTTCTGTGCCACGCCGTGCAAGAGCGTCAGCTCGCGATTGGCACCGTCCAGCCGCAGGTTCGCCGCTCCCAGCTCGGCCAGCGACGCCCTGAGCCGCGACCGGGCCTCCCGCATGCGCAGCAAGACGACGAACAGCACCGAGGTTCCCAGGAGCGGAACGACGACGAGGGCGGCCCCCAGCCACGCATGGGCCTGGTAGGACACCACGAGCAGGACCGAAACCGGAGCCTGCACGAGGGAGAACAGCAACTCCCAGCGGTCGTCCTCCCAGAACACCCGGTGCAGCGGAACGCGCTTCTCGAGGGCGATGTATCCGCTCACCAGGACGATGTTGACGACCAGGTAGACCACGGCGCCCGCCATCAGCCAGGGCCAGTGAGTATGCCCTTCATCGGCGTAGAAGCGGCCACCGCGCAAAAACAGAGCGGCCGAAAGGTAGGCAATGGAGTACTGGCCGAAGTTGAACCATGCCGCCTGCCATGGCCGGCGCTGGACGGCCGACGCCACCACCGTGGTCATGATGAGGATGAACACGAGGCTGCGCGGTCCGAGGAGGATCAGCGCCGCGAAGAGGACCGCGAAGCTGGCCGTGAGGCGCCCACCCTGCGGCAGCGGGACCGTAACCAGCTCCGTCGCCACGCCCAGGGCCGCCATCGCCCACAGGACCGGGCTCGCCAGGGGTGTCCACAGCCCACCGGCGTGGCCGACCGAGCCCCCGAACGCCATCACCGCCGCGAACGTCCCGAGCGCGGCGACCGAGTGGAAGTAGAGCTTGCCGAGGGGCAAGCGCCTGGTTCGAGCTTGGGTCACGTGGCGGCGCGGAGAGGAATCGCTCCCGCAGAAGAATTGTAACACGCCGGAGTTGTCCCGAAACAAGGGATAGAATCGCCGTTTGAGGCACCAAAAAGCCGATCGCGCTGCTTCATATTTGACCGGAGAGGCCAACCGCCTTACGATCCATACTTCAATGCCTCACGAAATCCGCAACGTCGCCATCATCGCCCACGTCGACCACGGCAAGACCACCCTGGTCGACGCCCTCTTGCGCCAATCGGGGGTCTTCAGGGCCAATCAGCAGGTCGAGTCCTGCGTGATGGACTCCCTGGACCTCGAGCGCGAGCGCGGCATCACGATCCTGTCCAAGAACACGGCCGTCGACTACGAAGGCGTCAAGATCAACATCGTCGACACCCCCGGTCATGCCGACTTTTCGGGCGAGGTCGAGCGCGTGCTCAGCATGGTCGATGGCGCACTCCTCATCGTCGACGCCTTCGAGGGCCCGATGCCGCAGACGCGCTACGTGCTGCAGAAGGCTCTCGAGCAGGGCCTCAAGCCCATCGTCGTGGTCAACAAGATCGATCGCCCTGGCTGCCGGCCGATCGAGGTCGTCGACCTCGTCCTCGACCTCTTCATCGACCTGGGCGCAGACGACACCCAGATCGAGTTCCCCGTCGTGTTCGCCAGCGGCATTTCTGGCACGGCCACCCTGGACCTCAAGGAGCCGGGCACCGACATGCGGCCCCTTTTCGAGGCCATCTTGCGCCACGTTCCGCCACCCCAGGGCAACCGCGAGGAGCCCTTGCAGTTCCTCGTCACCACGCTCGACTACAGCGATTACCTTGGCCGCATCGTCATCGGGCGGGTGCGCCATGGCCGCGTCGAGCAGGGCCAGACCTACACCTTGCTCGAAGAGCACGGGTCGAGCCGGGCCAAGGTCGCCAAGCTCTTCACCTTTTCGGGCCTCAAGCGGCTCGAGGCTCCGGCGGCCGAGGCGGGCGACATCGTGGCGATCGCCGGATTCGGCTCGGCCAACATCGGCGACACCATCGCCGGCGGGGATGCTCCCTCGCCGCTGCCGCGCATCACGGTCGACGAACCCACGCTCCAGATGACCTTCTCGGTCAACGACAGCCCCTTCTGTGGCCGTGAGGGCAAGTTCGTCACCAGCCGCCACCTGCGCGAACGGCTGTTGCGTGAGCTCCAGAGCAACGTCGCGCTGCGCGTGGAGGATACGGATTCCACGGATTCGTTCCTGGTATCGGGCCGCGGCGAACTCCACCTCGGAATCCTGGTCGAGACGATGCGTCGCGAGGGATACGAGTTTCAGATTTCCAAGCCCCACGTGATCACCAAGACGGTCAACGGTCATCTGTGCGAGCCCTACGAGGATCTCACTCTCGACCTGCCCGACAACTGCACGGGCATGGTGATCGAGGCCCTCGGCAAGCGCCGTGGCGAGATGAAGCACATGCATTCCGATGGCTCGCGCACGCAGCTCGAGTTCCTCATCCCGGCCAGAGGGCTGCTGGGATTCCGCAGCGATTTCATCCGGATGACGCGTGGGATGGGCATCATGAGCCACTCGTTCGCGGGCTTCCGGCACTGGGCCGGCGAGATCGGCAGCCAGCGCAACGGCGTGCTCGTCGCCTGGGAAGAAGGCGAGGCCACCGGCTACGCGCTGGCCAACCTCGAGGATCGCGGAGTTTTCTTCATTCGCCCGGGGATCAAGGTTTACGGCGGGATGATCGTGGGCGAGCACACCCGCCAGACCGACCTCGAGATCAACGTCTGCAAGGCCAAGAAGCTGACCAACATGCGTGCGGCGTCCGGCGACGAACTCGTGCGGCTGCAGACGCCGCAGGAGATGACCCTCGAGCGAGCGATGGAGTACATCAACGAGGACGAGCTCATCGAGGTCACGCCCGATTCCGTGCGGCTGCGCAAGCAGAAGCTCAAGGTTCGATAGCCCAGAGCCCTCGGGCCACTACCGCATCCCCGGCGGCGCGAAACGGTATGCGAACCGCGCCCCCCGGGATGCGGCGTGTCGATCCTGTCATAAAGCGGGTAAGATAGCTGACAAGCTTCGTCCCCGGGAGAAATTTCACATGAAGTTGGCCGCTGCGCTGCTGGGCGCGCTGGTACTGAGCCTGGCGGGTTGTTCGTCCACGCCGGGCCAGACGGCCGGTGGAAGTCTGGCGAATAGCCTCGAGGCACAGTATTTTCTCCCGACCGCGGTCGGCGAGCAGCTCACCTACGCCGTGACCTACGCTGGCACCGATCCTGCCGATCTGGCGTCTCCGGCGGCCCCGATGGCCACGGCTTCCTTCCAGTCGACCGCCTCGATCCAGGTCCTCTATCTGTCGCGTTACCAGGCCATCTTCGAGCTGGACGGCGCCAACGGGGCCACGGTCGCCACGGCAAGCGTCGCCGTCAATCCCGATGGTTCGCTCACGGACCTGCCCGGCATCGCCGGACCGGACGGCTCCCTCGAGACCGGCATGGTTCAGGTCGATCCGGGGCTCCTCACCTACGGAGCCTCCTTCGACGGGGCCGTCGTGACCCCGGGTGCCCCCACCGCGATGACCTGGGCGGGGCAATCGGCCAATTCGATCGAGCTCACGGGAGCCGACACCGAGGCGACGGATTCGTGCGCCGTCAGCAACTGCCTCGGCTCCACCACTTCCATCAACGTCGACGACTGGGTCGGCCAGGGACTCGGCCCGCTTCCCGTCCGGAGCGTCGTGGAGACCCGTGTGGAGACGGAGATCGGGACCTCGAGCACCCAGGCCTCCCTCAGCGACCTCGTCTTCGACGCGACGGTTTCGGCGACGCTCACCGGCCTCACCCCGTAGGGGGATGACGCGGGCCAGCGGCAGGACACCTGGGCCCGCCGCCGACTTCGGGTTGCCCGAATGACCGCCGCCCCGTGTCCTTGGACCGTCGGGGACCGGGCCGTTGAAAAGATTTCGACACATCCCGCAATGATGCTGAAACCGCCCTTCGGTAGGATCCCCCCTATCGCTTGCGGTCGGCCGATGCCAACATCTTGTTGTTGGGGTTGGGTGCCCGGATCGAGGCCAGGCGCCAGGTCTTCGCGGACCGGTGCGATCGTGCCGACCGGAGGAAAGTAGCCATGTGGGAAATCGCGGGATCGACCGGAGAACTTGCAGCTCGAGGGGTGATCCTCTTGCTGGGCGTCTTCGGTGGATTCGTGCTCCAGCGCTTCTTGTATGCGAGGCGTCTGGATGCCATGACGTCAGCTGTCACCTCGGTGGCCCGGGACGATCTTGACGTGCACCTCGACGCGCAGGGCGGAAAAAGCGTCCGCGCCTTCCTCGCGGCCTTGCAGCAGCTTCGGGAGCGCAGGGTCTCGGTGCGCCAGTCCTACCACGAGGCCCGGCTCGCCGACATGCGGCGGATGGTGACCCGCACCGAGGGCCTGAGCGGATCGACCGCCGGCCAGGTGAAGGCTGCCTACGATGTCCTGACGGAGATCGAGCTTCTGAAGGCGAGCTACCGACTCAAAGGGGACTTCGTGGGATCGCTCGAAGGCGTGGTACAGAGCACGTCGAGCGCGATCGAGCAGATCGCCGCGACCACTGGCCAGGTCGCCCGCAACTCCGAGGAGCTGGCCAACGGTGCGGTCGGAACCTCGGCGAGCGTCGAGCAGATCGCAGCCAGCATCCAGCAGGTCGCAAGGAACGTGGAAGACGCCCAGACGGCGACGGCGAGGGCGTCCGCAGCCGCAGTCGAGGGCCAGCTTGCCGTCCAGCAGACGATCGCCGGCACGGCTCACATCACCGCGGTCATGTCACGGGTCTCGAGCGCCATCGACAACCTGGGCAAGAACTCACTCCAGATCGGCCGCATCGTCGAGGTGATCGACGATATCGCCGAGCAGACGAGACTGATCGATAGAAGAGGGCGATCACTCCCGGTCTCGCGATTCCAGGACATCGAGCGAGTCGATCCCCTTGGCGGGCCTCTGGCGGCGCGGATCGCCGCATA
>JAJXWQ010000128.1 GCA_021781555.1 bacterium
ATTCGATCCGGAGCTCGCAGTTCCCCCCCGCGCCAGCGCGGTCCAGCAGCTCCACGAGTTCGCCCTGTCGGCTGGAGTCCCGGGCCATCGCGAGCACCTCCGTCTCTGGCAGGAGCGCGAGCGCGAAGAGGATCGGCAAGGTTCTCTGGCCAAGGTCCCGATTCTTCTGGCCACTCCACACCTCGGCGACGTCGCTGCGGATCTGCACCGCCGCCCCCAGAGCGGTCCCCAGGCTCTCGAGGCGCATCCACTCGGCCTCCGGACGATCCCCGCAGAGGCCCGCCAGCCGGCAGAACAGACCGAGGGAGGCCCCCGACTTGCCCTCCACGCAATCCAGGTACTCGTTTTCGCTCATCGGGGGTCCCGCCAGCCCGAGGTCGAAGTCGAGGTGCTGACCCACCGCCATCTTCAGACCGGCCTGAGAAAAATCCCAGGCGACCAGGCCTGCCGTACCGGCATCCGGAGCCGCGTCGAGAAACGCGCCCAGCGCCGCGAAGAGGAAGGCGTTGCCCAGATTCACGGCCCGCTTGAAGGGCGGATCGCCCCAGAACTCGGGCGCCAGGTCACCGTCCTGAGCGTCGTCGATCACGTCCGCCGCCGCATAGAGCAGCACGCCGCCCGCGACGAGGGCGTCCCGGCGATCGCCCGCAATCCCGTAGGCCGCAGCCAGCAGGTCTGGAACCTTGACCAGTGGCCAGTCGGGGTGCCGGACCACCACGGCCTCGGCCTTGTCCAGGACCCGGTCGGCGAGCTGCCCCATCCCGCCAGGAACCGGACCGATCGCCGCCATGGCCCGTTCGAAGGCCGAGCTCCTAGCCAACGGCCGCCTCCGACCCAAGCGCAGCGTCGGCGACCGGCATGGTCACGCCCGTGGGTGCCGCCAGAACGTGCCAGTCCCCGGCGCTGTCCAGCACCTGGCGAATCGGGGCCAGGGCCGCGGGCAGCGCCAGGGCCGCGAGCTCCTGCCGATCGGCGAAGAAGGCTCCACCAGCGGGTTCCCCTCCGGAGCGGCGGACCAGGATCACCTGGTGCCGCGATCGCAGGCTCGAGAAGACGAAGGGGTAGGAGAGCAACGGGCCGATCGGCTCTCCGCGCAGGCCCACGACAGCCAAAGCCCGGACACTCCCCTCTTCGAGCGACTCGCCATCCTGAAGGACGACCGCGGGGAACCCCATCATCCCCGCGAGCAATCCGGTCTCGGGCCTGCGAGCCACGAGGACCCGATCGCCCTCGACGCAAAGAGCGACGGCGATCTCGGCGAAGGGGACGGGTGCCTTCCTGCGCCGCAGCGGCAGCCTTGCGGGTTCGCCCCCCAGCCAGCCCCGACATTCGGAGCGAACGGGGCAGGCCTCGCAGCGAGGAGACTGCGGCGCACAGTGCGTGGCGCCGAGCTCCATCAGCGCCTGGTTGAGATCCCCGGGCCGGCTGCGTGCGGATTTTTCGGCCAGGAGGGCCCGGATCTTGGCCTCGAGTTCGGCCCGGACACCCGCGCTCGAGACGTCGCCCGCGACCTCGTACAACCTGGACACCACGCGCACGGCGTTGCCATCCAGGGCGGGTTCGGCCAGGCCGAAAGCCATCGAAGCCACCGCGCCGGCGGTATAGGGACCGATCCCGGCGAGCGCCCGAAGGGCGCTCGCGTCGGCTGGCAGCTGGCCCCCGTGTCGGCTCATGATCTGGCGAGCGGCGGTCTGGAGGTTGCGAACGCGGCGATAGTAGCCGAGCCCCTCCCAGGCCTTGAGAAGATCATCCAGAGGGGCCTCTGCCAGTTCCCGGACCGAAGGGAAACGCTTCATGAACCGCTCCCAGTAGGGTCGCACGGTGTCGGCCCGGGTCTGCTGGAGCATCACCTCGGACACCCAGATCGCGTAGGGATCCCGGCACCGACGCCAGGGCAGGTCGCGCTGGGTCCGGTCGAACCAGGCGAGCAGGTTGGAGGCAACGGAGGCGCTCACGGTGCGATCGTAGCAAGGAGTTGGAATTTGGACAGTGACGGGTTGCCCTCGCCAGGCGGGAGGAAGCGATCCGGCGAAAGACTTGCAGAATCGTGACGGGTTTCTTTGGCGCGAACCCTCCAGGTGCGCTAGCATTCCCCCATGGTCAGCAGCACCCCCGATTCCTTCCTCGAAGTTGCCGTCGCCGCGGCGCAAAAGGCCGGAGGCATCCACCTCGAGCGGCTGGGGAAAAGCCACGAGATCGCCTTCAAGGGCGAGATCGACCTGGTCACCGAGGTCGATCGTCTGGCCGAAGCGAGCATCCTGGAGACCCTCAAGGCCGAGTTTCCCGATCACGCGATCGTCGCCGAGGAATCCGGGGCATCGCTGACCGGAAGCGAGTACTGCTGGTACGTCGATCCCCTGGATGGGACGACCAATTACGCCCACGCCTTCCCCTTCTTCGCGGTCTCGATCGGGCTGGCCCGCAACGGCCGCATGGAAGTGGGCGTGGTCTACGCCGCCGCCTTCAACGAGCTCTTCACCGCCGTGCGCGGGCAGGGCGCTCGCCTCAACGGGCGCCCCATCCACGTCTCGGAGGTTGCCCGGCTGAACGACGCCCTCCTGGCATCGGGCTTCCCCCCATCGGTTCGCAAGGAGCTCACGAACGTGCCCGAGTTCGTGGCTTTCCTGAGACGCGGTCAGGCGGTCCGCCGCCCCGGGGCGGCCTCGCTCGATTTGGCCTACCAGGCTTGCGGGCGCCTCGACGGATTCTGGGAGTTCGGCCTGGCCCCCTGGGATGTCGCCGCGGGCTCGCTGCTGATCGAGGAGGCCGGCGGGAAGGTGTCGGCGATCCGGGGCGATGCCTTTTCCCTCACCGGCCGCGAGATCTTGACGTCCAACGGACGGATTCACGAAGAAATGCGACAGCTCTTGCTCTCCCCGCCGCGCCTCCAGCTGGATCCGCTATCCTGATCAGGCATGGCAGTATCGATGAAACCCCGTAGCCTCCTACTTGCCGGCCTCGCCGCAGGTCTCTTCGCAGCCTCCCTGGCGGTCGCCCCCGCGGCCAGCGGTCGCGTGGACGCCCTGAAGAAGATCGATGAGGCCCTGGTCCACTACCGATCGGCGCTTGCAGGCGGGCCCGCGTCCTTCGCCGACCTGGCCGGCGATTTTCGGGCGATCGCCCGCACTGCCCCACGGGATCTTGCGGACGATGCCGACCTCGTTGCCGCCGACTGCCTCGAGCGCGCTGGCCAGCACGGCCGCGCCATTGCCATCTGGCAACGGCTCGAGAACTCCCGGCCCGCCTTTGCGACCTACTGCCGGTACCGCCTCGGCGGACCGGACGCCATAGCCGGGGCGGCCCACGCGGCAGGCCCCTTTGCCCCGGATCTTCTCGTGGCCGCCGGCCGCGCAGAAACCGATCCGGTCCAGGCCACCAAGCTCCTCGAGCAGGCCTACGAGCTGGCGCCCCGCGGCCCGATCGCCGAGACGGCCCTCTATCTCCTGGCCACCCGGTCCACGGAGGACGGCCCACGCTGGGCCTTGCGCTACCTCGACGCCTTCCCCGCGGGCCGCCACGCCGTCGCGGTGGCACAGGTCATCGACCCCGCGTCCCTGTCTCGCCACCGGCGCGAGCTCCTGGCCGGAGCGATGCTCGACTCCGGCAACTACGGCATCGCCCTCAAGCTGCTCGCCAAGGATCTCGACCCCTTGGCGCTGTACCGCTCCGGGCGGGCCTACTGGGAAACCGGTCAGCGCGACAAGGCCCTGGAATACCTCTCGCGGGCCAGGTCCACGGATCCGCAGCTGGGACCGCGGGTTTCCTACACCCTGGCCCAGATGGCGATGCGCGACCGCAACTGGAGCGGCGCCATTGCGCCCCTGCGGGCTGCCGCCACGGATCCGGGCGAGATTGGCGAAGACGCGTTCAAGGCCTTGACCCGGGTCTACCTCGAACTCGATGACGACTCGGCGGCCGCTGCGGTCGATCGCCAGGTCATCCAGGCCTTTCCGAACTCGAGCGCGGCTCACGACGCCATTTGGCGGTCGCTCTGGCGGGCCTTCGGGGCCGGGCACATGCTCGCGGCGCACAGGTGGGCGGCACGCCTCGAAAGCGACCATGGGCTACTCGGGGTGGCCGCGGAATTCTGGCTGGGAAGGCTGGACCAGGACGCGGGCGAGACCACGAGCGCGCTGCGCTGCTATCGTCTGACCGAGAAGCGGGCTTTTCGCGATCCGGCATCCTGGTACTACGGATGGCGGGCGCGGATGCGTGCCAACGCCCTGACCGGCAGGGCTCCCGATCCGGGGTTCGCCGTGACGGACGGTCCCGTGCGGGTCCGGCCCTTCGCCCTGGGCAGCTTGCTGCCCGGAGCCGACCGCCGCCAACTCGGGATCGTCGCGAGATCGGCAGAGGCCCGCCGGTGGCCGCGTTCCCTCCGGACGCTCGCCTACCTCGGGTTGGTATCCGCCGATCGCCTTCCCCCGGGGCGCGCGCGCATGCTCGTCGCTGCCGCCGACGCGGACTATGTGGATGCCATCCGCTGGGCAGAACAGGCCAACCGGACTGGCGCGGCCTACTCCCCGCTCGCCGAGAGCCCGCTCGGATTCTGGTCGGATCTCGAACCCGCCGCGCACGCCGAGGGCCTCGACCCGCTCTTCCTGGCCGCCCTGGTCAAGCAGGAAAGCTTCTTCGACCCGCAGAGTCGCTCCTGGGTGGGGGCGATCGGACTGGCCCAGCTGATGCCTTTCACGGCGAACTGGGTAGGTCGTCAGCTCGGGGGCACGGGCTCGCTCTACGATCCGGCCTGGAATCTCAGATGCGGCGCCTGGTACCTTGCGTACACCGGGCGCCAGTTCGACCACCAAGGCGTCCTCGAGGCAGCTGCCTACAACGCGGGCGTCGCGGCGGTCAAACGGTGGCAGCAGAACTACGGCAACGATCCTGAATCCTTCATCGAGCGCATTCCGTTCTTCGAAACCCGGCACTACGTCAAGAAGGTCTACGGCTACTACTGGACCTACCGCTCGCTGTACCGCACCTCCCCATGATCCCGAGCGCCCCCTGTCACCGGTCCTGGATGGAAGGATTCCCACGCGGCCGCCGACGGCCAGAAGGGCCGCTGGCGCCAAGCGTCGGTAGGTGAAACTTCACTTGATCTTCTGATTAACTCCTTGCTATCCTCGGAACATTGGGGATTTCGGCAGCACGATCGCATACCGGGCGAGCGCGCGATCATGGAGACATCTTCTTGGCAAAGCCGCCACGAGCGGTAAATCTCGCCACGCGGGATCGCCTCATCAAGGGCGGGGTCCAGGTCATCGCGGATACCTGGGGCGAGATCCTCGAGCGCTCGGGCGAGCTCGGGCTGCTCCTGGGTCAGGGCACCCGCCTCGACGTCGCGTACCTGTTCCTCGAGGCCGTCTTCGAGCAGGTGGCCGTCAGCTCGACGGCCCTCGACGGAGCCTTTCTCTCCACGCCTGCGGTCGCCAAGTTCCAGCACGCCTTGTCCAACATGCGCGAGCAGCTGGCCATCGATCAGTTCCACGTGTCGGTGTCGACCCTCCAGTGGTCGGTCCGCCAGTACCTGGTCAACGCCGAGATTTCCGCCGCCGAGGCCCTGGCTCTCTACGAGGCGGTCAACCTCATCCTCGACGCCGTCATGCGGGAGACGACGCAGGAGTGGGCCTACCAGCAATACGAGATCCGAAAGCTCAAAGACGAACTCGAGGGCCTCTTCCGGATCGCGAGCCATGCGACCGCCGAAACCGACCTCAACGGGGTTCTCCGCACGGTGGTGCTCGAAATCGCCGAGCTCCTGACGGCAGACTTCGTCGCCGTCCTGCTCCCCCCGGACGACGCGGAGCCGATCACGCCGGACGGCACCGATCCGGCCGCGGCTGCCAGGGTTCGCTCCCTCGAGATCATGGCCATGGTTGCCGGAGACGACACGAGGGCGCTGCTGGATCGCATGCCGTTCTCGCTCGACGAAGGGGGCGCGCTGGCCCGGGCCTTCATGACGGGCGAGGTCGTCGCGACCTCGGCGCCGGTCGAAGATCTCCGGGTCACCGTACGACGCCGCCAGACGCTCGAAACCCTGGGATTCAGGCATCTGGTCGCCGCTCCGATCAAGATGTTCAACCGCGTGCTGGGCGTGGCCTGCATCGCCAACCGGGAAGACAAGCGCTTCGGGACCGAAGCGATCCACCTGCTCACCACCGTCTGCGCCCAAGCGGCCGCCGCGATTCGCAACAAGCAGCTCTTCGCCAAGAACAAGGCGCTTTCGATGGATCTGGTGTTCACGCTGACACAGGCCCTCGACGCCCGGGATAGCTACACCCACAACCACAGCTCGAACGTCGGCGAACTCGCGCGTCACATCGGTTCCACGATGGGAATGAGCGCCGAACAGTGCGAGGATCTCTACATCGCAGGGCTGCTCCACGATATCGGCAAGATCGGCATCGCCGACTCGGTGCTGCACAAGCCTGGTTCGCTCAACCGGGCCGAACGCCAGCTCATGATGCAGCACCCGGTCAAGAGCGCCCAGATCCTGCAGCCCGTCCGCGGCATGCAGCACCTCATCCCGGCCGTGAAGCATCACCACGAGCGCTGGGACGGCAACGGCTATCCGGGCTGCCTCTCCGGAGTCCAGATCCCCCTGGGCGGGCGGATCCTCGCCATGGCCGATGCCTACGACGTGATGAACAATCACCGGGTGTACCGGCGGCGGCGCGCTCCCGAGGACATCCTCCGCGAGATCCAGCTCATGAGCGCCAAGCAGTTCGATCCCGAGGTCGTCGACGTGATCCTGGGCCTGGCCGAGAAAGACGGCATCGGCGCCCTGACGCCGAAGACCGGTCCGGTCGTTCCCGCTCCCGGGGAGTACTATCCCGAAGGCGAGGTTCCCGGGCACCACGCGTGCGGCGAGCTGGTGACCGTCGCCGGGCTGCTCGAGAGTTTCAGCCGGCTTTACAATATCCCGCTGCGGCTGGTCGATGCCGAGGACCGCAACGTGGCCCACGGCGAGGCTGCCCTTCCGGCCCCGCCGCTGCCCGCCGAGCAGGAGGTCGTGGTCAAGATCGGCGATCGCCCGGTAGGGAGGGTCGTCGCCCCGGCGGATGTCAATACGGCCACGCTGCGGGAGCTGACCGGATCCCTGCAGGAGATCCTGGGCCGCCACGACGTGCTCGAGAGTCAGGTTCGGCAGTTCGGCGAGCTCGCGGATCTGGTCAAGCAGCTCAACGCCTGCAATACCCCCGAAGAGGTCCTGCCGGGCACGGTCGAGGCGGCCAAGCGGCTCATTGGTGCGGACGCCGCCGCGCTCTGGATCGCCGACGACGAGAAGCACCTGCGGTACGCAGCGAGCTGCGGGCGGGTCCTCGTCCCCTGGAACGACCGCATCACCTTGGGCCACGACGACGGCCTCGAGGGTTACGTCGCATACCGCAAGATCGCCGCGTCCTCGGTGGACTACCAGGGCGAGGATCGCTTCACGGTCCCGGCCTGGGTCCGTGAGAGCGGAGTCATGAGCGCGATCGCCGTCCCGTTGATGATGGGGATGCGCCTGGTGGGGGTTCTGTCGGCGATGACTTACGAAACGACGCGCTTAGGCAAC
>JAJXWQ010000037.1 GCA_021781555.1 bacterium
CACGCCTACATTTACATCCGAGGCGAATTCGCAACCCAAGCCGAGCGGCTCGGGCAGGCGATCGCCGAGGCTTACCAGCACGGGTACTTCGGCAAGGATCTCTTCGGCAGCGGCTACGATCTCGAGTTCACGCTGCACCGAGGTGCCGGGGCCTACATCTGCGGCGAGGAGACGGCCCTCATCAACAGCCTCGAGGGCAAGCGCGGCTACCCCAGGCTCAAGCCGCCGTTCCCCGCGACCAACGGCGCGTGGGATTGCCCCACCTGCGTCAACAACGTCGAGACCATCGCGACCGTGCCGTGGATCCTGGCGCACGGGGCGGCCGAGTACGCCAAGATGGGCATTCTGGTCCCGGCCGACGAGCCGGGGAAGCCTCCCAAGGCGGATTCCCGCGGAACGCGCTTGATGTGCGTCTCTGGACACGTCAACAAGCCGGGCGTCTACGAGGTCGAGCTCGGTACGCCGGTCTCGGATCTGCTCGAGAAGTGCGGCGGGATCCGCAACGGCAACAAGCTCAAGGCCGTCATCCCGGGCGGCTCGAGCACCCCCATCCTCACGGCCGAGGAGGCGCTCGGCGCCAAGCTCACGTACGAGGACATGGCCCGGCTCAAGACGATGTTCGGCTCGGGCGGCATGATGTTCATCGACGAGACGCAGTGCATGGTGCGGCTTCTCAAGGTGTTGACGCACTTCTACGCGCATGAGTCGTGCGGGCAGTGCACGCCCTGCCGCGAAGGCACCGACTGGCTCTCCCAGATCATCGCCCGGCTGGAGGATGGTCAAGGGGCCGAGAAGGATCTCCAGACGATCAAGGAAGTTTGCGTCAACATGGAGAATCGCACCGTTTGCCCGCTCGCGGCGGCGGCTACGATGCCCACGACGAGCTACCTTGCCAAGTTCCAGTCCGAGTTCGATGAGCACGTGCGCCGGCAAGGTTGTCCCCAGCGGCACGAGGCGCGTCTTCCTGTGGGAGTCTCTTGATGGCCCTGGTCACGATCGACGGTCATACCTTCGAGGTCCCGGATGGCGAGAACGTCATCCAGGCGGCGGCGCGTATCGGCATCCACATCCCGCACTATTGCTTCCACTCGGGATTGCCGATCGACGGCAACTGCCGCATGTGCCTGGTCGAGGTCGAGGGCGCTCGCGGCCTGCAGGTGGCGTGCAACACCGTCTTGCGCAAGAAGGTCGACAAGGACGGCAACGAGATCCCGGCAGCCGTGGTGCGCCAGGATACCGAGCAGGTTCGCCAGGCGCGAGCGGGGGTGATGGAGTTCGAGCTCCTCAACCACCCGACCGATTGCGTGGTCTGCGATCAGGCGGGCGAATGTGGACTTCAGGACTACTACATGACGGTCGGCAAGTACGACCATCGCTCCAAGGTGCCCAAGGTCGAGAAGCGCAAGGCGGTTCCCATCGGCCCGATGGTCATGCTGGATCAGGAGCGCTGCATCCTCTGCTCGCGCTGTGTGCGATTTGTCAACACCGTGACAAAGACGGGCGAGCTCACGATCGCCGGCCGTGGCGACAAATGTCGCATCGAGATCTTCCCCGGGGTGGAGCTGGACAACGACTACTCGGGCAACGTCGTGGACCTGTGTCCTGTCGGCGCGCTCACGAGCCGGGATTTCCGCTTCAAGAAGCGGGTCTGGTTCCTCAAGACCACCCCCTCCATCTGCACCGGCTGCTCCAAGGGCTGCAACGTTCTCGTCGATCAGGACCTGGCGGTCGTCCACCGGTACCGTCCGCGCTACAATCCTCACGTCAACCAGTGGTGGATGTGCGATCGCGGTCGCCTGTCCTACAAGGCGATCAACGACGGGCGGCTCAAGCGCGCCAGGGTGGCGGGAGATCCGGCTCCGTGGCAGAAGGCCGTGGACACGGCACTGGCGCTGCTCCGAGGCAAGAAGTTCGGCATCGTCGTCGGCCCCCACGCCTCGCTCGAGGACCTGTGGATGGCCCGGGCGCTCGGACGGGAATTCGAGGCACCGCTCTGGGGTCTGTCCTGGCTGGCCCCGGGCAAGGCGGACGAGTGGCTGATGAAGTCCGATCTCGCCCCCGATCGCAAGGGCTTCGAGTTGCTCGGCATCTCGACCGCCGAGGCGGCCTTCCGGGCCGCCGCGCCGGGGCTCGATGCGCTGATCGCCCTCGACGTCGATCTCCCGTCCGATCTGGCCAGCGGTGGCCAGGACGCGGCCGGCGCCCTGGCACCGACCCGGGGGCCCGCGCTCATCGCCTTGTCTACCCACGAAACCGAGACGGCCACGCAGGCTGCCGTCGCCCTTCCCCTGGCCGTTGCGGCCGAGCGTTTCGCCACCTGGGCCAACTGCGACGGCCGCGTGCAGAAGGGCGTTCCGGCCTTCGATCCGCCCGGCGACGCACTGGGGGCTCGCGAGCTCCTGGGCCTCCTGGCGGCTCGTCTGGGCAAGCCCGTGCCCGCCGACCTCGAGGAGGTCTGGCGGGAGCTCGGGTCGGAGCTGGGGATCACTGCGGTGACCTTCGCGGACATTCCGCTCGAAGGCCTGCCAACTGCCACCGGAGCGGCCTGCGCCGTGAGCGAGCCGGATACCTTCGGCACCGGCGCCGGAACCATCGGAGGGCTGCCTCGTTGAGCGCGATCGGCTATGTCGCGGTGATCGCCCGCGCGGTCCTCGCCCTCATCGTCCTCCTGAGCTTCGTACCCTTCACGGTGTGGCTGGAACGCAAGGGCGCGGCCTTCATGCAGGACCGACCCGGCCCCAATCGCGCCGCGCTCTTCGGGACCTTCCGCCTGGCCGGCATGGCCCATGTCCTGGCGGACGTCGTCAAGTTGCTCACCAAAGAAGACATCATCCCGACCGAGGTTTACGGTACCTACTACCGCCTGGCACCGATGATCGCGGCCATGGTGCCGCTCATGACCTTCGCCATCATCCCGCTGGCCGACGATCTCGCCATCGGCCACTTCTCGACCCCGCTTTCCGTCCTTCGCATCCCGGGCGGGCTGCTGTGGTTCTTCGCCATCACCAGCCTGGCGGTCTACGGAGTCGTGTTCGCCGGCTGGGCCTCGGCCAGCAAGTACTCGCTCCTTGGCGGCCTGCGCAGCTCGGCGCAGCTCATCAGCTACGAGATCAGCATGGCTCTGGCCGTCATCGGGACGATCCTGGTCTTCGGTACGGTCCAGCCCAACGACATCGTCCGTGACCAGGGCCACCTGCTGTTCGGCTGGCTGCCCCAGTGGGGTTTCGTCGTCCAGCCCGTGGCCTGCATCCTCTTCCTGGTCGCGGCGTTCGCCGAGATCAACCGCGTTCCCTTCGATCTCGCCGAGGGCGAAGCCGAGCTCGTCGCCGGCTACCACACCGAGTACAGCGGAATGCGGTTCGGACTGTTCTTCATGGCGGAGTACATGGCGCTCGTGACCAGCGGAGCCGTCGCCATCACGCTGTTCTTCGGGGGCTGGCAGATCCCCTGGGTGCCCACCGCCGCGCTCGTCGCGGGTGCCGGCATCGGGCTGCCCGCCATGCTCTTGGTCGGCGCTCTCGGCCTGGCCGGCGCAGGCCACTGGCTCTGGGGCTGGTATCGCTTCTACCGGGAGCGTGACGACTGGCGAGCCAAAGAGCCGCGGATCCTTGCCACAGGGGCCGTTGCCGGGGTGATCGTGTGCCTCGGGCTGGCGGGCCTGACCTTCGTGGATCGTGCCAGCCTGCCGCTCTGGGTACCGCCCGTTTTCGCTCTGGTGGCGCAGCTCTCGGCCTTCGTGATCAAGCTCCTGATCTTCTGCTGGATCTTCGTCTGGGTGCGCTGGACCTTGCCGCGGTTCCGCTACGATCAGCTCATGAACCTCGGATGGAAAGGCCTCTTGCCCGTCGCGTTGCTCAACTTGCTGGTCACTGCGGCGATCGCGATGCCGATGGGCGTGCTTTCATGGGTGGCCCTGGGAGTGGCCGCGGCCATCATCGTGGTCTGGTACCTGGCGTCGCGACACGCGCCGCAGGCCAGGCTACGCAGCTCGCAGAGTGGCTCATAGCGGGGCGGACGAATGAGTTTCCCATGCACTCCAGGCGCTCGCCTTTGGACGCAACCCGAGGCGCAGTGCTACGAAGCGGCCTTGGCCCGTAGCCGAGAGAGCTCGCGAGAAGCAGCGCGCGGCTCTCGAACCACTGCCCGAGCACAGCGAGGGAGTATCGAGTGAGCCTCAAGGTTGAGCGAGTCCAGGGCGACCGCGGCGTCGAGTCGTTTTACCTCTGGAATGTCGTCCAGGGCCTGGCCGTCACGGTGCGGCACGCGGTTACCAACCTGCGCGCTCCGCGTGCCGTGCAGACGACCAACTACCCCGAGGAGAAGAAGGTCATGCCTCCGGGCTACCGCGGCAAGCACCGACTGGTGCCGCGCCCGGACGGATCGCCCAAGTGTACCGCCTGCATGATGTGCGCGACGGTGTGCCCGGCTCGCTGCATCAACATCGAGGCCGGCGAGCACCCGGATCCGACCATCGAGAAGTTTCCGGTGCAGTTCGACATCGATCTGCTCAAGTGCGTCTTCTGTGGCTATTGCGTCGAGGCCTGCCCGGTCGATGCCATCCGGATGGACTCGGGTGTCTACACCTTCGCCGAGTTCAACCGGTCCGACTTCGTGGCCCACAAGGAGCAGCTCCTGGCCACCTTGTCCCAGTGGGCCGAACCCCGCTAGAGTGAGTGCCCGGGACCGCCTGCGCAGCTGCCCTCAGCTCCGGATGCTCGGATCCTGCGGCAAAGCCTCCCCGTGCGCGGTCCGCTCGATCGCCCCTTGCCCCACAAGGGCGAACATCAGGTCCTTGGCCAGCGCCACGGGGCCAAAGCGCGGGCGCGACGCGCTCAGGTATGCGCCGCGAAGGGCCAGGCCGAGGAATCGGGTGCTCGCCCGCCAGCGCGACTGACCGGCAGCCATCGCCTCGTAGACATCCGCCCTGAGGTCGAGCATGCGGGCCAGTTCCCGGTAGAAGCGAACCGCGGTCATGGCCGCAGGAAACCCGCCGCCAGGGCCCGCAAGGTAGTCGACGTAGCGACGGGCCAGCTCCGCCTGCTGGCGGTAATCCGAGGCCAGAACCTGCCGGGCCAACCGGGCTACCGTCAGCGTCCGCGGTGCACCGGCCACGTTCGCTTCGTGCTGGCGATAGAGGGCCAGGGGCTCGCGAACGAAGACCACCGTTCCCAGCCAGAGAGCGCGCCAGTGCACCCATTCGTCGTGCGTCATCGGCTGGTCCGGAGCGTTGGCATCGGGTGGCCGGCCGAGGTCCTTGGCCGGGAGAAGCTCCCGCCAGAAGACGATCCGGAACCCCTGCGCGCCCTGTCCCCACTGGGTGCCGGTATCCGGGAACCGGGCCCGGCGCACCCACGGCTTGCGACCGGTGCGCAGGAACCTCCCGGTCGGGTCAAGCTCCGCGTTCACGATCCTGGCGTCGTGGACGACGGCCAGCACCCCGGGTTCTGCAAGCCGCCGCGCGCAGACCTCGAGCTTGCGCGGGAGCCAGAGGTCGTCCTGATCGCAGAACGCGATCGCCCCGCTCTGGCAAAGGCCTGCAGCCTTCAAGAAATTCTCGGCGTAGCCCAGCCGCGTCTCGTTCCGCACGAAGCGCACGGCGAAGGGCGCCGACCTGGCAAAGGCCGCTACGACGTCCGCAGTACGGTCGGTCGAGCCGTCGTCGCAGACGACCAGCTCGTGCGGGAGGTGCGTCTGCCCGGCCAGGCTCGCGAGCTGCTCTGCGAGGAATCGCTCGCCGTTGTACGTTGCCATGGCAACCGACACGGGCGGAAGGCCGCCTGGAAGCCGGCCGGTTCGTTGCATTGCGGCAGCCTAGCACCCTCGACCCCTGGCGTCCACGACCGCCTGTGGCAACGAGTACCTGCGCTGCGGCGGTGCACGTCCGCCTCGGCCCGCGTCCCTTGCCTCGGCCCGACCGATCGTGGCACCCGATCGTCCAAACCGCGTAGGGACACCATCCAGAGTGGTTTCGCCTGGCTCGGATCGAGCCTCGAGCGTCGCACGGGGCCCGGTCGTGGAGCGCGGCGACGGCGGACAGGAGCCCGTTCAAACTCAAAGGGCTACGGCAGGCGGATTGCACGCGGGATCGGCCCCGACATTGTAAGATAGTCCGGTAGGTCCGGGGAGCCTCGGGCAACCTCTGCGGCACAAGACGAAGCATGGTTCACGCAGTCCTCTTTGCAATCCTCTCGGCGATCGCGGTCGTGGCAGCCATATCGACCGTCCTGCGTCGCCACCCCTTGGGGTCCGCGCTCTCGCTCATCGTGGCGATGATCGCCCTGGCGGGTCTCTATGCGTTGCTGACCGCGCCGATCGTGGCGATCCTGCAGATTCTCGTGTATGCCGGCGCGATCCTGGCGCTCATCGTGTTCGTGATCATGCTGCTCAACGTCAGGGCCGAGGACCTCGAGTACGAAAAGGATGCGGTGCCACGAACGCTCTTTGCCCTGGTCGTCGCCGCACTGCCCTTCGGAGCGATGGCATGGGCGATCTGGCAGGTCGTTCCGGCTCCGCTTCCCGCGGTCGCGACGCGATTCGGCAACCTTTCCGCCATCGGCCTCCATCTCTTCGGTGCCTGGAGCCTACCCTTCGAACTCGTGAGCTTGCTCCTTACGGTTGCGATGGTGGGTTCGGTCGCCCTGGCCAAGCGGAGGCTCGAGGGATGATCCCGGCTGCGGGCTATCTGATGGTTTCAGCTGCGCTCTTCTTCATCGGCGCGGCCGGCTTTGTCGCCAGACGCAACCTTTTCACCGTGCTGATGAGCATCGAGCTCATGCTCAACGCGGTCAACCTGGCGTTCGTGACTTTTTCTCGCCAGTGGGGGCAGTACGGTGGGCAGATCATCGTGCTCCTGGTCATCGCCGTCGCAGCCGCCGAAGCCGCGGTCGCCCTGGCTCTCGTGGTCTTGCTGTTCCGCAACAAGGAGACGCTCGACGTGGACGTCTTCGGCCAGATGAGGGAGTAGCCGCGTGTCGCAGTCCTGGCTGCTCGCCATTTTCTTGTTGCCGCTCCTCGGCGCGGTGCTGAACGGCGCCATCGCCTTGTCCGTCGCAATGGCCCGGCGTCGAGTCCCGGCGGCTACCGCCGGCGCCGCAGACGGCTCGACGCACGGACCGACCCTTGGCGGCCCCCATCCCGCAATCCGGTCGGTGGTGTCGCTCATCGGCGTGCTACTGCCCTTTGCCAGTGCGGCGATCGGCTGGGCTTTCTTCGCCCAGATGCTCCAGCCTGCCGGCAGCCGCCTGATGACGGTCGATCTCGGGCCATGGTTCAGCGCGGGGGGGCTCGACGTCCACTGGTCGTTCATGCTGGACCCGCTGTCGATCGTCATGGTGCTGGTCGTGACGACGGTCGGATCCTTCATCCACCTCTACTCGATCGGCTACATGGCCGAGGACGCGGGCTACGCGCGCTATTTCGCCTACCTCAATCTCTTCCTGGCCGCGATGCTGGTCCTGGTGATGGCCCGCGACCTGGTCTTGATGTTCGTCGGCTGGGAAGGCGTGGGGGTCTGCTCGTACCTCCTGATCGGCTTCTGGTTCGAGGACAGCGTCAAGGCGACGGCAGGTCTCAAGGCCTTCGTGGTCAACCGCGTCGGCGATTTCGGTTTCCTGCTCGGCATGTTCTTGCTCTGGTGGTCCCTGGTGCCGACCGGCGGCCCCACTTTCGACCTGCTCAAGCTGCCGGGCGTCGTCTCCGTCCTGTCCGGGCCGACGGCCACGGCGATCGCCCTCTTGCTGTTTGTCGGGGCGGTGGGCAAGTCGGCGCAGATCCCGCTCCACGTCTGGCTCCCCGATGCCATGGCCGGCCCCACCCCGGTGTCGGCGTTGATCCACGCCGCCACGATGGTGACAGCTGGCGTCTACATGGTCAGTCGGATGCACGTCATCTACGAGCTCTCTCACTACGCTTTGCCCGTCGTGGGGCTCATCGGAGGCGTCACCGCGCTGATGGCGGCCACGGTGGCCTGCGCTCAGACCAACATCAAGCGCGTCATCGCCTGGTCCACCATCAGCCAGCTCGGATACATGTTCATGGCGCTGGCGGCAAATTCCTACGGCTACGGGATCTTCCACCTGGTGACCCATGCGTTCTTCAAGGGTCTGTTCTTCCTGTCGGCAGGCGCGGTGATCCATGCCTTGCACGGCGAAGAGGAGCTCTCGCGGATGGGCGGCCTCTGGAAAGTCCCGCAGCTCAAGGGGACGGCGATCGCATTCGCGATCGCTGCCCTGGCCAACGCGGGCCTGGTGCCCTTGTCTGGCTTTGTCAGCAAGGACGCCATCATCCTGGCAGTCGCCAACCACCAGATGCCCGTCGTACTGGCGCTGGCCTGGCTGACCGCCTTCCTCACGGCGTTTTACTCGGTCCGCCTCTTGCTGCTCGTCTTCGCCGGGGACGCGCGCGATCCGCACCTTGCCGAAACGGCCCACAAGCCAGGCTGGTCGATGAGCATCGCCCTCGGCTTCCTGTCCATCGGGGCGGTGGTCGTCGGTGGCCTCAACTGGCCGGCAGAACTCGGCGGCCAGGAATGGTTCTCGGCCTTCCTGGCGCCCGTATTCGGCGGACCGGTGGGAGCGCCCCCGGTTCCCGAGCCACATGCCGGAGCGGTGGTGGGCATCACGACGGGGTTGGTCCTGCTGGGCATCCTCGTGGCCTGGCTGCGTTACCGGGAGCCGGCGCCAACGCTCGGCGCGCCCTGGCGCGGGACGCGGGCAGTCTGGACCTTCTTCTGGCGCAAGTGGTACGTCGACGAGCTCTACGGTGCCGTCGTGGTGAGGCCGGTGCTGGCGCTGGCTCAGGGCTTCTCGACCGCCTTCGACTCCTTCCTGGATGCTGTGGCTGACGCCTTCGCCGAGATCTACGACCGTGGCGCCCGGGTCGTCCGGCTCATCGAGACCGGTCGGGTCCGGTCCTACGGCTTTGTCATGGTCCTCGGCACGCTGGCCTTGCTGGTCGTGGCGGTCGTGACGGGAAGGCGCTAGATGAGTCCCCATCTCCTGTTCGCACTCGTGTTCTGGCCGGCCCTGGCCGGTCTGGTGGTCTTTGCCCTCCCGGCAGGTCTCGCCCGGATCGGGGCTCTGGTCGTCTCCCTGGCGGAGCTGGTCGTCGTCTCGGCCATGGCCTTCAATCTCCAGCCACTTCCCGGCTGGCAGTTCGAGGACCGCTGGGACTGGCTGCCCCGGTTAGGCCTCCGATGGCACGCCGGCGTGGACGGGATCTCCGGATTCCTGGTCCTGGCCGTGGCCCTCATGCTCGTGCTCGCGATCCTCGCCGTGCCGGATGCCAAGGAGCGCCCTGCCACCTTCAGCGCGGCCGGCGGTAGCGATCCGGTTCCCTATCCGCTACCTGGCAAGGCCTTCTATTACGGCCTGCTCCTTTTTGCCGCCGCGATGATCGGCGCGCTGGTCTCCCTGGACCTGTTGGTCTTCTACGTCTTCTGGGAGCTCATGCTGCTGCCTGCCTTCTTCCTCGTCGGCATGTGGGGCGGCACGCGGCGCATCGCGGCCACGGTAAAGTTCGCCCTGATGACGCTCGTCGGGTCGGTGACGATGCTGGGCGCCATCTTGTACCTGGGCGCACAGGCGGCGGCCGTCGGCGCCCGGTGGCCCTTCGACTACGGCTCGGCCCTGGCCCTGCACTTCACGGCACTCCAGGCCACCTTGCTCTTCCTGGCCTTCATGGCCGCCTTCATTGTCAAGATCCCGCTCTTCCCGTTCCACGTGTGGCTCCCGGGGGCCTACGGCGAGGCTCCGACGGCTGCGGTTTTCCTGATGAGTGGCGTGATGGCCAAGCTCGGCACCTACGGCCTGATCCGGTTCGCAATCCCGCTGTTCCCGCACGTCGCCGCGATCTCGGCTGCCTGGTGGTCGGCGCTGGCGGTCATCGGCATCGTCTACGGATCCTTCCTGGCCCTCGGGCAGGGGGATGCCAAGCAGGTCATCGCCTACTCGAGCTTCAGCCATCTGGGCTGGATCACGCTCGGCCTCTTCGCCCTGGATTCGGTCGGACTGACCGGCGGCGTCTACCAGATGCTCTCGCATGCAGTCGCAACGGGAGCCTTGTTCTTGCTGGTCGGCATGCTCTGGGAGCGTCGCGGGACGGGGGCGATCGCGCGTTTTGGCGGCCTCGCGCACCAGGCCCCGATCATGGCGACCTGCTTCGGGATCGTGGCGCTCGCTTCGGTGGGCTTGCCGGGCCTCAATGGCTTCATCGGCGAGTTCATGATCCTGCTCGGCGCCTGGGGGCAGTCTCCCGTGAGGGCAATCCTCGGCGCGACGGGCGTCATCCTCGGCGCCGCGTACATGCTGTGGCTGGTCCAGCGATTGATGTTCGGCCCGGTTCCGAGCGGCCCGCCGATCGCCGATCTGCGCCCCCGTGAGGCCCTGGCGGTGGTACCCCTGGTGGTGCTCACGGTCGTGATGGGGCTCTACCCGATGCCTATCCTCGACCGCATCGAGCCTGCGACGAACGCGCTCATGGCGCGGGTCGACGCCGGTGCGGTCGCACTGGCGCAGGCCGGGGCGTCTACCAGCGGTCGCGCTGGCACGATCGTTGCCAGTACCGGCCTTTGGCAGGTCCCGAGCTCTGCCGCTCAGTCGGACGATACCTCGCCTCGGGCCCTTGGCGCCGCATCGGTGGCCGCTGGTTCCAGGGGCGGGGCCGCCCGGATCGTCGCCGTCATTGCCAAGACGGCAAGGGTGCGTTGATGAATTACCTCGCCCTCCTGCCTTTCTTCATCGTCGCCCTGGGCGGTCTGCTCGTGCTGCTCCTGGTGCGCGACCCGGTGCGGATCGGAGCCGCTCGCGGCGCGGAGCGGCAGCTCGTCGCTGCCGGCGATCCAGCACCGGCGCGAGCGGCCCTCGGTCCCGCTGCAGCGGTCGCAGGGCCGACCGAGGGCAGCGCGAACCACCCCGTGATTGTCTGGACCACCCTTGCGATCCTGGCCGCTGCGATCGGGACGGCCATCTGGCAGTGGCTGGGCGACGGGTCGGTCGCCGCTGGACTTTCCGGAGGCACGATCGCATTTCGGCAGGAATTCTTCCATCACCTGCTGGCCGCCGACTGGTTCTCCGCGTTCTTCACCATCCTGGTCCTGGTCGCGGGCCTGGTCACGGTCATCACCCTCCAGCCCTACGCCGGCCAGGAGCGCATGAACCACGGCGAGCTCTACGCGTTGCTCCTGTTCGCCATCAGCGGAATGGTCGTGCTGGCCTCGGGCATCGATCTCATCGTTCTGTTCCTTGGCCTCGAGATCATGAGCCTGGCGGTATACGCACTGGTCGGGATGCGCCGATTCGACCTCCTGGCCAACGAGGGCGCCCTCAAGTACGTGCTGCTCGGCGCGTTCAGCTCGGCGATCTTCCTCTTCGGCGTGGCATTCTGTTACGGAGCGACCGGGACGACCCGGCTGGCCGGAATCTCCGCCAGTGCCCCCGGCGGAGCGCAGCACCTTTACCTGCTCGTCGGGTTGATGCTGCTGCTGGCCGGCCTGGCCTTCAAGGTCGCCTCGTTTCCGTTCCACATGTGGGCTCCGGACGTCTACCAGGGCGCGGCGGCGCCGATCACCGGCTTCATGGCGACGGCCGTCAAGGCCGCCAGCTTCGCGCTCTTCCTCCGGATCCTGTTCGCGGGTTTCAGCAGCCTCAGCGTGAGCTGGACCGGAGTGCTGTGGTGGTTCGCGGTCTTGACGATGTTCGTGGGCAACTTCACGGCCCTCCGCCAGACCAACATCAAGCGGATGCTGGCCTACTCGAGCATCGCCCACACCGGCTACCTGCTCATCGGCCTGGCAGCAGCGTTCGGTCCCCATCACGGGGGCGTGGCGGCCATCCTGTATTACCTGGCCGCGTATGCCCTGACCAATCTGGGTGCCTTTGCCTGTGTGGCGTACCTGTCTGGCCCGGGCGAGCAGAGGATCACACTCGACAGCTGGGCTGGCATCGGCCGCCGCCACCCGGTGATTGCCACGGCCATGGTCGTCTGCATGCTGAGCCTGATCGGCTTTCCTCCGACGGCAGGGTTCTTCGGCAAGTACCTGCTCTTCTCGGCGGCCATGCGCGCCGGCCAGACGCCGCTCGCGTTCATCGGCATCTTCAACAGCATCCTATCCATCTGGTACTACCTGAGGGTGGTCGTGGTGATGACCATGCGCGCCCCCGAAGGTCAGCCGGTCGCAGCCCAGCCCCGCTGGGGCGCCGGGCTGGCGGCGGGTTACGCGGCCCTGGCGGTCGTCTGGGCCGGGATCGGGCCGCTCACGCTGATCGCGATCTTCCCCGGCGCCCAGTCGCTGGTCAGCTGGGCACATACGGCCATCACCACGCTGTTTTGAGGTCGCGGCTGCCGCGCCGGGCGGATTGAATTTTTCTCAGCTCGAACGGGTCCCTCTGCGCGGTCGCTATGTCCCCCGAGGCCCGATGGCGTCTGGCGCATGCGGATCTGGACCCGACACTCGCGGCCCAGGGCGACCCTTCGCGCCCTGCGCGTCCGTCAAAGTTCTGTCGCCGTCCGTCATTTGCTGGAGGTCTCTTCGCCCGCTCGGTATGATGGACACGTGCTTCCGCTCCTTTTCGTCGCCGCCATGACGCTGACGCCCTCGGACGTCCAGGCGCTCGACTCCGGGCAGGTGCTCTCGCGGATCGAGCCGGGACCCGAAGCGGTTCACCATGTTTTCGCCGAGGGTGTCGTGGACGCCCCGCCTGCCAAGGTCTGGAGCGTGGTCACGGATTTCGCCGATTACTACCAGATTTACTCGGGAATCAAGCGTTCTCAAGTCCGAGCCAGAAATGGCAACACGCTTGTCGGGTACTTCCTTTTGGCTTTCCCGTGGCCGCTGCCCGAGCGCTGGACGCTCAACGACACCGTCCTCGATCCCAACCGCATGCGGTTCCAGTGGCAGCGGGTGGGGGGGACGGTGCGCAGCTACGACGGCAGCCTGGAGCTCCTCCCTTGGCATCAGGACGAGACCTTGATGGTCTACCGGGCTGCGATGGATCCGGGTCTGGCTTTCGTCCCGGGTTGGCTCGTCGACTACGTATCGCTCAATACCTTGCCGGCCATCGTCCAGGGGGTCCGCGACTTCGTTTCCCGGCCTGCGGCGGCCAAGGCATCCTGAGAGCCTCGGGCCCGATCCGCTCCGGGCGAAACCGCTCTTTTCCTTGACGACGGGGAAAGGGACCGCTAGCATGAACGTCCTCCCGCGGAAGTGGCGGAACGGCAGACGCGCACGCTTCAGGAGCGTGTACCCAAAAGGTGTGGGGGTTCAAGTCCCCCCTTCCGCACCTCAAGACCGCTCTCTGAGCCTTCAACAAGGCTTTAGGGCGGTTCTTTTTTGGCGGGCGCCGTCCTCACAATCGGGCGCTTCGTTGCATTATTGACCCGCCAGGGTGCCTTGCCCCTGGCTGAAGCGTGCGAGGGCCGCTGCAGTCGTCCGCCGCCGCGAGCGCACCAACAGGGTTCACCCCGCCTTGGAGGGCGGGGCGAAGTGGAGGAGGAGGGTTCGGGAGATTACCAGCAGCGCCGGGGTTTGAGTTCCGATGATTATCTATCGTCAGATGGACCGCCAATTCGGTTAACCATTCGCCAAAAGAGGGGAAAGGGGCGTTTAAGAAACGCGACCTCCAGAGGCAAAAGAGGGAGCCCCGGAACCGATGAAGGTTCCGGGGTGAGAGATAGGTAGGGAGGGTTCTGTTCAGGAAGCTCTCTGGCGGGGGACCGTTCCGACGGCCCGCTCACCGCTCACACCCTCTTCTTGGCGAGGAGAGCTTACGGGGTCGGTTAGAGTGCTCCCGGTTTGAATGGATCGAGCCCGATGAGTCAAACGGGGCCCGGTTGCGCAGCGAAGCGACCGCGCAGAGGGCCCCGTTCAAACTGCAAAAGGCCTGAGGACAGGCGAAGAGCTCCTCGCGAGCTGCAGTGGGACCCGTTCAAGCTGCAAAAGGTCTATGCGACCGCGGGCTTGCCGGCCGGTTCTGCGCCGAGCAACCGGGGCGCCATGCGGGCGTAAAGCGACGACAGCGGGACCTGGACGAAGAAGGCCAGTGCCACCTGGAAGACCACCATGCTGCTGTCGTGACCGGTGCCGAGGATCGGCACCGCGATTCCGAGGGCCAGGGCCAGGTAGCGAACCGAGGTTCCGTAGATGACGGCGATGCGGACGGGATAATCCATTCGCCAGGTGAGCAGGGAACTCGTCGCGAACATCGCCAGGTAGTAGATCGCCAGCGGCACCAGGCCGAAGAGCGCCAGCTGCGGGTTGGAAACAAGCATCTTGTTGGTGCTCAAGGACATGATGAGAAAGAGCACGAAGAGCAGCCCGACCGAGCTCAATGCCGAAAACATGGGCTTCTTGCCCTGGTAGTACGCGAGCCCCTTTCTGGCCACCAGGACCCGCCGGGTGATATCGCCGAGCACCAACGGGATCACGATGACGAAGAGAATGCGCTCGAGGATGAACAGCGGGCTCGCCGCGAGGTGGCCGCCGGCAAGGACGGGCAATGCGACCGGCAGGGCCACGATCACTACGAGCAGACTGATGGCGATGATCGACAAGGCCGTCTTCAGATTGCCCCTGCCAAGCTGGGTCCATGTCGCGGTCATCCCGCTGGTGGGGATCACGGAGATCAGCATCAGGCCGAGGGCCATGTAGGGCTGCTCCCGGAGGAACACCCTGGCCAGGATGTAGGCATAGAGGGGCGAGAGCAGGAAGTTGATGACCAGGCTCGTCGCGACCGGCAGCTTGAAGTTGCGAATCTCGGCCACGTCCTCGACCTTCAAGTTGATGAACATCGGATAGATCATCAAGAACGAGGCCGAGGCGCAGATGCCGATGTTGAAGGGTATGCCGCCCAGAAAGGCAGCATTGAGGAGGCCGGCGATCATCACCGCAAGGATGAGAACGGTCAAGTGCCGGCTTACGAAACCCAGTACGCGCATGGCCCTTTCCCTCAAATTTGTGCAGGGGTATCCCCAGCTCCAAATGTAGGGGAACGGGAGTTCAAGTTGCAATAGGGTCGGGGGGTATCGTATGGCGAGAAACCCGTTCAAAGGCCGTCTGGTTAGTTGGTGGCGACACCCAGGGCGTTGACCACGCCGCTTCCCGTGTAGGGGTTGTAACCGGACCCGATGGCGGTGCGACGGATGCGCTCGGCGATGGCCATGGGCGGTTCGGCGTGGGCGGCAATAGCGATCGCGGCGACACCGGACGTGAAAGCGCTGGCCATGCTCGTGCCGGCCATGTAGGACCAGGGCGCCGGGCCCAGGGTGATCCCGTCGATCACGTGCGGGATCGCGTGGGTGCTCCAGGTCGAGAAGACCAGGTCGCGGGGGTCGACGATGACGGGCCCGGTCTGCGCGTTCCAGCCAACCCCACCACCCGGTGCGGCGACCTGCACCATGGGGCTGCCCCAGTTGCTGTAGCGGGCGAAGGCGTCGAAGTTCTTCTGGCCGACCGGACCGACCGCCGCAGCTCCCAGGACCAAAGGCAGGTCGGCGGGGATGTGCACCCACCCCGAAGTCCGGTCTTCCTCCGAATCGTTGCCGACTCCGGCCACCACGAGGCTGCCGTTCATCGTGGCATAGCGGATGGCACGCTCGTAGGCCATCTCGGCATCCCCGGTACTGCCATCGCCCCACTGCAAGCGATCCTCGAGGCTGAGATTGATGACGTTGGCGTGGTGGTCGGCCGCATAGCGGATGCCCTCGAGGATGTCGAAGTCATCGCCGTAGGCATCCTTGTCGAGGACCTTGACGGACATGATCCTGGCCAGCGGCGCCACGCCGGCGACGCCGGTTCCGTTACGCGCCGCTGCGATGATGCCGGCGACGTGGCTGCCATGGCCGTTAAGGTCGGTCAGGTCCTCGCCGGGCACGAAGGAGCGCGAGTCGGCCAGATCCAGGTTGGGGGCCAGATTGGGGTTGTCGGCATCCACTCCGGTATCCAGCACGGCCACCGTGACGCCTTGACCCTGGTCTCCCGTGGCCCAGGCCTCTGGAGCCTGGACGACGTTCAATCCCCACTCGAGGCTCTGGAACGGCTGCTGGTCCCCGACCGGTACCGGCGGGGGCGCGTCCTGCACGCGACCGGCCAGGATGTGCAAGCGCGGCCGCATCGGATCGCGGCTGACCTCCTCGACCCCTGGTTCTCCCGCGACGGCCGAGGGCGAAGCGTCTTCGACCGACGCGATACCGAGTCTCGGGTCGAAGCCTCGGACCTCCCCGCCAGCCGCCCGGACTCGAGCCTCGAACGATGCGAAGGCGACCCCTGGCTTCAGGACGACCAGCAACTGATTCGCCGTCGCTACCGTCAACCCGCCGCGGCTGTCGAGGGACTGACTCGATCTCGGATCGCCACCCGACAGCGTTTCCGGGGCAGCCCCGCGATCGCCGTTCGCGCGAGCAAGGCCCGCAGCTGTCGTTCCGGCGCCATCGGCGCCAGGGGCGTAGGGGGATGCGCACGCAGCGAGCGAGAGCGCGAGCACGAGCCCGCCGGATCTGAGCGTTCTGGCCATGGAAATCTTTCCTCGTGCTGTCGTCTTGCGTGGGCGCGGGCTCGGTTATGTTTACCGGAGCTATACCCGACATAAGGGCCTCAAATCAAGCCAATCATGGGCGAGTTCGCGGCAAATTCTCCAAAGTTGTATGTCGTATGAACATACATCGTCAGAACATGGGCCTAGTGCGCGATATCTCGACTGGCTGGCAGGTACCGAGCAACGCTCGCTTGATTCTTTGGATATTTCATGATCTTTGCCAGGTCGCGCTCAGAATATTGAACAAGTGGCCGTATCCCTTGGCTATTCGATTGTTTTATCCGATTATTCGGGTAGGAGCCCAGTAGTAAGCACGCGGACCAGCCTCGTGCACGGAGGATCTAGACATGCTCATCAATTCGGAGATCCGCAAATTCGTCGACCGGATCGCAGCGGACGACAGTCTCAAGCAACGCCTGGAAGGGGATTTCGACGGAGCCCTGGCGGGCGAGAACATCAAGCTGTCCCCACGCGACAAAGATGCCCTGGAGGCCGCCCTGCACCTGATCCGCCAGCTCGGCAAGATGGGACAGGGAGCCACGGTCCTCGGTGGATGGGGCATCGGCTGCTGAACCCTGACACCCTGGCGACCGGCCGTTGCAGGACAACGGATCGGACGTCCGGGTCCGCGGGCGCGAGCCCCCCCGACGAGCGCGAGCCCCTGGTTCTCATGCTCGCGCTCACCAATGCCTGCAACCTCTCTTGCCGCCATTGCTACCGCCACCAGTCCGTAGCCTTCGGTGACGAGCTCAAGCCCGCGGAGATCTTCGGCGTCCTCGAGCAGTTCGCCGAACTCTGCGAGCGCGAAGACCACCGCGGTGCGGTCGTCTTCTCCGGGGGCGAGCCCCTGCTGCATCCTCACCTGGGCCTGGCGATCCGCGTGGCGCGCGCCCTGGGTTTGCACGCCCGCGTGAACACGAGCGCGACGCTGGCGACCCCGGCCGTGGCGGAGGCCCTGGCGGGCTGGGGGCTGGAGGTAGCGCAGGTCAGCCTGGATGGAGCGGATCGCGTCACCCACGAGGCGGTCCGGGGGCCGCACACGTGGGAGCCGGCACGGCGCGGCATCTCGGCATTCCAGGCGGCCGGTATCACGGTCGAGCTCAAGGTGACACTGATCCGCGATCGCAACGACGCGGATCCGGTGGCCTTCATGCGTCTGGCCCGGCACTGGGACGTGTCGATCGTCAGCTTCGCGCGGCTCATTGCGATCGGCTCGGGGTCGGGGTTTCCTGCCCATGATGCCGCCTCCTGGCGCGCCGTCCTCGAGGCCTTGGCCAGGGAGCGGGTCGCCGGGGTGATCGGCGACATCCGCGACTTCACCTTCGATCGCAGCTTCCTTCTGGGAGCGCCGCATCGGCTGGGGCCCGAGGAGGCCTTTCATGTCCTGGCGGTCGATGCTGACGGCACCTGTCTGGTATCGCGTCGACTCCCGATCCCGCTGGGAAACATCCGCTTCGAGCCCCTGGCTCGGATGTGGCACCATCCGCTGCTCGAGCGGATGCGAGGCGAGCAGTCGACCGGCAAGTGCCAGCGCTGCGACCTGCGGGAACTGTGCCGCGGTGGCAGTCGGGCGGCCGCCTGGGGCGGGTCCGAGGGGCTGAACCTGGCGCCGGATCCCGCGTGCTGGGTCGAGGTGCCATGAGCGATTCCGCCGGGCTGGGCATCGAGATCGAGAATGCCTGGATCAAGTGTGTCCTCACCCGTTCGGCCGGCACACGAGCGCGCCAGTACTCCCTGGCGTTCGTTTCGAGCGGCGATCGCCGGGGCGATCTGGCGGTCGGCGTCGGCGAGGCCCTGGCTCGTTTCGAGCGGGAAGTCGGGATCCCGCTCGCCAGGGTCCCGACCGCGGTGGCGGCCAGCTGTCATTTCGCCTTTCCGACCTTCGGTCAGGCACACGACGCCGTGCTGCGGGTTCTCGACCGTCACCTGCCCGGGGCCCTTCTGGCCGCAGCGGATGGCCTCTACCCGCTCGACCGCGTACCGGCCGCAGGAGGCTACCTGCGCTTCGTCCTGGGCCGCACGGTAGGCATCCGTGCGGTTGCCGAAGGCTTCAGCAACGCGCAGATCGCCGTCGACTGCGGCTCTACCTCGACCGAGGTGGTGCGACTGGCCGCCGCGGCGGTCCCCGGGCATCAAAGCGATCCCGATCGAGATAGCCGCGAGCGGCTGCACGACGGCAGGTTGACCTGGATCGGCGCGTTCGACACCCCCCTCGACTATGTGGCAAAGAGTGCCTGCGGCTACCCCCTGGTTCCGCGGATGGCCCGGATGCGCTCCATCTGGGCCATTGCGGAGCCTGCGGCTGGCCCGGCAAGAGCCAGTTGCGGCCCGCCTTCGGACGGGCCCGCGAGCGTTTCCGGGACCCGGGGACTGGCCGTCGCGACCCTCGAACTTCTCGGCGCGGAAGCGGCAAGGCGCGAACTTGCCCAGGCGGTGGGACTCGACGCCGAGGTACTCGGTGACGACGTCCAGCACCTTGCGGACGAGCTTCGGTGCGCGGCCATCGCCACGCTGCGCGAGTCCTTCTTGAGGGTCATCGGATCCGGCGAGACGCCCCGGGAGGCAGCCGTGATGGGATGGGGCGCCCACCTGCTGGCCGAACCGGCTCTCTTGGCCCTGGGCGTCAAGCGCATTGCCGATGTCGAGGAGATCGCGGGAGTGCCACCCAACTTCGGCGCGGCCCTGGGCCTGGCGCTCGCGGCCAGCCGGCAGCGGGTCGCAAGCGGGTAGCGTCTTGGCGCGGGTCGTGTGTTTTTTTGCCTGGCGCCGCCTGGCCGGGCCAGATGTCGCCAGGAGGGCCGATCCTCGGCCCTACTGCCGCTTGAGGGTGAGCAAGGTCAGGTCGTCGAAGGGCTCGGCTCCGCCCGAGAACTCCGAGATCACACGCAGGATCTCGGCGTGCGCCCGGTCAGGCGAAAGCTCCCAGCACCGATCGACCGCTTCGCTGAGCCGCTCGCTGCCGAAGTGCTCCTCGCGTGGGTTCATGGCGTCCTCGACGCCGTCCGAATAGATCATGAGCCCCTCGCCAGGCTCCAGCCGGTGGTGGTGCTCCTCGTACTGCGATCCGGAGACGACGCCCAGTGCCATGCCCCGGGCGACCAGCGGCCCGCCG
This sequence comes from bacterium, assembly GCA_021781555.1. Taxonomy (GTDB): domain Bacteria; phylum Cyanobacteriota; class Sericytochromatia; order S15B-MN24; family VGJW01; genus JAJXWQ01. The sequence goes on from JAJXWQ010000037.1 coordinate 19,639, forward strand.
GGAGTCAGGGGAAACGGCTGGCCCGCGTTGGCATAGGTGAACGACCCGGAGATGCGATCGAGCACGCTGTAGAAGGCCGTGACGAACATCTTGCGGGAGGGGCGGTTGAGCCAGATCAGCTCGTTGGCCTGGGCGAGCACGGCCGCGGGCGACCGGTTGCCCTTGGCCAGCGAGCGGAAGACCATCACCGTCATGGCCATCAACAGGGCCGCAGGCACGCCCTTGCCGGCCACGTCCCCGACCAGGATCGCCAGGCGGTCGTCGCCGATGTCGATCACGTCGTAGAAGTCTCCCCCGACCTCGAGGGCGGGGTGGGTGCAGGCTGCGATCGCCAGGCCCGGCACCTCCGGCAGGCGCTGCGGCAGGAATCCGCTCTGCACCTCGCGGGCGATCTCGAGCTCGCGCCGGATTCGCTCCTGGCTGGCCACCTGTGCGAACAGAGCCGAGTTCTCGAGCCACAGGGCGAGCTGGCTCGACAAGCTGGCAACCAGCTCCCGATCCTCCGGCTTGTAGGGCTGGTCCGAGCGGCGGGGACCCAGCATGGCCAGCCCGGAATCCTCTTTCATGGCGATCGGCACGCGCAGCGCCGGAAACTCGGGCGGCTCGCCATGGCGGAGATGGAGCTCCCCGCCGTCTTGCAGGTACACGGCGATGGCCTGCGGGTGAAGGGCGCCGTCGATGGCTGCTGCGTAAGCGGCAAACAGCTCGTAAGGATCGAGGGTCTTGCGGGCACGCTCACCGAAATCAGCTAGCACCCGCCCCAGATCGTAGCCCTCGCGGAAGAACAGCCGATCGACCGTGATCTTCGTGCGGTCGCGCAGAGGGGCGAAGGCGAGCGCCACGGCCGCCGTTGCCAGGACGTTGGCCCAGCGGGCATTCTGCTGGCCCCAAAGGGACAGCAGGCCGGCCGTCGTGCCGAAGTAGAAGGTACCCAGCGCCGCCGTGACGAGGGCATACACGAGCGTCCGCTTGACGGCGATCTCGACGTCGAAGAGCCGCCAGCGAACGATGGCGTAGGCCAGAGAGAACGGGAACAGGAGCGTCAGCAGGTAGGCCGACGAGCTTCCCGGGATGGAGATGTCGGCGAAGGCCGCCATGGTCACGACCAGGGTCGGTACGATGCCCGCGATGGCTCCGGCGAGCACGATCGTGCCCTGAGCGCGCTCGGAAGCCGACGAGCGGGGATGGATGCAGGCCACTGCAGCCGCCACGGGAATGGCCAGCAGGCCGAGACCGACCAGCAGAGTATCGGCGAGGTAGACGGGCTTCCAGAGAACGGGCTGGCGGTAAAAGACCAGGGTCAAGCCCGCCAGGGCCACGCCGGGCCACAGAGGAAGCGACGCCAGAGCCGGCCAGCGTCTGACCCATCTTGGTGTCACGGGCATGCGCAAGGCCAGCAACCCGGCCGTCGGCCCCACGAAGGCGAGCGACAGGATGTTCACCCACGAGAACAGGTGCGTCGTGACGCTCTCGAAATTGGTCAGGGAGAAGACCGCGAAGGTCGCACAGAACCACAGGAAGGCTCGGGAGTCGGCTTCGTGCGGTCGCAATGCCTGCACGATCGCTCCGAGTCCGAGGAACACCAGTCCCAGCACCCACCACATCACGAACATCGTGAAGACATCCACGGCCGTGAAATTCTCGAGCGGGATCCGCAGCGACAGCAGGCGGCCCTCGCGGTCGATGCCGTAACGGACGATGGTTGCGTGGGCCAGGTGACCAACCGCGGCAGCGAAGGCCGCGGGCGTGGCGACCGGCTGCCCGTCCACCGTGCGGACCTCGTCCCCGACCTGGATCCCGGCCTGGAAGCCCGCCCACTGCTCGCTGTAGACCGAGGTCACGGTCATGTTCTTCTCGAGCAAGAAGCCGGGGAAGGGCTTGCCGAACCACGAAAGCGCCAGGAGGAGGGTGACGACCGCCAGTACCGTGCCTCCCACCAGGAGCGGCAACGCGATCTGGCCCCGAGCCTTGCGGACGTCCAGGACGACCTGCGGCATCAACCCTTTCTCGAGCCGGTCGGCTACCGGATCCGCCTGGCGCTGCATACCGATTAACTACCCGTGCGCCAAGGCCAGGTAACCTGGAAAGCCGCTTGTTTGCTATATCTGACGGGCTTTCCAAAGAGGCGACGGGCCTGTTACAGTATCGGGACGCCGACGGACCGTGACGCCCGCGATCGGCACCTATCCCGGCGCCGTTGGCGGCCCCGCACCCGGCGCGGGCCCCGGCAGATCCGGCCCGCGAAGGCAGAAAACATGACCTACACACAGGAAATCCTCCTCGAGGGGGGCATCTCGATCCTCCGGGTGAGCGGCCACCTGGATGCGCACACCGCGCCGGACCTCGACCGCGCACTCACGGATCTGCTCGAGAGCGGGGCATTCCGGGTCGTCCTGGACCTGGCGGAACTGGGTTACATCAGCAGTGCGGGCCTGGGCGTGCTCACCGGGTCGCTGGGCGCGTTTCGCGAGCGCGGGGGAGATCTCAAGCTCGCGGCCGTCCCTCCGAACGCCTACCGAGTCCTCGACCTGCTGGGCTTCACGCGCCTGCTCGATCTCTACGACACCCGGGATGCCGCCATCGCAGCCTTCGCCGGGAAGGCGTCGGGCAGAGAGACCCGTCCAAGCTGAAAAAAGTATAAGATCTGCGCGTGGACCAGCCGATCGTTCTAACCAGCGTCCATAACCCGCAGGTAAAGCGGGTGCGCAGGCTGCACGAGGCCAGGCAGCGGCGCGAGGATGGCCTCTTCATCCTGGAAGGGGCCAAGCTTCTCGCCGAGGCGCAGCGCTCGGGATGGGAGATCGTGGCGCTCTACGCCACGGCCAGCTGGCAAGACGCCGACGCACCCGCGACGTCACCGGCGGGATCCGATGCGGCTGTGCTTCCGGCCCCGGTACGGGTCGCCGACCACGTCCTGGCGGCGATGAGCGCCCTCGAAACCCCCGAGGGCGTGCTGGCACTGGCGCGGCTACCGCGACCGTCCGGCCTTCCGGAAATCCAGCCGACGTCGCTGTGGGTCGCGTGCGATCGCCTGCAGGATCCCGGCAACCTGGGCACGATCCTCCGCACGGCTGACGCAGCCGGGGCCAGTGCTGTGCTGGTGGGCCCCGGGACCACGGATGCCTTCGGCCCCAAAGTCACGCGGGCGTCCATGGGATCCTCCCTCCATCTGCCCATCGTGCCATTCACCGATCTGGTGGCCCTGCGCCGGGCCACACAGGCCGGCGGGATGCGGTGGGCGGCGGCGGTGCCGAGGTCCGGGCAAGCGCTCTACGATGCCGATCTCACGGGCCCCTTGTGCTGGTGGATCGGCAACGAGGCCCGGGGACTTTCGCCGGACCTCCTGGCCCTTGCCGACCTCCAGCTCGAGATCCCCATGCCCGGCCGGGCCGAGTCTCTCAACGCCGCGTCCGCTGCCGCGGTCTGCCTGTTCGAGACGGTTCGCCAGCGGCGGGCGGCTTCGCTGCAAGCCTGATAGCGGCCGCTCCTCGCCGACGCACGCCGGCCGAAAAGATGGCTTGCCGACCGGATGCGTTCGCGACTCGATTTGCACCTGGCCGATCGGTTCGTGGAGCTGGGGGGAGACCGCCCCCTCGGCCCGGATGGACCAGCAAGCTTGGAATCCAGGAACGCTGACGCGGCGAGGCCGGCCGGCCACACTGGAACCCATGGCCAGACGCTGGTCGAGCCTGAAAGTGGCATTCGCAGCCCTCCCCCTGGTGGGCTGCATGCACGCGAGGGTTCCGCTGCTGGCGCGCACCCCCCCCGCTCCGACCGCATCCGAACCGCCGGTGTCGGAGCCCGTGGCAACTCCTGGCGCGAGCCCCAGCCAGCCCCCTTCGCCCCTCTTCAAAGAGAATACCGAGCTGTCGATCGGCGAGATCCCGATCAACGCAGGCCCCCGCAGCAACCTCTTTTACTACGATCCCCGGCTGGGCGACATGATCGCCGTCTACGCAGCAGGCCCCGACGTCGAAAATCCGTCTTTCTTTGACAACTTTCGCCGCTTGATGTTCGACCAGGATGGCAAGATCTACGCGTGGGATCTGGCCCTGGACGCCAAGGAAGCCCCCGAGGCCGTCGACCAGATCCCTGACGTGGCAGACCCGGTGTGGAATGCAAGCGGCAGCGTCATGGTTTTCCACAATCCGGCAAACGCCTACCTGTTCGTCCGGTTCGACCAGCCGGCCATGCTGGACCGCATCACGGCTGCCGCCAGGACTGCCGATACGGCGCTAGCGGCCAGCAGATCCATCGCCACGCCCTCGCCGAGCGTCGCCGGGGCAACGAAGGCGGGAGGCGCGAGGACGTCCAGCTCGGTGGGGACTTCACCTGCGGCGACGCCTGCAGCCAAGCCTGCCAGCTTCCCTACCGCGGCCCCGCCGACGGATGCCAGCTCCGGCGTCTGGCTGCAGGGCCAGGTCTTCGGATTTCCGAAGATCGCGGCGGTGGGAGCCCTGCACGGCGGCATCGCGGACGCCAACATCGACAGCGCGGCGACAGAGGTCGCGTTCATCACCGGTGATGGCGGCCTGTACCTCTACGGGATCCTCGCCGGCACCCTTTACCAGGCGACGGCAGCCAACCGGGTCGGCGACGGCCGGGTCGAGGAGATGGCCCTGTGCCCGGCCGGCAGCCCGATCGCCTTCCGTTCGGGTGGCCACCTCTTCCTCTACTTCCGGCAATCTGGCTTCATCGACCCCATGCCCTACGCCAACGCGGTAGACAGCGCCGTCCGCGCCTACTCTCCGCTGTGGGTCACGAACCAGGAGTTCTGGTATCTCCTCGACCTACCGGACGGACGCACGCTCTTCGCCCGCTACAACTGGCTGACCGAGACCGTACGCACGGCCTTCTTCTTCAACGTGGTGCTCGGTGGGCGATTCCAGACGCTCTCGGCTCCGTGACCGCGACGGACGACAGCCCGGGGTGCCCCCGGCTGGGCTGGTTCGGTCCCGAGGAGCCAAACGGGGCCCGGTTGCGCAGCGCAGCGACTGCTCCGGGGGATCCGTTCAAGCCGCAAAAAAATTTAGCGCGGTCTGGATGGTTTGCCAGCGGGGATTACTGCCAGGGGAGACCGGACCTGAAATTTGTCTGGCCTGGACGTTGATGCGCGCCGCGATCCGGATACGATGGTCCCATCCCGATAGGCTCTTGGATCCGAGCTCGGCGTAGCCGAGGACCAGATCCGACAGCTGGTGAACTTGGCGATCGAGGCGAAAGCTTCGAACCGAGGCCTCACCCCCCGTAATAGGAGACAAGGGTACCGAGAGCTTGTAGCCCGAGAGGGTAGCAAGCTCTCGGTTGATTTTTTGTGGCAAAATGCGGGCCGGTTCCGGCCTCCGGGCCTTGGGATCCGGCCAGTAGCCCTCGGCGGCCGCCCGCTTGCCCCGGTCAGCGATGCTATGATCGGGTTTCAGCCAGTCACAGCGAAAGTCGAACCAGCAATGAGCACGTCAGGGACGAGTTCCTCCCCCACTGCGCCCTCGGTCCCCACCGACTTCATCCGCGAGATCGTCGAGGGCGATCTGGCCAGCGGCAAGCACCATAGCGTGGTGACGCGGTTCCCACCCGAGCCCAACGGTTACCTGCACATCGGCCACGCCAAGAGCATCACGCTGAACTTCGGCATCGCCGCGCAATATGGCGGCCGTTGCCACCTTCGGTTCGACGACACCAATCCCGCCAAGGAGGATGTCGAGTACGTCGATTCGATCCAGGAAGACGTGCGGTGGCTGGGCTTCGACTGGGGCGAACATCGTTACTTTGCCTCGGATTACTTCGACCAGCTGCACCAGTTCGCCGTGCAGCTCATCAAGTCGGGCCTGGCCTACGTCGATGACCTGTCTCCCGAGCAGATTCGCGAGTTCCGTGGCACACCGACCGAACCCGGCCGGCCCAGTCCCTTCCGCGATCGCTCGGTCGCGGAGAATCTCGACCTCTTCGAGCGCATGCGCAAGGGCGAGTTCGATGAGGGCGCCTGCGTCCTCCGGACGAAGATCGATATGGCGTCTCCCAACTTCAACCTGCGGGATCCGGCCATCTATCGCATCAAGAAGGCCTCGCACCACCGCACGGGCGACAAGTGGTGCATCTACCCCATGTACGACTTCGCCCACAGCCTGTCCGACATGATCGAGGGGATCACCCACTCGATCTGCACGCTCGAGTTCGAGGATCATCGGCCCCTGTACGACTGGTACCTCGATGTTCTGAAGACCCCGAGCCACCCGCAGCAGGTCGAGTTCGCCCGGCTCGGCTTGACCTATACGGTCATGAGCAAGCGTCTGTTGTTGCAACTGGTGCGCGAAGGGATCGTCTCGGGCTGGGACGATCCCCGCATGCCCACGCTATCGGGGATGCGCCGCCGCGGCTATACACCGCAGTCCATCCGACGGTTTTGCGAGCTCATAGGCGTCTCCAAGGCCAACAGCGTGGTCGATTTTTCGCTCCTCGAACACTGCGTACGCGAAGATCTCAACGCGCGCTCGCAGCGCGTGATGGCAGTCCTGCGCCCGCTCAAGGTCGTGATCACCAATTACCCGGAGGGGCAGGTCGAGGAGTTCGAAGCCGAGAACAACCCCGAGGATCCAGCGGCCGGCACGCGCAAGGTGCCTTTTTCCCGCGAGATCTTCATCGAACAGGACGATTTCGCCGAGAATCCTCCGCCCAAGTACTTCCGCCTCTCACCCGGCAAGGAGATCCGGCTCAAGCACGCGTATTACATCCGCTGTGACGAAGTCGTAAAGGACGCCGCCGGGAGGGTCACGGAGTTGCGCTGCAGCTACGATCCGCAGAGTCGCGGCGGCTCGACGCCCGATGGCCGCAAGGTCCTCGGCACCAGCCACTGGGTCTCGGCTCCCCACGCGCTCGATGCCGAGGTTCGCCTTTACGACCATCTCTTCGGCGTACCTGACCCCGGTGCGGCCGACGACTTCAAGACCGTCCTCAATCCGGGATCGCTCGAGGTTCTCGACGGCTGCAAGCTCGAACCCGGCCTTGCCGGCGCCGTCCCCGGGAGCCGCTTCCAGTTCCTGCGGCAGGGCTACTTCTGCACCGACGCCGGCTCGACCGGATCGCACCCGGTCTTCAACCGGACCGTCGGGTTGAAGGATACCTGGGCCAAGATCGCCAGGAAGTAGGCTTCCCCGGCGACCCGACGACGGCCGCACTACCAGGCGTAGGCTTCGGGAGCCGGTCCGCCCGGGCCCGGGAAGATCTCGTCGAGCGCCCGGAGCGTCTCGTCATCGAGCCGGACATCGAGGGAATCGAGAGCGTCCTTGAGCTGTGCCGTGGTGCGCGGGCCGATGATCGGCGCCGTGACGACAGGCTGCGCCAGGAGCCAGGCCAGAGCGACCTCCGCTGGCGGGACCCCGATCTCGGCACACAGTGCCTCGTAGCGCTCGATCTGGGGGCGCACGGCCTTGAGCTCCCCCTGGATGCGGGGCGATGCCCTGCGACCTTCTTGCTCTTTGGCCAGCACCCCGCCCAGCAAGCCGCCAGCCAGCGGGCTCCAGACCATCAGGCCAAGGCCGTACTCCTGGCAAGCGGGCACGACCTCGAGCTCGAGCGTACGCTCGGTCAGGTTGTAGAGGCTCTGCTCGGACACGAGGCCCAGGAAGTTCCGGGCCCGCGCAGATTCGCTGGCCCGGGCGATGTGCCATCCCGCGAAGTTCGACGAGCCCACGTACAGGACCTTGCCCTCCTGTACGAGCTGCTCCATGGCCTGCCAGATCTCTTCCCAGGGAGTCTCGCGATCGATGTGGTGCATCTGATAGAGGTCGATATGATCGGTCTGCAGCCGCTTGAGGCTCGCCTCGCAGGCGCGCTTGATGTTGAGGGCCGACAGCCCGCGAAAGTTTGGCCAGTCCTCCATCGAGCCGAAAACCTTGGTCGCCAGGACCACCCGTTCCCGACGTTGCTTGCCCTTGGCGAACCAGCGGCCGAGGATCTCCTCGGTGGCCCCGACGCGCCCGGGCTCCAGACCCGGCATGGGTGGAATCCTGCGCCCGTAAACGTTTGCCGTGTCGAAGAAGTTGATGCCGTCCTCGAGCGCCTTGTCCATCAGGGCGTGTGCCTCGGGTTCAGGCGTGAACGGCCCGAAGTTCATCGTGCCGAGGCACAGGCGACTTACCAGGAGCCCGGTCCGACCCAGGTGCGTGTATTCCACGACTCGTTCCTCCCATCGGCGCCCGCTCGGCCATCCCGGCGAGCGGTCCATCCATGGTAGCCGGGATGCACCGGTTCCGGCCAGAAGGACGATCGCCAGGTTCGATCGACCTGTGGCGATGAAATCTCGATTTTTATTGTGTTAATCCCCGTCCGAACCCATGGTGGACCGCCCATAAGGCTTATGGAGGGACTGAGTATGGGACTTGGCGATCCGGTCGGCGGCTTTTCGCAGACCTACATGAACTGGTTCAACAGCATGCCCAAGGCGGCACCCGTGCCCGTCGGGCCGGTGGGCCAGCTAGGCGCGCCGGTGGACGGGTTCTCGGCTGCCTACAAGGCGTTCCGGGATAGCGATGGCGGGCCGGTGACCTCCGTCGACAATGCCCCGGTGGGCCAGCTGGGTGCGCCGGTGGACGGTTTCTCGGCTACCTACAAGGCTTTCCGGGACAGCGGCGGCGGGCCGGTGCAGAGTTCCTCGCTCGCCCCGGACGATCTGCAGCTTGGCGCGGCGGTGGGTGGGTTCTCCGATTCCTACGAGAAGTGGCTCAACACCATGCCCGAGACCCCACCTCCGCCCCTGGGACCGATCAACGGGCTGGGCGATCCCATCGGGGGCTTCTCGCAGAAGTACATCGACTACCGCGACGGCAAGAGCTAGGGCTTTCTTGTCGAGTCGGCCGCCCTTGCGGGCGGCCGAACCTCTGTTAGCGGCCTTGCAAGGGCCGTCCCCAAGAGACCTCAGGCCCCGCTCATGTAGTCCTCGTGGTGGAACCCGCAGCGATCGCAGCGGAGCCGCCAGAAATGCTCGTCGAAGGAAGCCACGAGCGTGCTCTGGCCACAATCGGGGCAGATCTTGCTGCCGGTCTGCAGCACGCGGATGGCGATCTGTTCGAGTTCCTGCTCCGTGCGTGGCTTTCTCATTCTGGCAAGAGCATAGCACGGGCCCCGAGCCTCGGTGCCGGGAGGCCGGAGTTGCCAATTTGCTCGATTCAACGGCAACACGTAGAATGTCTCCGATCGCCGCGCTCAGAATGTGGTCGCCGGATCGCCGAGCGTCGTCCCAGGCAGGCCCGACCCGCGGCACGCGCTGATTTTCGACACAGACGAGGACAGGTTTTCTTTGATCGAACTGCAGAATCTAGACGAGCTGTCAGCCGGTCTCCGGCGAGCTGCCGACCTCCTGGCCGGGGGATCCATCGACGGTAACAAGCGCCGGGACATCCTCAAGGCGCTGGATCCGGTGCGTACTGCCTTGTTGAGCTTGGGCTTCGACGAGGAGGGCTCTCGTCGGCATGTCGTGAGCTTCCTGCGGTCGGTGACCCTGGCCAACGGGATCATCGGCAAGCGCACGGCGCACCGCCTGGCCATCCGGACCTTCGAGGAGGATGGCGACGCTGCGATGAAGTGGCTCCTGGAGCGCCGCCTGATCGAGGATCAAGGATCCGAAGGCTTCCTCCTCACGGACGACGGCGCGGACTATCTCGAGGAGCACAAGGCCGAGCTTGCCTTGCCACCAGAGATCAAGCGTCGGCCGCACGGACCGCGGGCACGCTCCTCGAGGTTTGGCGAAGATGCCGCCCCACGGTCGCAGGACGGGGCTCCGATCGCACCCGAAGCCGAAGCCTCGCCCTCGTAAGGCGTGCGGGCATAGACCAACGGCAGAGTCAAGAGTCTTAAAAACTCTGTAGTCCGGGTTCGAGTCCCGGTGCCCGCACCTGCTTAAAAGGCGGGGCTGGCCTGCGTCTCGGGCCCTATCCCTACCCGGCGAAACAGCCCTAGAACCGGACAGCCATCCCCACCGGCTCGAAGGACAGCCGGAGCGCCAGGTCCAGCCGCTCCCAGAAGGTCACGCCGATTTCGAGCGGGGGAATCATCGAGTCCGTGAGCCCTCGGGTCCAGCTTCCATACGTAAATGGGATCACGACGGTCGGAGAGACCCTGATGAACAGGGGATCCCAGCGCTTTTCGTAGGTCAGGCCGAAAAGCGCGCCGGCATGGTAATCGGGGCGGCAACCGGGGCATGTCGGCAGGAACCCTTCGGCCCAGTTCGCACCGGCGAGACCCGCCAGGTGAGAAGACCTTCCCTTCCAGAGAAAGTATTCGCCCCAGGCGCTGGCCCACATGGGCGGAGCCAGCGGGCTGCCGGCGGAGTGGATCCAGTACGACTCCAGGGCGTAGGAACTCAGCCAGGCCGCACCGACGCCAAGCGGTAGACCCGGTGCCGCCAGCTCCATGGTCGCGGCCACGGTGGGACCCATCGGCGCGAAGCCGATCGGCATCACGCCGACCTCGATCCTGCAATCCCGTGCTGCCAGCGCCGGGCCAGCGGGCACCAGGATCGAAGCGGCCAAGATGGCGCCGCGCAGAGCCATGTTGCCAAGATCCTCCTTTCCGAGCCAGCAGGCAACCGCTCCAGCGCCTCGTTTCGGCGAGTCGCTCCGCCAAGAGTCTCGAAAACGCTCGCAGGTGGGTTCGTGTGTCATGGCTGGCCGAAAAAGCGCCCCTGTAGCCAGGCTCCAGCCAGGATGCCCACCACCACGATCGCCAGCGGCCAGTTACCCGCCCCCAGCCCGGCGATCGCCGGGCCTGGACACACACCGCACACGCCCCAACCGATGCCGAAGATCGCCGATCCCACGATGGTGCGTGAGTCCAGGGTCGAGGCATGCTTGGTGAAGGTACGGCCGAACAGGGGGCGCGGGAGCAGCCGCGGAAGGAGCTGATACCCCAGCAGACTGACGCCGGCCGCGCCGCCCAGGACCAGCAGCAGCCCCATGTCGTGCAACATGAGGAAGCTGATGACGATCTCCGGGCGCACCATGGTCGACCAGGCCAGTCCGAAGCCGAAGAATCCGCCCGCCAGCACGGCGCAGGCCAGAATGACAGCCGCGGGGACGCGCTCCGTTGGGTCTGCCGCAGGAGGTACGGCCACGTTCAGAGCCCTCCCAGCGCGTGGACCGCGTGCGCGGTGAGGATGGCCGTGGCGAGGAAGGTCAGCACGGCCAGCAGCGAGGGGATCTGCAGCGAAGCCAGCCCGCAGATGCCATGGCCCGAGGTACAACCATTCGCCATGCGCGTTCCGAAGCCGACGATCACGCCTCCGACCAGCAGCTGCCACCACGGGAGTCCGGTGATCTCGACCTGGCCGTGACCCAAGGTCGCGACGAACACCGCAGCGCCCAGGATCAGCCCCATCGCGTAAGCCATCCGCCAGCTGCGAGTGGCCACGAAGCGCTCCTGCCGAAAAAAATGAAAGCGGGTGAAAAAGGACCACACCGCGCTGAAGGTCGTGCTGATGCCGCCGACCAAGCCGGTGAGTACGAACAGCAACGTCACTCCCAGCCCGATGGTGAAGCCTCCTGCGAGGTAGTGCTTCCAGCCCAGCGGAAACCAGTGGGAAAGTATGTTCATCACTGAGGCAGCATTCCCCGGCCCCACGATCGGCCCACCGATCGCCACGAGATTGTAGCAGGTAGGCTCCCGCCTGGCCACCTTGGCCTTCGGGCGGGTAGAAGGTTTGTGTTGATGACTTACCTAGCTGAGGTGCCAGGGGCAAGGGCCAGGACATGGCCTGGGTTCTGACGAACTTCGCGATCCTCGTTGTCCTGCTGGCATTCACCATCGCGGTCGCGGGCCCACTCGCACTCGTGCGCAGGATCCTACGAACCCGAGGCCCCGCCGGAGATCTGGCCAGCCTCGATGTCACGGGGCCCGATCCGCGATCGGGAATTGCGCCCCGCCGGCTGTGGGCATTCACATCCCTGGTCCTGCTGGGTGTCGTGCTCCGGCTCCTCGGATCGTCCCGCCTGGTGATGCCAGGGCCGCCTCCCGAGGACCTCGCCGGAGTCAAGGCTCTGCTGCCATGGGTCCGAGATCTCTCGCACCAGGCCCTTGCCGGTCTCGGACCCGGTCCACTCGGGCTCATCCTGATAGGGAGCGGGTTGCTGATCGCCGCCCTCGAGTTTTCGGCCCGTCGCGTGGCGCGATCGGGATTCACGCCGCTTGGCCGGGCTCCGTCGCGAGAGACCCTGCTTCAGGCGGCAGACGCGGGCCTGGCCCGAGGCCGGACCGACGCCCCACGCGCCACCTGGCTTGATCGCCACGACGCCGACGCCGACCTGGGCTCCCGCGCCAGCCAGGACTGCGCCGAAGGCGAGCTTCCGGTGGCTTTCCTCGCCGTCGTGGCCGTGGTGCTCTTCGTCTTGCTCTTCGCGGCGGCTGTGATCGAGAACCGGTTCTATCAGACCGCATACCTGGATTTCGGCTGGTTCGAGCAGGCGGAGTACCTGATCAGTCGGGGTGACAACCCGATCATCTCGATCGTCGGAGTCCACGCGCTTGGCGATCATTTCTCGCTCATCCTTTATCCACTGGCGTTGATATTCCGGATATTGCCGTTTGCAAGCACGCTATTGGCCATTCAGGCCCTGGCACTGGCATCCGGAGTATTTCCAGCCTACCGTAAGTCCTCGCCCGGGGACGTCGTGACGGCCCGCTCCTGATCGGCTACGGTCGTAGCTCGACAGGAGGCACTGATGCGGCGCACCCCCCAGAGCTACAGCCACCCGGAGCGGGCGAGGATCATGGCGGCTGTCCGGCGGGGCCTCGAGGCCGGTCGCCGGGTCGGCATAACGGCACGCGAGTGCGGAATCACCGAGGCCGTTTATTACCGGTGGGTCCGAGAGCAAGCCCGGGCTCGTTCCGCGGTGCTGCCGCCCGCAAGCCCCGCCGCCGTGGACGATGCACCGGGCAACCCTGTGCCGCCCGGTGAGGGTGGCAACCTGCCCGCCCGGCGGCGGGGTCCCCTTCCTTTGGACCTACGCGAGCGGCTTCAGCGGCAGGCGGTTGCCCTCCGGGAGGAGGAGCGCCTTCCCCTCGATCTCATTGCCGAGCGGCTGGGAGTCTCGCAGGCGACGGTGGTGCGCTGGCTGGCCAGGCACAGCCTGGCGACCGGCTTCGTCCAGGTCGAGGTCGTTGCGGATCCTCCCGAGCCGGAATCGGTCGCACCCGTGCCCGTCCTGCTCGCTCCCGGGGGATACCGAGTGGAGGGCCTTGACGTGGCTGGCCTGGCCGAGCTGCTGCGGCGGCTCGCATGATCGGGAGCACCCGCCAGGTCGGAGTCTGGTTCCATGATCGACCGACCGACATGCGGCGCTCCTTCGATGGCCTGTACGCGATGGTGTGCAACGCCATGGCGCGCAATCCGCTCTCAGGGGACCTCTTTGTCTTCGTGGGCAAGGATCGCAAACGCACCAAGGTTCTCTACTGGGACGGCACCGGGCTTTGCGTATTCGCAAAACGGCTCGAGCGCGGGTGTTTTTGGGCACCTTGGGTCAAGGGTAGCCATGGCGATCATCACCTTACGGTCAACGAATTGCAGCTATTTCTTGAGGGATCGACGCTTATTGGCAAGATAAAGCTCAGTCCGGGCGAGTTCACGCTAAAATAAGACATTGCCCGGATAGAGACGCAGATTATCCTTTACATAGCCCAGATAACTGCGCTATGATTGGCAAGTGCGTAGCTTCAGTGGCGAAACTGATGTCAAATTCTTGCAGAAGGTCGTCGGCGTCCTGGAAAACCAGAACGAATTCCTCGTCCAGAAACTACAAGAGATGGCCAAGGAGATCGCCGAACTCAAGGGCCTTGATCCCGCCCGCAGCCAGCAACGGCTCCTGGACCTAGAGCAGCAGCTCAGCGTACGGAACAAGATGCTGTTCGGGACATCCTCCGAGAAGCGGCCCCGGAACAACGACGGCGACACCGAGTCACCGCCTCCAACGCCGGCATCCAGGCCACGTAACGGACACGGCCCACGATCCCAGCCCAAGCTGCCCCTGATCGAGGTCATCCACGATCTTCCACTCGATAAGCGGGGATGCCCAGCATGTGGCGGGGAGCTGGAGCGGATGGGAGACCAGAGCGAGGACTCGGAAGAGATCGATGTGCTCGCCCGGCAATTCGCCGTGCTGCTGCACAAGCGCCTGAAATATCGCTGTGATTGCAACGGTGCGGTGGTGACAGCTCCCGGCCCCGTCAAGCTTCAAGAAGGGGGACGCTACTCACCGGCCTTCGCGGTCGAGGTGGCAGTGGATAAGTACCTGGACAACATCCCCCTCGAACGGCAGGTCACCCGGATGAGGCGCGAGGGTCTCGTGGTCGACAGTCAGACGCTGTGGGACCAGATCGACCGGCTGGCCGCGATCGTCGCATTCACCTACCTCGCCATCTGGCAGACGATCCGGCAGGAGCCCCTGGTGCATGCCGACGAGACCCGCTGGCGCCTCATGAACAAGAAGCAGACCGAGATCAAGACCTGGCAGGTCTGGGGGCTGGCTTGTCAGGACCTCGTCGCCTACAAGATCCTCGACAGCCGCGGCAATGACGCCGGCAGGGAGATCCTGGCCGGCTACCACGGCATCGTCATGGCCGACGGGTACGGCGTCTACGAATCCCTGGCGCACGATCGTCAGGGACGACTGGACGGGGCCGAGCCGCCGGGGACCTTCCAGCTGGTGCAATGCTGGGCTCATGGGCGCAGGCCGTTCATCGAGATCGAGAATGTCTTCCCGACCGAGGCGCGAGAGATCCTGGATCTCATCGGCAAGCTCTTTGCCGTCGAGCGCCTGGTGCCCGAGGAGCTGCCCGAGGCCGAGCGACTGGCGCAGCTCGCCGACGTCCGCCAGCAGCACTCGGCGCCGATCCTCGATGCGATCTGGGATTGGTGCGCGGCGACCAAGAAGAATCACCTGCCGAGC
>JAJXWQ010000129.1 GCA_021781555.1 bacterium
CCGACCCGACCCGCGTCATCCCGGTATCCACCTTGATATGCACCCGGGCCGCGAGCCCGAGGCCCCCGGCAAGGCCAGACAGCGCCCGCAGGGCAGCTGCGGACGAGACCGTGAGCTGGAGGTCGTTGCAGATCGCCGTCTCGTAGGCCCCCACCTGGGTCAGCGAGAGCAACAAGAGCGGGCCGTGGATCCCGGCCTGGCGCAGGCGAATCCCCTCGCCTACGGTGGCGACGCCGATCCAGTCGGCACCGGCGGAGATGGCGGTCTGCGCTACCGCCAGCGATCCGTGCCCGTAGCCGTCGGCCTTGACCACGGCCATCAGGTGGGTGTGGGGCGACAGCCAGGCCCTGAGCTGCCGAACGTTGCTGGCGATCGCCCGGAGATCGACGGCGACCCACGCCCCGCGCAGCGTGGCGAGCGAGGGATCGTCCAGGATGAGCGCTGGATCGAGCATGTCTCAAAGAGTAACTTGTCCGAGCGAAAAGAGGGTCCCCTCGGCGCATCGTCGGGATCGCAGACCGATCGGAAGGACGCCCCCCCGTGGACACTGCCGTTCCCGGACACTACAGTGTAGGCGAGCGCAAGCTGGAAACACCGTCCACGAAAGATTTGCAGCGGCTTCCGTCAGTATTACTCGAACCAGGTTATTGCAATTTGCCGCAGATCGAGCGATAGTGGAAATTATTCAGAAATTGCAATGAAGATTCTGGATGTTCTGATCGTTGAGGATGAACCTTCCAACCGCGAGATTGCAGAGGTCATTCTCACCAACCTCGGCCACCGCGTCGCCTCCTGCGACAGCGGCCGGGCGGCGCTCGACATGTGCTTGACCGAGGGCCGGCGCTTCGACCTGCTCTTGATGGACGTCCTCACCCCGGTCCTGGATGGCCTCAAGGCCACGCGGCAGCTCCGTGCTCACGCGGAGACCAAGGATGTCGCGATCATCTGCGTCTCGGCAAAGGCCAGCGGCTCTGACGAGACGGCGGGCTTGCAGGCGGGCTGCGACGCCTACCTCCGCAAGCCCTACCGCCGCAAGGATCTCCTGAATTGCATCAACGAGGTCCTCACCAGGCGAGGGATCCTCGAACCAGGCGAGAGGCTGGGAGAGTAGGGTGGTATAGAGGAAGCGTGCCTCGGCCCGATTTCGATTCCCTGCGACCACCCACTCGCGACGCCTTCTTCAACCAGGAACTCTCCTGGCTCGACTTCAACGCGCGGGTGCTGGAAGAGGCCCTCGACCGGAGCAACCCCCTGCTCGAGCGGCTCAAGTTCCTGGCCATCTACGCGACCAACCTCGACGAGTTCTTCATGATCCGGGTCTCGGGCCTGCACCAGCAGCTCGAAAGCGGCGTCACGCTGATGAGCCCCGACGGCATGAGCCCGAGTGCCCAGCTGGCGGCCATTCGCACCAAGCTCGGTCCCCAGCTCGCCCGGCACATGGGCTGCCTGCGCGATGACGTCTTGCCGGCCCTGGCCGCCCGCGGGGTGCGCATCTGCCGGCTGGACGAGCTTCCAGCCGAGCAACGGGCGGCCTTGCACACCTACTACGAGACCGAGATCTTTCCCGTCCTGACGCCCCTGGCGGTCGATCCCAGCCACCCCTTCCCGGTCATCTCCAACCTGTCGCTCAACCTGGCCATCCTGGTCGAGCCCGCAGGCGGCGGGCTTGCCTTCGCCCGCGTCAAGGTTCCCCCTTCGCTGCCCCGGTTCGTGGCCGTACCCGCGCCGGCCGGCGCGACCCTCGACTTCGCGCCCCGGCCCGCGGCGGCACGCCGCGGTCCCCCCGAGGGCCCGGCGCGCGAGTCCTCGTTCGAGTTCGTGCTGCTCGAAGAGCTGATCGCGGCCAACATCGCCAGCCTCTTCCCCGAAGTCGAGGTTCACGAGGTCCATCCCTTCCGCGTCACTCGCAACGCCGACCTGGAGATCGAGGAAGACGAGGCCGTGGACCTCCTCAAGGAGGTCGAGAAGGAGGTCCGGAAGCGGCGCTTCGGGCGGGCCACACGCCTCGAGGTCAACCGGGCGATGCCGCAGGCCGTGCGCGGGCTGTTGACCTCGGCACTGGGGCTGGAGAAGGCCGACGTGTACGAGGTCGACGGATCGCTGGGGGTAGGCGATTTCCTCGGCCTTACCCGCCTTCCGCTGCCCGAGCTCCGCGATGCCCCCCTCATCCCCGCGATCGCCCCGGTCCTCCGGACGCAGGACAACATCTTCACCGCGATCGCCGAGCAGGACATCCTCCTCCATCACCCGTACGAGTCCTTCGAGCCCGTCGTCGACTTCATCCAGCGGGCGGCCGAGGATCCGAACGTCCTGGCGATCAAGCAGACCCTCTACCGCACGAGCGGGGACTCTCCCTTCATCGATGCCCTCATGGAGGCTGCCGAGCGGGGCAAGCAGGTGGCCGCCGTCGTGGAGCTCAAGGCGCGCTTCGACGAGGAAAACAACATCCTCTGGGCCAAGAAGCTCGAGCAGGTGGGCGTCCACGTGAGCTACGGATTGCTCGGGCTCAAGACGCACTGCAAAGTGGCGCTGGTCGTGCGCCGTGAGCCCACGGGTATCCGCCGGTACGTCCACCTCGCCACGGGCAACTACAATCCCGCGACGGCCAAGGCCTACACCGATCTGGGCTTCTTCACCTGCCGCCCGGATTTCGGCGCCGATGTGGTCGAGCTCTTCAACTACCTCACCGGCTACTCCCGCCAGAAGCAATACCGGGTGCTCTGGACCTCTCCTCTGGACCTCCGCGATCGCGTGCTGGCGCTGATACGGCGTGAGGCCAGCAAGGGCAAGGATGGCAGGCTGGTCATCAAGGCCAACTCCCTGACCGACACCGAAGTCATCCGCGAACTCTACCTGGCTGCGCAGAATGGCGTCGACGTCGATCTCCTCATTCGCGGGATGTGCTGTCTTAGACCCGGCATCGCGGGCTTGTCCGAGCGCATCCGGGTCACCAGCATCCTGGGGCGATTCCTCGAGCATTCCCGGATCATCCTGGCGGGCCGTGGTGCGGCCACGGAGATCCACGTCGGGAGCGCCGACCTCATGGCTCGCAACCTCGACCACCGGGTGGAGGTGATCTTCCCGGTTCTCGATCCGGCCCTCAAGGCACGGATCGAGAACGAGATCCTCGCCACGTATCTCAAGGACGATGCCAAGGCGCGGCAGCTCCATTCCGACGGCACCTGGTCTCGCAGCAAGCCACCCGAGGGCCAGGCTCCCACCGAAGCGCAGTCGGCGCTCATCGAGGCCGCCCGAGCTCAGATCGTCGCGGTTCCCCAATCCGTGCCGATGCTGGCCGTTCCCCCGCCCCCGATTGCCAAGCGCAAGGGCAAACGCGGCCGAAGCTAGGGTGCTCCCGGTTTGAAACGATCGGGCCGCAGGGAACAAATCATCTCCCCTGCGGAGTCCGGGATCCGGTAAGGCCCCAGACGCAAAGAAGGTGGGCATGGCGGCAAGGCGGATCGCGCTCCTGGCAGGAACCTGGGTTGGCGTCGTGCTGGCCAGCCCAGCCGGCAATGTGCCGCGCTCCCTGCCGGTCCGGCTGCAGCCCCCGGGCGGGCATCCGGAGGCAGCCCCGCTGTTCGTGCCGGCTCTCCTCTGGGGTACGCCGGGCTCCGATCGGCGTGCGCCAGGCCTTACCCTGGCGTGGTCCCGGGAGCCCTGCGCTTTCATCTAGCCCGGGCTCGCCTCGAAAGGATCGGGCCGAAGGAGTCCGACGGGGCCCGGTTGCGCAGCGAAGCGACCGCGCAGAGGAACACGTTCACCCTGAAAAGGGTCCAACCACCCTGAATGCAGAATCCACCAGGCCCTTGACCCAGTCCCGCTGGCGCACCGGCGCGACGAGGCCCGGGAGTTCCCCCGCGAGCGCGTCGATCTCTGCGCGCGCCGCCCGCAGCAGGGACTCCAGCGCCTCGCTTCCCGCTGCCGGGCTTGCGGCCATCCGCCGGAGCAAATTCCAGAGGTCGTGGTGATGGCCCAGAGAGGTCTGGAGCCTGCCGAGTTCGCGATCGGCCCGGCGAGCCGGTCGTCCGAGCAGCGGCTCGACGATCGCGACCGCGTAGCGCAGGCGCTTGATCGCCAGCCGCAGGGCATGCAGCTCCCGGGGGTCACCTTGCTCGAGAGCAGGGTTCCGCACCGCGGCGGCGAACCGGGCCAGAAGCCGGGCGACCTCGTTCCACGCCTCCCGACGCGGAGTCCGAGGCGGGTCGCCTACTTGTCGGCCCAGCTCACGGCGGACCTGCCGGACCGCGGCGTCCACCGCCCGGTAGAGTTTTCTCCCCAGCGCAGGCCGCGCGCTCCTGCCAGCGGCCTGGCGAGCAGCGACCAGCTCGGCAACGAACGGCGCGAGCCTGGCTCGCACCCGAGGCTCGAGCCGGCTCGCAAGATCGACCGCCGTGTCGATGGCGACGTCGGCGTCGCGCAGAGAACCGAGCCGGCGACCCAGCTTGCGCACGAGCCGGCGGGCCCGGCGCGCCGACGGTACCTCGGCAACCTCCAGAGCCAGGGCGAGACGGCGGGCTGCAACCCGCAAGTCATGGATAACCTCGGCATCGTCCGGATCGCCTCCCGCAGCGTCCTGACAGCCACGTTTACCGGTCCTGCCGGTAGCAGGCTTGCCGGCTCGACCGGTGACCAGCTTCGAGCGCTCGGCCAGGATCCGCCTCCCGACCTCGAGGGCCCGGGCCTGGGCCTTGCATTCCCGGCTCAGCAGCGCAGCCAGGGTCCACGATTCCGGGACGCCTGTCGCCGCATCCGATCCATCGGATCGGGGCTCGCGCCCCCGCCCCCCGAAGCCGCCGTCAGCTCCTGCTGCGGCGCGGGAGGCCCGTTCGTGCCGGGTTGGCACGGCGGCAGGGGCTTGCGAGACCCGATCCGCCGCCAGCCACCCTCCCTGCCAGGGCCTGCCGAGCAGCAGGCTCACCCAAGCCCGGGCCTCGGCACCCGGCGAACTGGCCGGATTCGCGGCATGGAGCGCCAAGGCGGCACGGAGCGCCAGCCCCAGCACGCCGACATCCGGTTCGCTCCGTTCCAACGCCGACATCGCCCGGAGCGGATCCGCCAGGCTCGAAGTCAACGTGGCGACCACCAGGTCGTCCGGTGCCGGACCGGGCGCGGGTTCGCCGTGCTTGCGCCAGAGCGCTGCGGCCGTGCGGAGCGCGGGCAAGGAACCGAGGTCCATTCCTGCGGCGGCGAAGAGCTCCTGGGCCCAGGCGGCCACGCCCGCGCTGGCGGGGTCCTGGACCAGGCGAGCCAGCCGCCGGGGCGCCAGGGAGCGCCAGGTGCGCGAGCGCGGCGCCGATCCGGTAGCCGAGAGGATCCCCAGCGCCGCCGGGGGGACTTCGGGTCCGGCGGGTGCCAGCTGGATTTCCTCGAAAACAGCCACCAGGCGACGGCTATCGAACGGGGTCGCCCCCGCAAGGCCCACGACCCGCGCCACTCGCAACGGTCGCCCCAGCGGTGCGGCAAGGTTCCGGGGCGCCGGCCAGGCCAGGGAGATCTCGAGCGTGGCAACCGGGCGGATCCCGGCCAGGATCGGCCGGGTGCGACACGTCCGGACCAGGCTGAGCCAAGGTGCAAGCGAGCCGGTCGCCCCGAACTGTGCAAGCTGGGCGATGGCCGCCGCGCTCCAGGTTGCCGGATCCGCGGTCGACCCCGGGGCCAGCGAAGTGGTGGCGACGGACAGCCAGTTTGCCGAGCGCCGGGCCAGGAGGTCGAGCTCGCGGAGATTAGCGCTGCCCTGCGGCCTGACTCGGCACACGAGGCCCTGGCGCCAGAGCGTGGCGCGCTCGTCGTCGATGTACGTCCACACATCGCCGGACTCGGCGATCGGGCCCAGCTTGAAGGGGCCGAGCGTGGCTCTTGACAGAAGCTCGCTCGCAGCGGATCTGGAGATCAGCCAGGCAGGATCGCCCAGGGTGCTCATCGCTTGCTCCCCGGAGCGCGATCGCGCTCGCATGGCCTCCATGGAGCCACACACCCTCGCCGGGCGCCAGGCCCGGATGAGGGCCCAGGGGGAATTCGGCCCGCGCCGCCTCTGGCCCCGGGCTTGCCCGTTTGAATCCTTCGACCCGATCCTTTCCAGGCGAAACCACTCTGCAGTGCTCCCGGTTTGAATGGATCGAGCCCGATGAGTCAAACGGGGCCCGGTTGCGCAGCGAAGCGACCGCGCAGAGGGACCCGTTCAAACTGCAAAAGGCCTAGAATCGCGACGGGAGGATCGACGGCGAATGAAACTGTTGCTGGTGCGCCATGCCGAGGCTGTTCCCCGGCGGGCCGATCACCCCGATGACTGGCGGGAGCTCACGCCGGCCGGTCGCCGCCAGGCTCGCAAGCTAGGCAAGAAATTGCGAGGGGACGGCGAGCCGTGGGACGTGATCCTCACCTCGCCGCTGGCACGCGCCATCCAGACGGCCGAGGCTCTGGCTTGTGGCCTGAAGTTCGAGGGTCGGCTTCTGGTGGCGAGCGCCCTGATCCCCGGCAATGGGTCCTGGCAGTCATATCTCGACGCGGCCGCCAGCATGGGCGGAGCCAAAGTGATCGCCTTGGTCGGTCATGACCCCGATCTGTCGGCGATCGCATCCGAGGCCCTCGGCCGCCAGGTCCAGCTTGCCAAGGGCAGCATCCTGACCCTGGGCGTCGACCGTGCGGGGAAGGCCCGGGAGCTCGGCTTCTTGGCACCTTCGGGACACGCGGGCCACCCGCCCGTTCCGTGAGCCCACGCCTGGAGCCGGGAGGGATGACTCCCCCCCGGCTCGTTCGCCTGTGGAACCCGACGACGGGTGGTCAGATGCAGGTCGTGCAGGCGGTCGCCGCTGGCACCGGCGCTACTGGCACCGGAACCGGCTGCGGAACCGGCACGGCGACGTTGTGGACGATCGGCACGGCCACCGGCTGTGGCACCGCGAAGGGCTGCGGAATGGGAATGCCCACCCGCTGGATCACCGGCACCGGCTGTGGAACCGCGACCGGCTGCGGGATGGGAACGCCCACCCGCTGGATCACCGGCACTGGCTCGGGCACTGCGACCG
The DNA here is from genome assembly GCA_021781555.1 of bacterium. Classification (GTDB taxonomy): domain Bacteria; phylum Cyanobacteriota; class Sericytochromatia; order S15B-MN24; family VGJW01; genus JAJXWQ01. Next base: position 7,029 of record JAJXWQ010000129.1, read on the forward strand.
GCTGTGGCACCGCGAAGGGCTGCGGAATGGGAACGCCCACCCGCTGGATCACCGGCACTGGCTCGGGCACTGCGACCGGCTGCGGAACCGGCACGGGCTGCGGGATGGGAACGCCCACCCGCTGGATCACCGGCACTGGCTCGGGCACTGCGACCGGCTGCGGAACCGGCACGGGCTGCGGGATGGGCATGCCCACCCGCTGGATCACCGGCACTGGCTCGGGCACTGCG
>JAJXWQ010000038.1 GCA_021781555.1 bacterium
TGGCCATCGGGAGAGCTTGGCTGCGCAGCAGCTTGCCCGCAGCCGGAGAGAGTTCGAGGGAACCGGCGGGTTCCCTCGAGTCACAGCCCGAGCCTCGCGAGGGAGGCCGCCCGCTTCAGATCAGAATGCTACCGATGTCCCGACGATGAACTGCTCGTGGGTGATCGCTGCGGCCGACGGGCTGGTGGGATTCGGGTTCACGGTGCTGAAGAGGGCATTCCACTTGTAGGGGCTCGACGAGAACTTGCCCTGGTCGTACTCGACGAAGATCCGCGGAAGCTCGGGGAGCGGCTGGATCTCGAGGATCGCCGACAACCCGGAGCCGAAGTTGGAATCCATGAGATCCCAGCCGCTCGTCTGGTAGGCGAGCGTGAGATCCGGGATGACCGAGAATCCCGGGAACCTGAGGTACACGCCGGTCGAGGCCCAGTTGTAGGGCAGACCCGGGATGAGCTGGCTCCGGGGTTTGCCGCCCGAGCTGAGGCCCATCTGCGTGAACGTGGGATCGGGCACCGCGTAACCGGCGATCGGAGCCAGGCCGACCTTGGCCGCGATCCCCGCACCCAGGCCGAGGCCCAGGAAGCTCGTCGTGGAGAGGACCGCGCTGGCTTCGTGGTAGTAGTTGGCGTCCGTCGCCGCCGCCAGGGCCGTCCGGTTGATCTCTGCGAAGCTGAGCGACAGGCCTCCCAGGTCGTTGCCAATGTCGATGGTGCCGCCGAGGCCCTTGCCGGCAGGGTGGCTGGCGTCCGAGAGCTGGCCCAGGGCCGAGTTGTCGGCGTGGGCTACGACCGAAGCCCGCAAGAGCCCGAGGTCGATGCCGACCTTGGCCAGGCCATAGCCGTCGTTGAGCTGGGCGATCCGCGGGAAGGTATCGGGCAGGTTGAGGAGCTCCTCGCCGGTCTCGGCCCCGGGGGTGCCGTCGTTGATGCCGGCTCCGAGTTCGACCGGACCGAGGGTGGCATCGACGGCCAGGGTGCCGGCGGAGCCATCGTTCAGGTCGGCTGCGCTGTCGGGATCGAGGAGATCCTGTACGACATTGACCCCCGGGTGATAGGGAGCGCGATCGGGCCCGGCGACCGAAACCGTCGGATTGTACAGGTCGATATGCCCGTTCTGCACGGGGGGCGTTCCGACGAATCCGTAGCCGCTTTCGCCCTGCGGCCAGACCGGACCCGTGGCAAAGTCGTTGGCGATGGCGCTGCCGACCGGCAAGATGTCGGAGAACCGCATCATGCCGGCATCGATCGTGACCGATGGCGGAGTCCACGAGAGGAAGGACTTGCGTATGTACAGGGGGGTGGCGTCGTCGCCCGGAATGGTGTTGGCGCCGCCATCCGAGGCCTGGTGCCCGTTGAAGAAATGCTGCACTCCGTCGTCGAGCATCATCAACTGGCCCGAGTAGGTGAGATCCGACGCCAGATCCGCGTTCAGCTTGAGATGGGTTGCGATGCGCAGGTTGTTTTGGCCGTAACGCGAGGCCGTGTAGGTCCGGAAGAACATCGCCAGGCCCCCGCCGAGGCGAACGCGCTTTTCGAGGCTGATGAGGCGCTGGTCGAAGGTATCCTGCCGGGCTTCGATGGCCTGGAGTTCGTCCTTGAAATCTTGCTGCAGGCGGGCGATGGTGTGCAGGTCTTCGGGACTCACGATCGGCCGGGCGGTGTTGGCTCCGGGGGCTGGCGGCGGGGGAAGGGTCTCGGTAGAAGGAGAAGACTCCGCGGTCAGCTGTTCGACCCGGTGCATCACCTTGTCGAGGACGACTGCCAGCTGGAAGCGTGTGACGTCCTGGTTACCGCGGAACGTACCGTCCGGGAAGCCGCCCATGATGTGGTACTTCTCGACGAGCTTCTTGACGGCCCGGTAGGCCCAGCTGCTTGGCGACACGTCCGAGAACTCGCTCACCGGCGTGAAGGCCTGGCTCGGCGGGGTGGGGCTGGCCTGGGCTCCGGATGCTCCACCCGGCGTCGGGCCAGGTGCCGGGCTGGAAGGCCCGCTGGCATCCGCGGCCGCCCATGCGGGCCCGGCCATCGCCACGCCGAGGCTCAATGCCCCAAGAGCCAGACGAGCTGCGATCCGTTTCAACGTCATCCTCGGATTCTCGTGCCGGAGCGCTGTCGCCCCGTGGGCACTCCTGGACAGTTACAGCGTGCTCACGGTAGCACGGTCGACTTTGGAGCGGAAGACCTCGGCACCTGCTAACATGCTCCGCCATGCAAGCTACAACGTCTCCAGTCACCCAGTTTGCCGCCAGCTGGCTTCCCGAAATCGACCGCACCCTCGCGGAGGCCATCGGCAAGGGTGAGCCCACCGAACTCTACGACGCCATGCACTACGCCGCCCTGGGACCCGGCAAGCGGATGCGGCCGTTACTGGCCATCGCCTCGTGCCAGGCGGCAGGTGGCCCCCCCGAGGCGGCGCTCCCGATGGCCGCGGCGCTCGAGATGGTGCACGCCTTCAGCCTGGTTCACGACGATCTGCCTTGCATGGACGACGACGACATGCGCCGGGGGCGCCCGACCGTCCACAAGGCCTTCGGCGAGGCCGTCGCCTTGCTGGCCGGTGATGGCCTGATGGCTCAGGCCTGCGCCTATCTGGCCCGGTTCGACCAGCCGTGGGCCGCCCCGGCCGTGGCGGAGCTGGCGGGGTCCGTGGCCGACGGCATGATTCCCGGGCAGGTCCTCGACATGATCTGGGAGGGGCATCCCGACGAGGCCGACCTCGACCGTCTCCATGCGTTGAAGACCGGGCGGCTCATCGTCGCGGCTTGTCGGCTCGGAGGCCTGGCCGCAGGGGCGCCGCGTCCGGTGCTCGAGGCGCTGGCGCATTACGGTGCTCACGTCGGACTGGCCTTCCAGATCGCCGACGATATCCTCGATGCCCTGGAGCCCGGCGGCTCGGACGAGATCAAGAACAAGGCCACCTATCCCGGCCGGTTCGGAATGGACGGCGCCCGGGACCTCGCTGCCAAGCAGATCCAGCTGGCCACTGCCGCGCTCTCGCGCATCCCGGCTCCTCTCAAGGAGACCGATGGGGGCACGCTGGACGTCCTCGAGGCGATCGCTCGCTACGCCATCGATCGGGACCATTAGGGGCTCGCAGGAACCGGTGTACGAGGTAGCCACCTAGCCCATGTCGGCCAGCTTACCGCACTTTCCCTTGATCGCCGGAGTCCTGGCCGGCTTCCTGGCGCAGGCCTTCAAGTTCCTGTGGAAGTTGACCGTCCATCGCCAGGTGGACTTCCAGACCCTCGTCACGACGGGCGGATTTCCGTCGTCGCATACCGCCCTGGTCGTGGGTCTGACGACGGCGGTCGGCATCACCGAGGGCTGGGGATCGCGTCTTTTCGACGTCTCGTTGGTCTTCAGCTTCATCGTGATGTATGACGCCGCGGGTGTGCGCAGGGCGGCCGGCCGGCAGGCCAAGGTGCTCAACCAGATCGTGTCGGATCTTCAGCACAACCTGACGTTCTCGCTTCCCAAGCTGCAGGAGTTGCTGGGCCACACGCCCCGCGAGGTCGTGGGAGGAGCCATTCTCGGGATCCTCGTGGCCTTTGGCTGCCACCACATCCTCTTGCCCTGAGCGAGCTGTCCAGGTCATAACCGGAGCCTGCGCGCATGGCCAAAGAGAGGATCGATCAGCGGCTCGTCCGCGAGGGGCACTTCGAGTCCCGGGAAGCCGCCCAGCGAGCCATGATGGCCGGCCTCGTGCGGGCGGCGGGCCAGGTCGTGAGCAAGCCCGGCACCTTGATCGCCCCCGATGTCGAGCTGGCGGTCGTTGGACCGGTGCATCCCTACGTGTCGCGCGGGGGCCTCAAACTCGCGCACGCTCTCGAGGCCTGGCCGATCGCGGTTCCGGGACGGATTTGCCTCGACGTGGGGGCCTCGACCGGCGGCTTCACGGATGTTCTGCTCCGTCACGGAGCGGCCAGGGTCTACGCGATCGATGTAGGCTATGGCCAGCTCGCCTGGAAGCTGCGCCAGGATCCCCGCGTCGTGGTGCTGGAAAAGACCAACATTCGCCATCTTGCGCCTGAAAGGCTTTATGATGGTTGCGAGCCGGCGACGCTGGCCACGATCGATGTCTCGTTCATCGGCCTGGCCAAGGTCCTCCCGGCCATCAAGGATCTGCTGTCCTGGCGGGCGGAGCCAGGGGAAACGAATCGGAGTCCCGCGGACATCGTCGCCCTGGTCAAACCGCAATTCGAAGCCGGCCGTGACAAGGTCGGAAAGAAGGGGGTCGTGCGCGACCCAGCCGTTCGCGAGGAGGCAGTTCGCGACGTGTGTGAGGCGGCCGAAGCTCTGGGAATGACCGTCAAGGGCGTCGAGCGTTCCCCGATCGAGGGACCAGAAGGCAACGTGGAGTTCTTGTTGTGGCTAGCGGCCTGATCGGAGTCGTCTTCAACGAGCAGGATCCGGCGGCGATATCCCGGGCCGACGAACTGGTCATTCGCGACAAGCATATGGTCGTCGTCCCGTCGACGCAGACGTACCTGCCGCCCGTCGATCTGTTGATCGTGCTGGGCGGGGACGGGACGTTCCTGCGGGGAGCGCGCCTCGTCGCTCCGTACGGGACGCCGATCCTCGGCGTCGACATGGGCACGCTCGGTTTCCTGGCCGAGATCCCGCCTCGCGACCTGGAAGGGGCGCTTGACCAGTTCGAACGCGGAGATTACCGCATCGAGGAGCGCACGATGGTGGCGATCGAAGCCCGGCGGGAGGGCAAGACCTTCGTCGAGGCCTATGGCTTGAACGAGGCGGTCGTGGGCAAGGGCCATTCGGGCCGGATGGTCGAGATCGCCGCGGAGGCGGACGGGCAGGCCATCGCCACCTACGCGGCCGATGGCTTCATCGTCTCGACCCCCACGGGTAGCACGGCCTACGCCCTGGCGGCCGGCGGCCCGGTCCTGGCCCCCGACCTGCCCGCTCTGGTGCTGGTCCCGATCTGCCCGCACTCGCTCACCGCCAGGCCGCTCATCGTTTCTGACCAGGCGATGGTGCGGATCCGGGTGAGGCCCCGCAGCGCCGAGGCGATCCTGGCCGTCGATGGCGTCACCACGGCCGCCCTCGAGGCTGGTGACGAGGTCGTGGTGACACGCGCCCCGTACCCGGCACGTCTGGTGCGGCTCAAGCAGGATGAGTTCTTCCGGCGCCTGCGCACCAAGTTGCACTGGGGGGGGCGGGGCGCTCGTACGGCTTACGAGCCTTTCGATGCCTGAGCGCGCCCCCGGGATCGACCCGGGAGCGCGCTCGGAAATCCCGGAATCAGCGTGGCTCTACGATGAAGCGGATGGCCGTCCTTTCTTCACCCTGGACCTCGATGTCCAGGAACGCCGGGACGGCGATGAGATCGATCCCGCCCGGAGCCACGTAACCGCGTGCGATACCGATGGCCTTGACCGTTTGGTTGACGGCTCCAGCTCCGATCGCCTGGACCTCGCACCTGCCGGTTTCGCGAATCATGCCCGCAATCGCTCCGGCGACCGATGCGGGGTTCGACTTGGATGCCACTTTCAGGAGCGTGGTTCCATGACGGGTCGCATTAGTGGTCAACACCGACGAACCCTCCTCGTCTGTTCGACGCCCTGGTTGGCGTCGGACGCGGTCTGTGCTACGGCGAGCATCGTAGGGAATTTGAGCCGAGCCGTCTTCGTGCTGACTGCCCAGAGGGCCAAGGCCAAATGAACCGCCCCAAGCCCGCTACTCTCGCGGTCGTTCCGCTCGACGCAAGGCCCTGCACGCGCTCGTTTCCGGTCGCCATCGGAGAGATGGCGGGTGCGAACGTCCTCGTTCCCCCGCCGGATCTGCTGGGCGATCTGATCCGGCCGGGATCCTGTGACGACCTGATGTCGTGGCTGGAGGACACCGCCGGCCAGGTCGACGCTGCGGTGGTCGCGCTCGATACCCTGCTCTTCGGCGGACTCATACCCGCCCGCCGCAGCAGGCTCGATCTCGAGACCCTGGTGGGCCGGCTCGATCGGATCGCCCGACTGCCCGTCCGCCTCTATGCGTTTGCCGTGACCATGCGGATTTCCGACTCGGATGTGGCCGAGGAGGAGATGCCTTACTGGGCCGAGTTCGGAAAGGCAATCTACCGGTGGAGCTTCCATGCCGATCGCCATGCCCAGCTGGGCGATCCGGCCGATGCCGAAATGGCCCGCCAGGCCCGGGCCACCCTTCCCGGGTCGGTCGTGGACGATTTTCTTTCACGCCGCCGCCGCCATCTGGCGGTCCACGAACACGAGCTCGCCCTGGCGCGGCGGGGAGCTTTCGAGGTGCTATGCCTGACCCAGGACGACACCTCGCCCTTTGGCTTCAACCAGGCCGAGAAGCGCCAGCTCGTGGCCAGCGCTCCGGCGAACGCCCTGATCTACCCGGGTGCGGATGAGGTGGCGACCTGCCTGGTGGGCCGCTGGATCAACGACCGCGAGGGACGCTCGCCTGCGTTTCGCCTCCAGGCTTTCCCGCCGACAGGCGCGAAGATCGTCGCGATGTACGAGGATCGTCCCCTGTCGGCCACCGTGGCCGGCCAGGTCCGCGCCGTGGGAGGCCGTCTGGTCGAGGGCGGGGCCGACCTCGACCTCCTCCTGAATGCTCCGGCCACCGGGCAGGGAGATCTCGCCTTGCAGGTGGGACTGGAGCGGGTGGATTCGCCTGAGCGCGATCTGGCCCCGCTGATCGAACGGCTGCGCAGAGGACCGCCCGCGGCCCTGGCGGACGTCGCCTTCGCCAACGGGGCCGATGTCCGCCTCTGGGAGCTCCTGGGGCCGCTCGACCTGTCCCGGTTGGCTGCCTATGCGGCCTGGAACACGGCGGGCAACACCCTGGGCACGGTGGTTGCCATGGCGTCCGCCTACCTTTCGGGAAGCTTCGATCCGGCGCGCCACCGCGCCTTCATGCTGGATCGCCTGGCCGATGACTACCTGTATCAGGGAATCCTGCGCCGGACGATCCGGCAGGAAGACCGGACGCTGAACGCGGGCGAACTGGGCGACCGCCTGGCCGCCCTGTGGCGCGAGCGACTTGCCCACGTGCCGATCGCCGGCATCCGGGCGTCATTCCCGTGGAACCGGACGTTCGAGGCTGCCGTGGAGGTGGATCAGGGCTTTTCGTAGACGTGGGCGTCGGCGTCCCGGCTCCAGTCCACGAGTTCGCCCGCTGCGAAGAACAGCGCGAGTTCGCGCCGGGCGCTTTCGGGGGAATCGGAACCGTGCACCATGTTGCGGCCGACGTCGATGGCCAGATCCCCGCGGATCGTGCCGGGGGCGGCATCCTTGGGATTGGTCTTGCCCATCATCGCCCGGGCCATCTCGATGACATTATCACCTTCCCAGCACATGGCCACGATGGGGCCGCTGGTGAAGAAGCTGACGAGGCCGGCGAAGAAGCCCTTGCCTTCGTGCTCGCCGTAATGCCTGCGGGCGAGGTCGTCGGCGGGTTGCATGAGTTTCATGCCGACGAGCTTGAAGCCTTTGTTCTCGAAGCGCGACACGATCGCGCCCACGAGTCCGCGCTGCACGCCATCGGGCTTGACTGCGATGAAGGTCCGTTCTCTGGTCATAACTTGGTCTACGACTCCTGATCGTTGCGAAAAAGGTTCCGTTCCAGGCCTGGCGGCGCGTGGCTCCGGCGCCCGCGACCATGCAACCATGGTAAGCAGGCCAGAGGCAAGGCCTCGACCGCCGGCGCGCTGGCCGAGATCCTGTGCCGTCTCAACCGGCCCGATTGCGTCGAAGCGGGAGCACCTCGGGAGTTACGAAACGTCCTGTTTGGGCGGCTTGTTGCGCCGCTCGAGCAGGCTGCGGGCCGCGGCGATCAAGGTTTTGCTGGACAGGGGTTTCTCCAGGCAGATCGTGGTCTGCGGGTCGATCAGGTGCTTGACCCGCTCGGCCGAGTCGGCGGTGACGAAGATGACCGGAATGTCGCGGGTCAAGAGGTCGGCGCGCATTGCCTCGACCAGCTGGTCACCGTCGATCTTGGGCAAGTTGATGTCCATCACCACCACATCCGGCGGGGGGACGGCCAGCAGAGCCATCAGGGCTTCGTCACCCGTGCGGGCGACCTCGACATCGAAACCACCTCCAACCAGCCGATCCTGCATGAACTCGACGGTGTCAGGGTGATCCTCGACGAGCAGCAACCGCGGGCGAAAGGGCGAGACCTTACGAAACGGGGAAGATTCCAGCATTGGCATTCACAAAAAAGGACCGGAAACAGGGATGCAGGCGCTCCAACTCGGGTCGAGCCGGCGCATGGAGTGCGATCGAGGCGAGGCCCGTGACCGGGCCTCGCCTCGAAGAAACGGGGCTAGCGAACCTTTAGAACGGTCTTGACGGCCTTGAATACGTCCGGCAGCTCCTCGGGCTGGATCTGGCCCATAAGTAGCAAGCGGAGATCCCGTTCATCGACATCGGCCTCGGCTGCCATCCGACGGACATCGAGCCGGCGCTTGCCCATGGCCTGCAGGATCTTCTTGACCATCGGATCGAAGCGGTCGTCCTCGGGGAAGGCCTTGAGGAGGTCGTCTGACAGCTGGCTGGCGGTGGTATCGTCGGATTTGAGGTAGCCCCGCTCGACCATCATCTTGCTGACGAGCATGTTGAGGAAGACATGCTCGATCGCCTGCGGATTGCGCTCGGCCCAGTCCACGACCGGCGCCAGGTACTCTCCGAAGACCTCGGGCGGGACCTCGAGGGCGAAAGCGATCTTCTCGATGACCTCGGGATTGCGAGGGAATGGAACGTCGCCGCGCAGGATCTCATACATGTACGTCCGGCTGATGTCGACCTTGGTCGCGAACTCCTGGCGGTTGTAGCCGAGTTCCTGCATGCGATCCCACAACTTGCGCGTGGACTCGGGCAGGACCGCCACGAGCTGCTGGTACTCGGGGAACATCATCGGGTCGATCTGCGCGACGTCGGCAAACCGCTCCAGGGTCTCGCGGACGGTCGGGAACTTGACCTTGCTGTTGAAAATGCGGGAGACGTACTCGTAGGAGAGCCCGGTTGCCTGGACGAACTGCTTGCGGCTCACTCCCGCGATCTCCAGGCTCCTCTTGAGGATGTCGATGGATGGGCTGCGCGGCCTGGTCGAAGACGGCAGGTCCGAACTGCTGCGGATGGGAAGACGAGCAAGCGTGCGACTTCGGGTCAGCGGCATTGGAGCTCCATTCTCTGGAAACAAGGGATGGTTCCCGACTCGCCCTGTCTCATCAGGGCTATCGGATTATTGCAACGGAGGGGGCGACATGTCAAGCGCAAAATCCGTGCAAGCATTGCCTGTCTCTAGGTGTCGTAGCTATGTCAGAAAGATGACGAAATCCTTACGTGAATTGGGTTTTGCCGGTCCCGCAAGCCCCGAGTCTCGTCCGCTGGGTCAGGTCTCGGATGGCCTCGCGGACGCCAGTGGCCCGACAATGCGACGCCAGGATCGTGGCAAGGTCAAGCGGAGCCGGGGGGAGATGCGGGTAACGAGCGCGCCCCCTCATTCGAAGCATCAGTTGCTGGCCGGGCCGTTGGGTACGCCCGTGCGGAGCTTGGTCTCGAGCACGCGAACCCGGCGGCTGAATTCACGCATGAGCCGCAGGGAGAAGTCGGGCCGGGTGGCCATGACCTGCCCGAAGTTGGCCTCGTCGAGGACGAGGCAGCTGGTATCCGTGATGGCCACGGCGCAGGTCGACCGGGGCTGGTGATCGAGAAGGGCCATCTCGCCGAAGTAGTCACCATCGCTCAGACGAGCGATCTCGCGGATATGGTGACCGATCATGACCTCGGCGTCTTCGCGCAGCCTCTTGGCGACGACCTGGTACAGCAGGATCGAGCCCTTGATGATGATGAACATCTCCCTGCCGGCGTCGCCCTCCATGAAAAGGACGGTCCCGGCAGGGATCTCGCGCTGGTGGTTCTCTGCCTCGAAGGAAGACATCAAACGGGCTCCGGGCGCGATCGGCTAGGTGCCGAGCCGGTAGCCGAACCCGCGAACGGTCTGGATGAACTTGGGGTTGGACGGATCTTCCTCGATCTTCTCTCGCAGCCAGCGGATGTGGACGTCCACCGTCTTGGTATCCCCGTAGAAGTCGAGGCCCCAGACCTGCTCGAGCAGCTCCTCGCGGCTGAACACCCGCCCGGGCGAACCCATCAGCATGGCCAGGATCTTGAACTCCTTGGGCGAGAGCTCGACCTCCCGCTCACCGACCATCACGCGGTGCTCGGACAGATTGATGAGCAGGTCTCCGTGCTGGTAAACCTTGACCGACTTCTCGGCCTCGGCGGGCTTGCTGCGGCGCAGGAGGGCCTTGATGCGAGCCACGAGCTCCCGCAGGCTGAAGGGCTTGATCAGATAATCGTCCGCGCCCACCTCGAGACCGATGACGCGATCGATTTCCTCGCCCTTGGCGGTGAGCATGATGATGGGAACGTCGTTTTGCTCCCGGCGCAGCAAGCGGCAGACCTCGAGGCCCGAAAGCTTGGGCAGCATGAGGTCGAGGACGATCAAGTTGGGCTTGGTCAGCTGGACCTGCTGCAGGGCTTCTTGACCGTCGTGGGCCTTGACGACTTCGTAGCCTTCCTGCGCGAGGGCGTACTCGATGGACTCGACGATCATTTCCTCGTCATCCACGAGCAGGATTTTTTCGGCCACCACTCTCTCCTTCGACTTAGCCGCGAGCTGTCATTAATCCCAGTACCAGCGGATTGTACCCCACACTCTGGTTTTTCTTAACCTTACCATTTAAAACCTTCTCTTTATGCTTGCTTAAGCATGGGATCGTCCGAACATTCTCGTGCCCCGGTGCGCAGCGGAGCGAGCGCGCAGAGGAACAGGCCAAAGGCAAGGGCCTCTCGAAGCCCGCTTCGAAGCGGGATCAGAACCGCCCTTGCAGGTTGATCTGGACGGTCGTCACCACGGGCAGCTGGCTCTCGCTCTTGCCTGCGGCGGTGGGGAACTGCAACCTGATCCCGAGCGGGAACATCACGGGGCCAGGCAGCCCCATGCCGTCGTTGGTCGCAAATACCGAGGACAGGGTCACCCCGAGCGGCATCGATAGCAGCTTGGGGGTGATCGGCAGATGGTAGTTGAGGCCCAGGCTATCCAGGTCGTAGTTATGAGACCACTGCCGGAAGGTGTGCTGGTACGAGACGGTGAGCGGCAGGGCCGAGATCACCGGCCACCTCCCCACGACCGGCAAGTCGCGGAACTGGACCGTCTCGAGCGACAGGGCCAGGTCATAGCCGGCCAGGGGACCCTGCTGGACCGCCGAGACTCCCTCGGCCGTATTGCCGCTGCCCTGCGTCTGGAGCTCGGACACGTTGCTCACGACATTGACCGAGTAGTCCGAGAAGAACTGCGCCACCCAGGGGGGGACCAGGCTATCGAGGTAGCGCTTGACGAAGAAGTTGAAGACACCCGGCGCAAACGCCCGCGTCACCTCGTCCGGCTGGAAGCTGCTGGTGGCGCCGTTTTGTCCCGTGGCGCCACCCTGCCCCTCGGCGAAGCTGAAGAAGTCCTGGATCAGGGTCGACTTGCCGAGCATCGATTCGATCTGGGCTTCGGTGTAGCCGGCGGGATCGCTGTCGAACTGGTAGAGCATGCTGTCGAGCGAGCCGGTGATGGTGGCGATGATCTTCACCTGCCGGTCCTTGGAATCCGGGCCCTGGAGGCCTTCGGTGTCGGTCACGGTGCCATCGGCAACCACGTGGAGATGGGCGCTCTTGAGGATCTGGTTTCCATCGGTCGACGCAGACTGCGCCAGAGCGGCCCAGGGATCGCCCGGGTTGGCTGCCTGGGTCGTCGGCGCCGTGAACTCCACCGCTCCGCGCTCGACCCGGAACTCGTTCGTGTAGAGCGGCGTGATGGTGCCACCCGGGACGATCGTGATGGTGCCCCGAGGGTCGGGCTCGGCAAGCGTGCCGTTGACGATGAGATTGCCCGCGATGTTGATCTGCATGAGGTTGGGCTGGTAAACCCGCACCGTCTTGCGGAGGTTGAACACCAGCTGCTGGAGATCGACCGGCACGTCGGACTCGCCCTGGCCCTGGGGAACCGGGAGGTTGATCTGCCCGTCCGACAGCGACACCATCCCGGAAAGTGCCGGCCGGTTGGCCCGCCCGCCGATGTGCAGAGCCGCCTCGGCGGAGCCGCTGTAGAGATGATTGGCGAGGTTGACCTGCACCTTACGCGCGGTCACCTGCAGGTCGCAGCGGCCCGGTTTGAACCCGTCGAGCGTGACGTAACCAGCCGCGTCCACCTGCCCTCCGCCCAGGCGCGCGCTCGAAGCGTCGACCTTGACGATGCCATCTCCGACCAGGACCCGGGCGTCGACGTTCGTCAGCGGCTCGTCGAGGCCCGCCACGCCGAGCGTCGCGCCCTGCAGGGCGAGGCCGCCCGCCAGTCGCGGCTGGGCTTCGGTCCCGAGCACCCGGACCCGGAGCGATCCCTGGCCGCCCTTCCACGTGACGGCCTTGCCGGTCAGCACCGACATGATGCCGAGGCTATCGCCCTCGACGTCGAGGGAAAGATCGAGGTTCGCGTCCTCGGGCCGCAGTCCGAGCGGAACCTGGCCCGACAGGACGGCCTGCTTGCCATCCTTCTCGATCGCCAGCTGTCCGATGTCGAGGACCCCGTCCTCGAGCGTGGCGTTCGCGGTCGCCTGGTCGAAAGCGAACGCATCGATGCTGCCCTGGTTCGCGCTGGCCGAGATCTGGAGACTGGGATCGGCCAGGCTGCCAGAGACCACGATCCGGCCGCCGGCCCGGCCCGTCAAGGCGAGCTGCTGCTCGGTCAGCCACGGATCCAGCCACGAGAGATCGAGACCCTGGGCGGTGGCCACGATCCGCTGCCCGCTCCCCAGTCCACCCTGGATCCGGACGGACCCGCCGGTGCCCAGAGCCACGTCGAACTGCCCCACGTCGAGGACCGATCCCCGGATATCGCCCGCGAGCACGGCCCGAGCGATGTCATGGCCATAGGCCCTGCCGTTGACCAGCATCATCCGGGCGGCGATCGCCGGAGCGCTCGCCCTGCCCGAGATCCGGATGTCGCCGTCGAGCCGGCCATCAAGCGCCTTCCAGAACGGGTAACGCGTGATCAGGAAGATGTCGGAGCCCTGCAGCGGCGGAAGGCGGTTGGCCGGATCTTGCCAGTGCTGGTAGATGGGCCAGAGGGCCAGCGGAAGGCGAGAGCTCACCGTGACGCCCTCTCGGCCGGGTAGCTCCGCGTACAGGGTCTGGTGGCCCGCGCCCGCAGGGGTCGACTTGCCCCCCAGCCACGGGCCCTCGAGCAGCGTCCGCCACGCCACCGCATCCAGGACGGACCGGAGATCGGCGCCGACCGTGCGGACGTGCAAGTCGTACGCGGGATCCGAACCGAACCCGACGCTGCCGTCGACGTCGACCTCCGAGTCGCCGGCAAGCAGGCGTGCGCCGGTGACCGAGAGCCTTCCGTTCGCCAGCGCGAACTGTCCCGAGCAGGCCCGGAGCATGATGGCGCGTGCGGCCTTGATGCGACTGGCCATCAGGGCGCCCGACAGCCCGAACTGACCGTGCTCGTAGTCGATCTGCCCGTCGATGATGGATGCGTGGCCCGACACGGCTCCCAGCGACGGGCTCGCCAGCGCGACCAGGGGCGCGATCCGCGCCAGGTCGGCATCGCGGATGTTGACATCGAGCTTGACATCAGGGGGGGGCAGGCGGCGATCAAAGGAGATCGGACCGATGGTTCCGTGGCCCCGGATGGCGGCTCCGGCGCTGTGGCCCACGACCCGCGCGAGGGTGATGACGCCGTCTTTGAGCCCGAAGCGTCCCGAGACGTTCCTCACCGGTTGACCGTAGGCGCTGCCAGCGCGCGCGGTCAGGTTGCCGGCGATCTGCCAGGTGTCGGCGTCCGCGGCGTTGCCGGACAGGTCGAAGGAGCCAGAGGCCGTTCCCGTCACGGAGACGGGGAATCCCGCCCGCCGGATCCCCGCGAGATCGATGCCGGACGCGGCCACGTGCAGGGCCAGGTCTCCGCTGCCATCCAGCCCGCCGGAAGCCGACACCCGGCCCCCGCCCGGAAGCGACAGGGCGATCGCCGGCAGGCTCACGTTGCCCCGGAAGACCCGGAACACGACTCGGCCGCTCGCAATCGCCTGGTGGCCGAACGCCGCGTGGGCAAGGCGAGCGCGGCCCCGGACATCGATGTCGCTGATGGGCCCGGAAAGCGTGACCAGGCCGTCCGCTCGCCCGGCCAGCGGCAGGGGGTGCGTCAGCAGTGGGGTCGCCAGCCCGTGGACGCCGACATGGGAAAAATGGATGTCGCCGCCAACCCGGGGGGCGGCGTCGGTCGTGAACCAGAAGGATCCCGTGGCCACGCCACCCTGAACCCCGGCCACGATGTCGTCGACGGTCACCTTGGTCCCGCGCACCAGGACCTTGGCGGTGCCGGGGCCGAGGGTCTCCTTGAGGAAGACCGCGTGGCGGACACCGGCGTCGATCGCGATCTCCGGATTCAGGGCGTTGCCGGACACGTGGACCGTGGCGTGGCCCGAACCCGCCGGCCCGAAGGTTGCGAAGGCGGGCATGACGCCGGGCAGTGTCGCCAGATCCACCGCTGGAAGGCCGATGGCGAAGTCGAGTCGTGGGCTGGTTCCGGGTGAAGCCCCGGGCGGCGGAAGGTCGACCGAGCCGCTCGCGGTGAAGGCGTTGCCGAGAACATCTCCGGCCAGGCGTTCCACGCGTACGCGGTGGCGATCGAATCCGATCGTGCCCCGGATGTTCTCGATCGGCGATACCACGTTCTCGTAGGCGAACGATACCCCGGAAAGGAAGAGCTTGCCCGCGATCGCCAGTGCCTGCGGCCGGTGCACGTCGTAGCTGGCCGAGGCGACCAGATCGGCCGTCCCCTTCGTGATGCCGAAGGTATCGTTCGCGAGTCCGTACCCGGTCCAGGTGGGCAGGTCGATGGCCGTGGCCTGGACCTGCGCCCGCCCCCTGCCCGTAGCCAGGTCGTGGGTGCCGGTGGCCGCGAGCGCGCAGTCGCCGTCGCGGGCCTGCGCCGTGTAGGAGAGCGCATGCCCGGTCCAGGTCACATCGGCCGAGACGTCGTCGAACCGCTGCTCGAAGGGTATCTTCTGGCTAGCGGTGGCCTGGAAGTCATCCTTCCAGAAGGCGATTCCATCGTGCACGATCACGCGGAGCGGCACCCGGCTGGAGGGCGGTTGCTGCGCCTTGGCGCTCGGAAAAGCGGGAAGATCGAGGTGCCCCCGGGCATCGCGGCGCAGGCGGAGGATCGGTCCGTCCACCTCGATGACGGTGGGGCTGCCCGTCATTCGCAAGATGCCGAGGGGCGAGTAACTGGCCTTGATGACCGGAATGTAAGCCAGCAACGATGCGTGTGGCGCCGCGGAGGCGTAGACCCGGACGTCTTTGGCTTCGAGCTCGTGCCACCAGAAGCCTCCCAGCGAGCCGATGCGGACATGGAGGCCCGTCGCCTGCTGGATGGCCTTCTGGGTAGACGCGATGACCCGCCCGTAGAGCAGATCGTAGTCGTGCCAGACATAGACCAGCGCTCCCACGATCGCGAGGAAGACGATCGCAAGGACGGCGTTCAGTAGATGCTCGAGGAACTTCAACCGGCCGCCATGATAGCAAAGGCCCCGCCCTGTCGCCCCTGCCGGCGTCTTGCCGGCGGGTTCCGAGCGCGTGAGATGGTGCGGGGAATTCACCCGCTCCCCCGCCGTGTTCCGCCAGATCTTTTGTAGTATCGGCGGGCCCCGCTGGACTCCTCGGGCCCGAGCCGCTCTAGTCGCCCCGGACGGCGCGGTACGCGTTGACCAGGCCGTGGCCGAAGAACTCGTCGAATCCCAGCGGCGTCATCGGCGTGGTGGATTGCTCGATGCGCTTCTTGATCCAGGCGGCGGGCATGTGGGGGTAGGCGCTGGCCACGAGCGCGGCGACTCCGCTCACGAAGGGCGTGGCCATCGATGTGCCGGACAGGTAGCCGTAGCCGAGCCCGCCGCCCTCCTCGCTGGTGAGGGTGACGTTGTAGTCGGGCATCGTGCTGTAGATGCCGTCGCCCGGGGCACTGACCGAGATCCAGCCACCGTAGTTGGAGAAGCTGGCGATCGTGCCGTCCTCGCTCGTCGCTCCGACCGCGACGACGCCGGGGTAGGCCGCGGGGAAGTCCTGGATGTTCTCGCCGTCGTTGCCCATGGCCGCGACCACCAGGCAGCCTTTGGCCTGCACGTACGAGATGGCATCCTGTAGCGCCTGGCCGCCACCCGTGCCGCCGAGCGAGAGGTTGATGATGCGCGCCCCGGAATCGGCGGCGTAGAGCAATCCGGCCACGATGGTGCTGGTATCGCCCTGGCCGTTGGCGTCGAGGACCTTGACCGGCAGGATCTTGACGCCGGGGGCCACTCCGACCGTGCCGATGCCGTCGTTCATCGCCGCGGCGATGATGCCCGCGACGTGGGTTCCGTGGCCGTTGTCATCGATCGGGCCGTCGGTTCCCGGCACGAAGGACTTGCCCGGCAAGAGCTCCGAGGGGCGGCCCGGGGGGTTGAACTCGGGATGGTGGATGTCGATCCCGGTGTCGACCACCGCCACCACGACATTGGCCCCGGTGGTGTAGTTCCAGGCGTCATAGGCATCGATGGCCTTGAGACCCCACTGCTGGCCGATGGCGGGATCGTTGGGAACCAGGTCGGCCTTGAGGCGGTAGTCGGGCTCGGCGTAGTCGACGCCGGAGACTCCGGCAAGGCGCGCCATGGCCGCTTCGGGATCCATCCCGCCTGGCAGCGACAGCACGGTGAGGCCGAGGGCCGAGAACGAGTCCACGGCCTCGGCGCCGATGCTGGAAGCCACGCGCTGAGCGCTCGTCTGGCTGCCGAGCTTGACGATGAGGCGATTGGTGACCTCTTGCGAGCGCGCCGCGAGGCTCTGCTGGAGCATGGACTGCGGGCCGATGGCAAAAGGCACGCCCGACCCGGCTCCGCAACCCGCCAGGAGGCTGGAGATCACGCCAGCCATCACCGCGAGCCTGCCGCGCCAGGACCGTGCGAAGGGCCCCGAGGCACGGGCAACCCGCGAAGTCCGGGCTTCGGCCCGGAACAAACGGGGGGTGCGAATCGCCATCGGTTCTCCTCTCCTCGCTTTATCGCCAGGAACGGGTGAACGCTTGCCCAAGGCCTGGTTAAGGTTCCAGGCTTTCATGGTCAGTGTCGCACGTTGACTCCTGGCGATCGGCGCTCGACCATGAATTTGTGAAGATGCGGTCTCCACCGGCACCCCGAGCATCGGGTCCGGCATTTGCGGGAATGAGAAGGACGCGGGGGTGTTCCTGCGGTCGCCGGCTGCGGTTGATCCAGGATGGCGCCGCGAGGCCCTCCCGGTAGCGGGGTTCAGGATGCCCAAGGACGACGACCTCGACGAGCTGTTCCACAGTCACCCCCGCCTGCGCAAGTATGCCGAGATGTTCGACGAGCAGAAGAGTCGCAACGTGTCTCGCCAGCAACGGGTGGCCTGGATCGCACTGGCGATCACGCTGGCGGTGCTGTGGTACTGGATGGCCCAGCGAACCGGCAGCTGGAATCCCCTGTCCTGGCAGCGGGTGCTCGGCCATGGGCATGGCTGAGATTCGCGTGCGGTGCGCCTTTTCGGGTGTCCGGGGGTCGGCTCGACGGGGCCTCGGGCGGCGACCGGTTCCCGTTCTGGTTTAGGCGATCGAGCTTCCGTGGAATAATACAAGGGAGTCTCCGGGCGGCCTCGGGCACCGAGGTTCCGGCAGCCGTCCATGGGATTCATCGGTAAGGGGGCCAGGGTCGCGGATCCTGGCGATCGACCGGCCACAAAGACCGTTCCGGCTAAGGATGAGCCAGGGCAGCGGTTTGCCCGATCTCCAAGGAGGGCTTGCACATGCTCAGCATCAACACGGGGCCTCAGTCCCAGCGGGTCGAGGACTCGCTGTACACCTGGGAAAGTCGGATGGCCAAGGCCACCCTGGAGCTTTCCTCTGGCTCGAGCATCAACTCTGCGGCCGACAATCCCGCCGGACTCGCGGTGGAGCTGCAGCTGCTCGGCCAGGCCACGGGTGACAGCCAGTCCATCGAGAACTCCCAGGACGGGATCAGCATGCTCCAGACCGCCGACGGCGGCCTGAGTCAGACGCAGGATCTGTTGCAGCAGGCGCGCCAGCTTCAGGTGCAATCTCTGAACGGCACGCTGACCGCGTCGGACCAGCAGGCGATCAATGATCAGCTCCAGCAGATCAACCAGCAGATCGATCAGATCTCGGGCAACACGCAGTACAACACCCGGAACCTGCTCGATGGCACGGCCAGCAACATCAGCCTGCAGACCGGCGCCAACCCCGGTCAGACGACGACCTTGAGCCTGGCGAATGCCAGCTCTGCCGGCCTGGGCGTCAGCGGCATGACGGCCAATTCGGCCACGACCCTGACCTCCATCGATGCGGCGATCAACCAGGTGAGTTCGCAAAGGGCCACCCTCGGCGCCAGCATCAACGGCTTGTCGGCGACGGTGAATGTCCAGCAGGCGGCGGTCATCAACATGTCCGCATCCAAGGCGGCCATCGGCGACACCGACATGGCCAGCGCCGCCTCGGCGCTGGTGCAGAGCCAGATCCAGTCCAGCTCCGGGATCGCGATGTTGACTCAGGCCAGCAACCTGAACTCCGGTCTGGTCAAGTTGCTGTAGGCTCCGGCCCACGACGGGTCCCTGTGCGCGGTCGCGTTGCCGCGCAACCGGGGCCCGTTTGGACTCCCCGGGCTCGATCGTGTCCTGGCGAGGCCGCTTCAGAGCCGAGGATGGGATTTGAACCCACAACCTGCTGATTACGAATCAGCTGCTCTACCGTTGAGCTACCTCGGCACAGGGACCGAGTCTAGCATGCCCGTGGACTGGCTGTCGACCGGAATTGAGGCAGGCCCCCGAGCGCACGGGGGAAGACCCCGGGCGGGGGGATCCTGCGGTCGGGTTGGTCAGGTTTGCTGGAGGTCGACCCACTTCTGCACCGTCGGCGGTCTGAATGCCGCGAGGCCGGAGAGGAGGGCCTCGCGGGAATCGGCAACGACGACCATCTCGCGGAATCGCTCCTGCAGGAAGCCCTGGTCGACCATGTGGTCGATCATGCCGGCCAGCGGCCGGTAGTAGCCCGCGACGTCGTACAGGCCGTAGGGCTTCTCGTGCAGGCCGAGCAGGCCCCAGGTCCAGACCTCGAAGAATTCCTCGAGCGTGCCGATGCCGCCCGGCAGGGCGATGAAGGCATCGGCGTGCGCCGCCATGAGGGCCTTGCGCTCGTGCATGGTCTCGACCACGCGCAGGTCGGTCAGGCCGGTGTGGCCTACCTCACGGTCCCAGAGGGAGCGCGGTATGACCCCCAGGGCACGCCCGCCCCCCGCGAGCACCGCGTCGGCGAGGATCCCCATGAGCCCGACCCTGCCGCCCCCGTAGACGAGCTGGATATCTCGTTCGGCCAGGTACTGTCCGAGATCCCGGGCCGCTTCGGCATAGCGGGGATCCACACCGGGGCTCGACCCGCAGAACACACAGACGCTCTTCATGGCACGAGGGTACCAGGCCTGCGGGGTGGACGGGTGCGTGAAGGACCCGCATTCGATCCGTCGTGATCTGCAAAGGCCGCTGCGCCCCGCGAGGACTTGGCCCAAGGAACGGGTGTCTGGCGAATCTCGGGCCTTTCGGGGTACGCTCTTCGTGATGAATGCCCAGACCCTGATCCTCCCGGACGGGCGGCAGGCGCTGATGCGCCGGGCCACCCCCGAAGATGCCGAGGGCATCTTCCTGCTCTACCAGGCGGTGTACGAGGGAACCTACACCCTTCCCATCGTCAACTTGCGTGAGGAGCGGCGGGCGGCGCTGTCCGATCCCGGCACCCTGTGGCTGGTGGACGAGATCGACGGCCGGATCGTGGGCTCGGTGATCTTCTCGGTGGATGGCGCGATCCGGTGCGGAAAGGTCTTTGCCGCAGCGGTGGTTCCCGAATGCCGGCGCGGCGAGCTCATGTTCGAGACGCTCCGGGCGGGCATCGACCACCTGCTGTACCAGGACGGCTCGGTGGATGTCATCTACGCGACGACGCGCACGCAGAGCGTGGCGCCGAGCCGCCTGCTGCGCAAGCTCGGATTCGTCAGCATGGGGATTTTCCCGAACGTCCACCGGCTCATCGATTACGAGACCCATGGCCTGATGGCCATCTTTCATCCGGCTGCCTGGGAGAAACGTTCCCGGCCGCCCGTCTTGATCCCCGAGGTCAACGGGTTCTACGAGATCGTCCGCGACACCTTCGGTCTCGAGCCCGCACAGATCGAGGCCGTCACGGATCGCCTCAAGCTCCACGTGACCAGGGGTGACGAAGCCCGCCATGAATACGAGCGGTTGCGCGCTGCCGGGGAGCTCGTCTGGTACTTCTTTCCCTTCCACCGCCCCAACTTGATGTTCTCGACGGAAAGCGGCTCGGTGCAGGCTTTCCTCAACCGCGAGGGCAAGGATGGCCACGGCGTCGTGGTCGGCCTGAAGATCGACCGCGAGTCGGTCGCCCACCTCGAGCACGTGCTGGAGGTCGTCTTCGATACGGCCTGTACGCTGGGCATCGAGTATCTCGAGATCCTGGTCGACGCCTACTCGCCCAAGCACCAGCGCGCAGCTCTGACGGCCGGCTATCTGCCCTGCGGCTACTTCCCCTCCTTCGAGCTCCAGCCGGATGGCCAGCGCCGGGACTACCTGATCCTGGCCAAGACGATGGCTCCGCTCAACTTCTCGAACGTGCAGATGACGCCGCGCGACCGCAAGTTCCTCGACGTTTATCTGCTCAATACCGAGTTTCGCAATCTGGTGGTGCAGATGAGCGGAACCGGCAGCCACGGCGAGGACTGAATGAGTTGCCCGCGCAACGCAGCGGCCTTGGCCTGCAGGCGGGGGAGGCTCTAGTGAGTTCACCGACCCTCGAGCGTGTCCTGAAGCGCGCCTGGAACGCTCCCTTCTGGCGGGAGCGGCTGGCGGCCGCGGGGTACTCGGTGGAGCTCGAGGCCGGAGCGCAGGAGGCCGTCCTGGGTCGATTGCACCCGCTGGCCAAGGACGATCTGCTGGCGAATGCCCCGCCCCGCAGCGACGCCATGCTGACCGGTCCGCTCGAGGCCGCCTACGTCTTCCGGACCGGCGGCACCACCGGAGAACCAAAGTTTTCGGTCTTCGCGTCGGCAGAGTTCCAGGCCATGGTCGGGGGCTTCGTCACGGCTTACCGGGCAGCGGGCCTCGATCCCGGCGATCGCGTAGCCAACGTGTTCACGGTCGGCAGCCTGTATGCGAGCTTCGTCTTCGTCAACCGGTGCCTCGAGGAGATCGGCGTCGTCAACCTGCCTTACACCATGAGCGCACCACCGGACCTGGTCGCGAGCCAGTGGGACCTGTTCGGACTGAGTGCCGTGATGGGGTTCCCGTCGCACCTCATGAAGGTCGTGCGGGCGATCGGGCCCGGCAGGGTCGAGAAGGTATTCTTCGCCGGCGAGCACCTGCACGACGAGGACCGCCGCATCCTGACCGAGGACTTCGGCGTCGGCCTGATCGCCTCGGGCGGTTACGGGGCTGTCGACACCGGCCTCATGGGCTTCCAGTGCCAGGCCTGCGCGGGCTCGGTGCACCATGTCCTCACCGATCACGCCCGGCTCGACATCGTCGACACCGAGACCCTGGAGCCGGTCCGTGACGGCGAGGTCGGTCAGGTGCTGGTGACGTGCCTCGATCGCCTCCTGATGCCGGTCATCCGGTACGACATCGGAGATCGCGCCCGTTGGATTCCGGGGCCGTGCCCCTGCGGTCGCCCCGAGCCACGGTTCGAGCTTCTTGGGCGTGGCGGAGACACGCTCCGCATCGGATACGCCAACGTGGCTCACGACGAGATCGTGCGTTCGCTCGGGACCGCGGCCGCCGCCGTGCAGCTCGTCAAGGAGCGGATCGACGGCAAGGATCTTCTCCGGATCCGGTTCGAGCCGCGCTGGCCCGGTCCCGCGGGGGCCCTGACGTCCACCCCGGGCGATCCGGTACCCGTCGAACAGCTGCTGTCCCGGATCACCGAGGCCAAGCCCGATCTGGCCCGGATGGCTGCCAGCGGCCAGATCGCTCCGATCGTCGTCGAGGCCGTCTCGCCGGGCGATCTCCCCCGGTCGCAGCTCACGGGCAAGCAGATCAAGGTGGAGGATCGCTCGCTCCGGTAGGGCCCCGGCGCTGGTCCGGCCACCCACCGACACGGGTTCCGGGGCGTCGCCCAACGTGGGCCAGGGTGGTCAGAGCGGCCTGCCTCGGGGTACGTTCTAGCCATGCTCGAACGCTCCGCGACGGACCGCCTTCTTGCGCTGGTGGACGCCTTCGACGTCTCCCCCGCGGCCGAGGCGCTTTTCGGTGAGGCCATCCGGGATGCGGCGCGCTGGCACCACGAGCACAGCGCGGTGTACCGGGGGCTCTGCGAGCTGGCCGGCTTCGATCCGGCCGCCTCGGCCAGCCTGGCCGAGATCCCCTGGGTCTTCGTCAATGCCTTCAAGTTTCACGAGCTTCTGTCCGTGGCGCCCGAGGACGTTGCCCTGACGCTGACGAGCAGCGGGACCGGCGGGCAGAAGAGCCGTATCTTCTTCGACCGGATCTCGCTCGAGCGTGCGCTTGCGATGGTCGCGCGCGTGTTTGACTCGATGGGGCTGGTGAACCGGGAGGAAGAGGTCAACTACCTGCTGTTCGCCTACGATCCCCAGGAGGCTCGCAATGTCGGGACCGCCTACACCGATGACAACCTCACGAGCTTCACCCGCAAGCGCTCGGTCTACCACGCGCTGCGCTGGGATGCCGATCGGGGCGAGTTCACGTTCCGGGTCGAAGAGGCTTACGAACGGCTGCTCGCCTTCGCGGCCGAAGGCTACCCGGTGCGGATCTTCGGCTTTCCGGCTTTCCTGCACAAGCTGGTCCGCTTCCACCGCGGCCTGGGGGCCGAGCCACTGGCGCTGGGACGGCGCAGCTTCGTGCATACGGGCGGCGGCTGGAAGAAGTCGGAGCACGAGGCCATCGACAAGGCCCAGTTGCGGGCCGAGGTCGAGGAGGCCTTCGGGATCCCGGTCGCCAACATCCGGGATGGTTACGGCCTGGTCGAGCATTCGGTCCCGTATATCGAATGCGAGCACCACCGCTTCCACGTGAGCGCCTATGCCAGGGCGATCGTACGCGATGTCCGGACGCTCGCTCCTCTGCCCGATGGCGA
Source organism: bacterium (assembly GCA_021781555.1). Classification (GTDB taxonomy): domain Bacteria; phylum Cyanobacteriota; class Sericytochromatia; order S15B-MN24; family VGJW01; genus JAJXWQ01. The sequence continues at coordinate 23,244 of JAJXWQ010000038.1, forward strand.
GGTGGGCTTCCTCGAACTCCTGACCCCGTACATCCGCTCCATGCCGGCCCATGCGCTTCTCACCAGCGATCTGGCCGAGCTGGGCCACGGCTGCCCTTGTGGGCGCGAGGCGGCCTGGATTGCCATCATGGGCCGGGCGGGTACCCAGAAGAACAAGGGCTGTGCCATCGCGGCCGTCGAATCGCTTCTCGGTGACGAGCGCGCCGCCGGCCGCGTCCGGTGAGGGCGGCGCCGTCGCCGCGGCGGCAGCACTGGCATTTTTGCCCCGGCGGGGCTGACGACGAAAGAGCTTGAGATGAACCGGCAGTACGTTTTTGGCGAGTTCCGCGACGGCGAACTTACCGACCCGGACGTCCGTGAGATCCTCGCCGTCGCGGGTCAAAAGGTGCCGCAGATGCGGGCAGTGCCGGTGGCAGACATCGTCGACCTGCTCGATCGGGTCTCGCGGCGGTGGGCGGATCCCGCGGATCGCTTCCGGCTCCTGGCGCAGGAGTTGTTGCCCGAGCAGACCGGCTTCTCGCCTGCCATGGTCCGACGCGACCTGGCGGGCTTTGCGACGGCGTTGTCGCGGACCTTCTCCCGCAAGAAGATCGCGGCGGAACTCGGTACGGCCGAGGCCCTGGATGGCTGGATTCGACAGGGCCGGATCCAGCCCCCGGATCCAGGTTCGCCTGACGAGCCCGGTGCGCGGAGCGGGCGCGGTCCGCTCGTGAGGGCGCTCTCGCGCGGAGTGGTACTCCACGTGGCAGCCGGCAACGTGGGGTCGATCGGCGCCCTGTCGCTGGCAGAGGGCCTCTTGACCAAGAACGTGAACATCCTCAAGGCAGCCAGCCGCGCCCCGGCCTTCTCCTTGCTCTTCGCGGAGTCCCTGCGGGAGACCGACGCCGTCGGGACGGTCTCGGGCTGCGTCTCGGTCCTGGTCTGGTCGGGACGGGCCGCCGCGCACCACGAGCTGTTCAAGCACCATGCCGACGCCATCGTGGTGTGGGGCGGCGAGACCGCGGTCCGGGAGTACCGAGACGGCCTGGGTCTGCAGGCGCAGCTGATCGAATGGGGGCCCAAGGTCTCGGCCGGGATCGTGGCCCGCGGGGCCGATCTGGCCGAGGCCGCCAAGGCTGCTGCGGCCGACGTCTCGATGTGGGATCAAAACGCCTGCTCGTCGGCCCAGGTGATCTATGTCGAGGGCGAGGACCGGGTCGACGAGTTCGCCCGTCGGCTGGAAGTCGAACTGGCCGCGTTTGCGGAGAGGATTCCCGTCGGCGAACTGGGCCTCCAGGAGGCGGCCGAGATCACCAAGACCCGCGAGCTGGCCAAGATCGACGTGGCGCTGGGACGAGCCACTCTGCGCCTTCCCCCCCAGACCCTCGACTGGACCTTGATCGTGGAGAAAGACCCGACCTTCAAGCTCTCGCCGCTGTTCCGCACGGTATACGTAAAGGCGGTTGCGGATCTGGCGGATTGCGCCCGGCACCTGGCCCCTTACCGCGCTTCGCTGCAGACCATCGGGCTGGCGGCGCCGACCGATCGCCTCCTCGAGCTCGCCGATTTCCTGTGCGCGGCCGGCGCGACCCGGATCGTCGAGATGGGCGCATCGAGCGGCGGCTACCCCGGCGAGCCCCACGACGGAACCCAGGCGCTGCAGCGCCTGGTCAAGTGGGTCAACCTGGACACGCCCGAGCTGGCCTTGCGCCGGGATCCCGTCGAGTACCTCTCCCTCCGGGCCCTGCGCGATGCCGACGTCGCCCGGCTCAAGGAGGTTTACCGACGGGCGCGGCATCTGTCGGGCTTCTATCGCGATCGCCTGCCCGACCTGGGGTCCGGCGGCGCACTCGACCTGGCCGACACGGCCGGGTTCTTGTCTCGCTGGGCCGAGCTGCCGACGCTTACCAAGGCCGAGATCCAGGCGCAGGTTCCGCCGAGCGGAGATGGGCTCGTCTGCGGCGAAGAGGTCCCCATGCTGACGCTACGGAGTGGCGGTTCGAGCGGCAAGCCCGCGCTATCGCTGATCAGCGCCGCGGACTTCGAGGCGGACATGGAGGCTGGAGCCCGTGGCGCCTGGGCCGCCGGGCTGCGTCCCGGCGACCAGGTCGCCAACCTGTTCTACGCCGGCAACTTGTACGGATCCTTCATCAGCATCCAGAGCATCCTCGAGCGCGTCGGCTGCCAGACCTATCCCCTTGCGACGAACGCACCGATGGAAGATATCCTCGAGGTCCTCCAGGCCTTCGGGGTCACGGTCCTGGCGGGCCTCCCCAGCTTCCTGCAGACCGTGTTCGACGCGATCGCCAGGGAGCCCGGCAAGTACCGGGTCAAGAAGGTTTTCTACACCGGCGAGCATCTCTACAAGGCCGAGCGTGAGCGGATCCGCATGGCGCTCGGCCTCGACACGATCGCCTCGATCGGCTACGGCACGGTCGATGCGGGACCGCTGGCCTATCAGTGCGAGCACTCGGCAGGCTCGATCCATCATGTCCTTTCGGGACACGTCTGGATGGACATCCTGGATCGCCAGAGCCTGCGTCCGGTCGATCCAGGCGAGATCGGCGAGATCGTCGTCACGAGCCTCACCCCGCGTCTGGTGCCCCTGGTGCGCTACCGGATCGGCGACCTGGGTCGCGTCGTCCTGGAGCCGTGCGCGTGCGGCCGGCGTTCGCCGCGCATCGAGCTGCTGGGCCGCGCCGACGACGGGGTGATCGTTGGAGGTCTGTTCCTGGCCTTCGCGTCCTTCCAGACCGTGGTCGAGCGTTTTGGCACCTATGCGGCGACGCCCCAGCTCGAGCTCTCCCAGATCGACGGTCGCGACCACCTGGTGGTCCGGATCGAGAGTGCGGGCGCCACGGCGATCCGGACCCTGGCCGACGAGTCCCCGGGCGCCGTGCGTTCGACTTTGATGGCCGAGATCCCTGAGCTTCAGCGGGTCTTGTCAGCGGGCATGCTCGAGGGCTTCGACGTGGCGGCCGTGGCCCCCGGCGGCCTCCAGCGCCTGGGTCGCTCGGGCAAGATTCTCCACGTGGTCGACCGCCGGCGCTCCACCGGCCAGCTGGTGTAGGGGGATCCCGCGTTGCAGGGTGCGGGCCAAGAGGTCGCCACGGCCGGTTCGAATCGGATAGAGGCGAGGATCCCGTGGCGCCGGTAGCCGCCGCGGCGCGGCCGGATGAGCAAGAAGGACTCCGCCACAACCGGGCGTTTTTGTGGCTATGGAGCGGGCAGGCTGCCTCGCAGCTCGGCGATCGCATTCACCAGGTTGCCGTGCTCTGGTGGGCCGTGCGGCTCCACGGTCTGGCCTCGGATGCGAGCTGGGTGATGATCGCGACCACCCTCCCCCTGGTCCTCTTCTCGCCACTGACCGGGGCGCTAGCGGATCGCTTCGACCGGCGCCGGCTCATGCTCGCATGTGACCTGGGCCGGGCCGGGATCGTCGCCGGGCTCTTTTACCTGGCCGGGTCCGGCGCCTTGAACCTGCCCTGGCTTCTGGGCCTGTCGCTGGCGCTGGCGACGCTGTCCAGCATCTTCAGCCCGGCAGCCCTGGCGATCGTGCCGGACGTCGTGAGCGAGGCAGATCTGGTGAGGGCGGGCTCGCTGCAGGAGCTGGCCATGCAGGGAGCGGGCCTGACAGGGCCTCCGCTGGGCGGTCTCCTGGTGGCGGCGATCGGAACCAAGGCTGCGTTCGGAGCCAATGCCGCCTCGTTCTTGCTCTCGGCTGCGGCCCTGTGGGTCGTGGGCCGGGTCTCGAGACCCGGCAGCCGCGCCCTGGCCGCCATCGAAGCCCGGACCGTCCCGGCCGGACCGCCCGGGAGCCTGGCCAGCGACAGTGCCCCTGGCGGCTGGGGCGAGCGACGGCTCGCCGATCTTCGCACGGGCCTTTCGGCCGCTTTCGAGCGGCCGACGATCGGTCTGCTGCTGGCGGCCTTCGGCCTGGTCAATTTCTTCCTGGCCCCGGTCATCATCCTGCTGCCCAAGCTGGCCCGTCAGCTCGACGTGGGATCCCGGGGCCTCGGCGCCTTCGAGGGAGCCCTGGCCCTGGGCATGCTGGTCGCGTCCGGGGCGATCGCCCTGCGGCGCCCTGCGCCGCCCGTGGAAGCTGCGGAGGTGATCGACCGCAGGCAAAGACATCGAGCCGCGCTCAGCCTGGTCCTGATCGGGGGCTTCGTGCTGGCGATTGCGGCCTGGCCGGCCTTCCGAACGACCCTGATCTTCCTTGCGGCGCTCGGGGCGGCGCTCGGCACGCTGAACGTCCTGGTCGTGGCCTACTTCCAGCAAAGCGTTCCCCCCGATCGCCTGGGCCGGTTCATGGGATTGCTGACGGCAGTCATCTTTGCTTCTCAGCCGCTCGGATTCGCAGCCTCGGGACGACTTGCCGACGCTACCTCCGTGTCGACGGTATTGTTTCTGGGGGGAGGGGGGATCGTGCTCGTGGGCGTGCTGCTGCTTGCCGCCTGGCCAATCCTCTGGGGGAGGGCGTTTCGGCCGCATTGACCCAGCGCGGCGCAAATTATGGCAGCTCGCCGCCTGCTTGCCAGGACGGCCATGTTAAAATTTTCACGAGGGAAGGGAACTAGGCTGCTCCCGGTTTGAATGGATCGGGCCCGAGGAGTCAAACGGGGCCCGGTTGTGCGGCGTGGTGGCCGCGCGGAGGGACCCGTTCAAGGTGCGGACGATCTAGGCACGGCGTCGTCGTGAAATTCTCGGGTTTGCAGGCTCGCCTGCTGGTGGTGCTCGGGATCTTCTTGCTGCTCCTGGCGGGGATCTTCGGCTGGGAGAGCAAGCGGATGTACGGCGGTGCCTGGAAACGCCAGGCGCAGGCCCTGCAGCTAGAGGCCAACCAGGGTGCGCGGCTCCTGGATTACTGGCTGGCTGAGCGCACGCGGGCACTCCAGGCCGTCGCGGCCGTGCCCTGGGGGGTGGGAGAACCCCCGGTCGATCGGTTGCATCTGCTTCGGGCCGAACGTGCACTTCCCGACGCCGTGGCGGTGGAGCTGCGTGGACGGGACGGCGCACTCGTGATGTACGGGGGGCATGCCATGGTGGCGTCGCCGCGCTTCCTCCGCTGGATCCGGCACGTCCAGGATGGCGATTTACCAACCGTGGCGAACCTCGTCACCCGTCAAGGCGACCAGATCCTCTGCGTCTATCCGATCCGGGCGGCGGGCGGGAGCCGGGGCGGGATCCTCCTGGCTTATTTCGAGGCTCGCGATCTGGCCGGTCCCTTCACCGACCTGCCGGTCGAGAACCGCCTCGTGGCGGTCCTCGATAGCCACCACCAGTACGTGTACGCGTCGCGGAGCGAGCTTGCCGTGGGGGCGATCGCCAACCCGTCCGTGCGGCGCTTCTTGGCGGATAGAAGCCCCCCGCGAATTTTCCGCTGGGCGGGTAATTCGTGGCTGGTCGCACAGGATCCGAGCCAGCTCTCGGGCCTCGACGTCCTGGTCGGCGAGCCGGTCGACGAAGCGTTCAGCCAGGTGAGGGACACGATCGCCCACCTGTGGGGCGTGTTCGGGGCGATCTGCGTCATGGTCGGCATTCTCGGTCTCTGGGTGGACCGGGCGATCGTGCGTCCGGTCACCCGGATCACCCGCACGGCCAAGCAGGTCGCCGCCGGCGACTTGGAGGCGCGCGCCGGGCCGACGGGCGCCGGGGAGGTCGGCGATCTGGCCACGGCCTTCGACGAGATGACCCAGCAACTCGGCCAGTCGGTGCGCAACCGGGAGATCTTCTGGCAGAACGCTCCGATGGCGGTCCTCCGCGTGGACGCGAAGGGGTTGCTGGTCGAGTCCAACCCGTCCGGGCGGGCAGCGCTCGAGCGCCTGGCTCCCTGCGTGCTGGACCGGCAATGCGCGATCACGACGCTGGGTCCCCTCAAGCGGGCGATCGACGAGGCGGCACAGCTCAACGGCGCGTGGTCGGGCCGCCTCCAGATCGGAGAAGGGGACGCGGAGTCGTTCTGGGAGTGCCTGATCTACCCGGTCTCCCCGGGCCACGTCCCCTTCGTGATGGTCATCCAGCTGCTCGAGGTCACCGAGCAGGTGAAGCGGCAACGGATCCTCGAGAAGGAAGTCGAGAACAAGACCGCAGATCTGCTTGCCGCCTTGGTCGAGCTCAAGGCCCTGGATCGCGCCAAGACCGAGTTCTTGTCGCTCATCAGCCACGAGCTCAGGACGCCGCTCAACATCATCACGGGCTATGCGGGGATGCTGTCGGAAGGGGCTTTCGAGGAGCTGACTCCCGACGGCAAGGGGGCGATCGGGCACATCCTGGGGGCCGGGGAGCGCTTGCAGGCCCTCGTGAACGATTTGCTCGACGTGGCCCGGCTCGAGGCCGGCGCGCTGGAGCTGCGCACCGAATCTCTCGACTACCTGGCGCTGTTGCGGGACGTGCTGTACGAGCGATCGAACCGCGCCGAGAGTCAGGGCATCACCATCGAGACGTCGCTCACGGAGCCGCTCCCGCCGGTCTTGGGAGATCCCCACCGCACCGCCCAGGTCCTGGAAAACCTGATCTCCAACGCCGTGAAGTTCTCGATGCGCGGCGATCGGGTGACGATCCGGATCTTTCCGGCAGGCGCGAATGTCGTGACCGAGGTCGTCGACACCGGGCCGGGCATTCCGGAGGATGCCATACCCAAGCTCTTCAGCCGCTTCTTCCAGGTCGACATGAGCGCGACGCGCCTGCATGGCGGAACCGGTCTGGGCTTGACGATCGTCAAGGGCCTGGTCGAGGCCATGGGCGGTCAGGTCGGGTGCCGGAGCAAGCCAAGCCAGGGCTCGGTATTCTGGTTCACGCTGCCTTCGGCCGGGGAGGTCGCGGCGGGGGTCGAGTGCCGGAAACCAGGCGAAGAACCGGTCGGGTGATCCTGCTCGTTGCCAGCCAAACGGCGATAATGACCTGATGGATTACGATTGGATCACCGCGGCCATCGCGCTGGGCGCGGCGCTGGATAAGCGATCCGACGCCGACGAGCTGGTGGCCCAGGGCGTCACACACGTGGTCAACATGTGCGTCGGGCAGGCCGACGACGCCTACTTCGCCCGGCACCAGGGCGTCCACCTGGTGAGCTTTGGCCTGGCCGACGGGGAGAACGCGGGGGATCTCGGCTACGAGCGCCTGAAGGAGGCCATCTCGTATATCGCGAACGTCCTGGCGGGGGACCCCGGCGCCAAGGTCTATCTTCACTGTGCCGCAGGAATTTCCCGATCGCCGGCGGTCATGTGCGGGGTGCTGATGCGCACGGACCAGATCTCGCTGACGGATGCTCTGGATCGGGTCAGACGGGCCCGGCCGATCGTCAATCCGCACCCGGCCCATCTGGTCGCGCTGTTACGCCTGGCGCGGGGCGATCAGAACGCCACGCCAGCCTGGACGAACGGCCCCCAGGTGTAGCTGAAGCGCGCGAGCGACTGTGCATCCGTGACGGCCGTTTGACCCACGGCCGTGCTCGAGACCAGGCTCTGCAGGTTGAAGAGGCTCAACAGCTTGCCCGGATCGCTGGCAAAGAGCAGGGACTCGGCACGGACTCCGGCCTCGAGTTCGATTCCGTCGAGCTTGAGCGCGAGACTCGCCTTGCCCTCTTCGGGGGCGGCGATGTCCTTGGTCGTGGATCCTCCGCCGGTGACCGGTCCGCCGCCGAGGCCGAGGCGGGCCCGTGCCGTGACGGGACCGAGCCCCGCCTGGAGGTTGTAGAAGAGCATCACCACGTTGGCGGACGGGTTGGTCAGGTTGGGGTCGGGCAGGGCCGACCAGGTCAGGTTGCGGTAGCCCACCGAGATCCCGAACAGGCTGGCATACAGGCCGAGCGTGCGCGTGGGCAGGACGTCGCTCACCGCCGTGGCCGTTCCGGACGACCCGGAGCCCCAATCTGCCTGGGTCTGGGCGCCGAGCGTCTCGAGGGTCGGGCTCGAGTTGCCACCGAGGAATTCGAAGTCGATTCCGAACTTGGGAGCGAGTACCGGGATACCGAGGTCGAGCACGGCTCGCCCTCCGAACCGGCCGGCGTTGCGGGTCTCCGAGCCCATCGCGGGTGAGGAGAGATTGGGCTGGGCCGCACCGGCGATCGATGGCCCCACCGGGAAAGCGGGAAAGTAGGTGGTAGCCTGACCGAAGCGCGGCCCGATGACTGCCTCGAGTGACAGCAAAGGCGGCAGCTCCGGCGGCCAGTGGATATGGAAGCCCCCCCGGGATGGCTGGTTCCCGCTGGCCTGTGACGCGGGTGGGCTCGCCCACAGGGTGGACCCGGTCGCGGGCATCGCGAAGGTCTCTGGCATGGAGGGAGAAGCCTTTGCGGTCACGAGCGGGAGGGGCGGCAGGCCGGAGCCGGAGGCCGGCGCAGACACGACGGCGGGCGGGGGAGTGACGGCGGGCGGGGCAGGAACGGCAATCACGTCTGGTATCTCCTTCGCTGCGATGCCTGCGAGATCGGGTCTTGAATCCGCCAGGGCAAGAAAGAGCTGCCACTGGCGCCCGACCATGCCGGATGGGTGCAGCCCGAGCGCGCGCTCGTTCTTGCAGGACGCATCCTGACTGTTATCCGTTCCGCCCTGCTTCGTCAACCGTGCGCCCGTGCCGGACCCCGGCCTGGCTTCTCGCGGCCATCCCCACCCGTGCCGGGCGCCGCCAGGCGCCTGGCTACTTCAAGGCCGCATCCAGGGTGTTGACGGCGCTGGCAAAATCCCGGCGCTTGATGTAGACCTCCACCTTCGGAATATCGCCCGCCAGCAGGGAGGCGCGGCGAATCGTCGGATCGACGAGCAAGGCCGCCGTCCGGGCCATCGCCGAGGCGAGCTGCGCCATCTTGACGGTGTCCTTGTCCTTGCGGGCCTTCTCCCACTGGCCGCATTGGTCGGCGAGCTGGCTGGCGCGGGCCATCAGCGGGCTGTTGAAGACCGCGCACTGCTTGGCCAGGGTGGTGCCCATGCGGCCGACGAGATCCACCTTCTGGGCCCGGAAGGCATCGAGGAGCTGACGGCTGCCCTTGGTCAATTCCACGGCCTTGGCCAGGGCCGGATCGCCCATGACTCCCGCAGCGGTCGCGACCATCTTGGCAAGCTCGACGGCGAAGAGGTACTGGCCTGCGAGCAGGGACTGGTTGAGCTGGAGCACCTGCTTGTCGATGACGACCCATTTTTCCAGGGCGGACTGCGCCGCCAGCGCCTGGTCGCCGGAGGATTCCGCGATCGCCGCCGAACCCCGTACGAGCGCAAGGAGGGCCGCATCCCGGGCGACCCCGTCGGCCAGGGCGGCCAGGCCCAGGAAGTCCTTCTTGGCCAGGGTCTTGAGCAAGGCGTCCCCGACCTTCGCCAGGCCGTCGGCGCGCTCGGCGACCGTGGCCGCGAACTCGGTCAGTCGGCCCTCGAGATCCTGGCCCAGAGCCAGGGCGTCGGATGATTTCTTGCCCTTGGTCGCCTTCTCGAGGAAGGGGGACAGCGCGAGGATCTCCTCGGCCTTGGTCACCAGCGGATCGCCGAGGAAGGCGGCCTCGACGGCGAGCGTCGCCGCGGCCAGGGCTGCGCCCTGGTAGCTGGCCTCGGCGATGGATGCCTTGAGCTGCGCGCCGGCCGGGCCGAGGTAGACGAGCTTGTCGGAAGCGGCTTTCTTGAGCTGACTGGCCGGCGAGAGGGTCTCCTCGAGCTTGAGCCTGAGCGCGATGACGTCGCCGCGTTCGATGGCCGGCCGCAGCTCCGCGAGGATCTTGCCCTCGGCTTGCTTGCCGGACCTGTCCTTGGCGACCTTGAAGACGCCCGTTCGCTTGCGCGGGGTGGCAGCGTCGGTCGGGGGAACCGGCGGCGGGTCCGTGGCAAGGGGCGCCTGGGCCGCGGCGTCCTCCGGAGGAGTCGCTGCGGGCCCCAGCTCCGCGGTGGCGCCCTCCGGACTGGTCGGATCGACGGCCTCGGACACGAGGGGACGCGCCCCGCCAGGGCGTGGCGCGGGCGATCCGGCCGGGCGTCGCCGCGCCGGATCGGGCCCAGCCGGGCGCCCCTTGCTCGCTCCGGCGGGTGTGTCTCGAACTAGCTTTCGTCGGTGACGGAAGGCGTTCTTGGTCTTGCGGCCGCGTTTCTTCTTGGTGCCGCCAGTCACCAGACCCCGGAAAAAGTCGATCAGGCCCAAAGTATCCCTCGGCGCTTCGGTCAACCCCGGTTATACCCCGCGGGACCGTCAGCTATCCCGTTCGGTCGATCCGCCGGTACCGCGCCAGAAAAGGACCTACTGGATCGGAAGCTCCGGCGTGAAGATATTGGTGGGCGCCGCGGTGCCCTTGACGTCCGGCAGGTAGACGACGGTCGATCCGTCCTCGCGGTCGACCGAGAACCCGGCCTGCAGGGCCTGCCGGTACACCGGCATGTAGTAGTACATCGGATCGTCGGGGGTCTCGTCGATCATCTCGAACTTGGCGTTGAGATTGAGCGTGTCGTTGATGAGGATGTTTGCCCCCGACAGCAACATGA
>JAJXWQ010000039.1 GCA_021781555.1 bacterium
GATCTGCGCTGCAAGGGCTCCCGGCACTGTGGGCTTCGAGGACACCATGGCTCAAGGTTCGCCCGATGAGCTGGCGCGAGCCCGTCATCAAGGAAGCCAGCTCCCTGTTGTGGCCAGCGATCTTGTCGTCGAGCATCGGCACGATCAATGCCTTCATCGGCACCTTCTTCCTGTCGAAGGCGGGCAATGGCGCCATCTCGTCGTGGGCGTACGCCAACGTCATCTACCAGCTCCCCCTCGGCACGCTGCTGTCTTCGCTGCTGGTGCCGCTGTTCCCGCGCCTGACCGCCGCGGCGGCGCGAGAGGATTACCCGGCGCTCCGGGCCCTGCTGGATCGCGGCGTGGCCGTCGTGAGCCTGGTGGCCATTCCCCTGGCGGCCGGACTTTCCGTCCTGGCCATCCCGATCGTGCGCCTGGCTTTCGACCGCGGCGCCTTCGCCCGTACCCACGCGACGGCGCCCACGGCACTGGTCCTGGCGATCCTGTGCCTCGGCCTGGTGGCGTACGCGCTGCGAGACGTGCTCGTGCGCGTGTTCTATGCCATCAACGACGCCCGGACGCCCCTCCGGGTGAGCCTGATCTCCATCAGCCTCAACGTGGTCCTCAACGCGATCTTCATGTTCGTCTTCAAGCTCGGGCTGGCCGGTATCGCGCTCTCCACCGCGCTGGTGACCTGGGCCAATTTCCTCCAGATCGCCTGGGCGCTCCAGCAGCGGCTCAAGGAGCACGACCCGGTCCACGCCGCCTCGGCCGGCCCCATCCTGTGGTCGGGACGGGCGGACCTTCTCAAGGTCCTGATCGCGGCAGGGGTCGCCGGAGCCCTCGGGCGCTGGCTGGTCCTCTTGCACTGGCCCCATGGCAAGCTCTTCGTGCTCGCCGAGATCCTCGTGGTCAGTGTGGGTGGCCTGCTGGCATACGGGGGGGTCCTCCTGGGGCTCGGTCTACGGCCCGATGGTATATTGAAACGTGCCCGCGCCTAGCGGGCACCTGGATGGACAAGGGGTGTCGGAACACGTCCGCTCGGCTCCTGGGCGGCCGCTGCCGGGTTGCTTGGCGATCCCCGAGGATCGCGAGATGAGGGCCATGCCTAAGCTGGTGAGTGACGATCGCGAGGTCTCGTCTGCGCTGGCGATCGAGTTCTCCCAGGTCGTGTCGCGCTCCGGCCTCTGGCTCCCTTACCGCCTGGAGATCACGGCGGGGCACCGACGAGCCGCGCTCGAGGATACCGACGGGCAGATCGGTCGGTGCTGGCTGGGTCTGTCGCCCCAAGACGAGCTCGGGCACCTCGTCCGCCGCCTCGATACCCTCGTGGCGGGCACGGCGCCGAGACTGCGCTTCGAACCGGCGGAACCCAATTTCTCGCTCGAGATCGAACGGGCTCCCGAGGGCTGGGTCGTGGTGTGCTGGCTCGATGCGGGTAATCAGATCTCGGACCACTTCACGTGGGACGCAATGGGGGTGCGGTTCTTTACAAATCTCACGGCTCTCGGCGAATTCCGCGATGCCCTGGCTCGCGAATCCAGCCGATGGTCTAACGGAGCCGCGGAGCGGCGTTAGGCTCCATCCGGGTTGGTCTGGCAAGCGTTATCCCAAACGAGGACTCATGAAAATCCTGCTCGAGGGCAACATTTCCTCTATCAGCTTTCCCAATCTCATCCAGCTGCTTCGCATGGAGCAGAAGACGGTCAAGCTCGAGCTGACCCGCGTCGAGGTATCGCAATCCGCCGAGATGTACTTTCTCAAGGGCAACCTCAAGTCCGCCACGGTCAACTCGATCCGGGGCGATGACGCGATGTTCCGGATCACCACGTGGTGGACGACCGGAGAGTTCAAGGTCCTCGCGGTCTCGGACGACGATGTGCCCGATGCCAATGTCACCCGTCCGATCGACTTCCTGCTCATCGAGGCCATGCGGCGCATGGACGAAGACCAGGCCTTCCACGGTCTGCTACCCGACCTCACGAGCGCGCTGAGCTTCACCCAGGAGGCCCTCGAGGCCTTCGAATGGGATCGTTCGGAGCCACCAGAGTGGATCCCCCACTGGATGCGCCGTCTTCCGCGCAGCTTCTCGGTGGCCCAGCTGTTCGACCTTTCGGAGCTCGGTCACCAGGAAACCTGCAACTCCCTCAAGGCCTTGCTCTACACCAACGGCGCCTTCGCCCACACCGGCGACGACGATCCAGCGTACAAGCCGATCGAACGTACGCGGTTCGACTCGTTCGCCCTCATCGTGATGGAATTCGTGGGCTATGACGTGGCCCGCAACCTCGTCGAGACCTCGGTCCAGGAGATGGGGATCGTCGACATGGAAAACCTGACGTTCGGCCAGATGGTAGACCTGTCCGATCGCCTCGGCATGGCGATCAGTCGAATGGTCGGGTTCGATCAGGGCCAGGACGCCATGCGCAAGCTCCGGGCCCGCATCACGAGCTTGCTTTAGAGCCTGGGCGGTTCGAACGAGTCCCTCTGCGCGGTCGCTACGCTGCGCAACCGGGCCCCGTTTGACTCCTCGGGCCAGGCTCCATCACGGGGGGTGCGGGAGCACGAGCACCATCCGGTAGGGGTTTCGCGGCTCCGGAGAGGCGATCACGAGTTCGTGATCGGCCACCACGATGGCGATGCGGTAGCGGTACGGCGAGAGCTGAAACTGGACGAGCTGGCCTGTGACCGTCCAACCGTCCGGCAAGAGATCGCTGCGCACGAGGAGCTCCACCAGGTCGACCAGGGTGTCGGCCCGGGGATACTCGTTCACGCCCCGGATCGCGCCGTCGAAATAGCCGTCGAGCGCGACCCGCAGCATTTCCAGGCGCAGGCGCGCCTGTTCGAGCGGATCGGCACGGGTCGTCAAGGGCGGCAGCGTCACGCCGGGAGGCACCGGCACGACCCAGCGATTTCCCGCCGAATCGAGCAGCACGCCGTAGCTCCACCCAGGCGGCAAGGGCAACGGCTGTCCGGACCCGGACGAGGCGGCGGAAGGCGAGGCGGCGGGGGTCGGCTCAGAAACGGCCCGCAGAGAGTTCGACGCGACCGCACGAGCCAGGCCAGGCCCGACCGACACGGAGGCCGACGCCCCAGCCTGCGGACTGGGCGTTGCCGAGGCAGCGAAGACGACCATGGCCGAGAGCAACCCGAGCATGGCATCCACACTGGGCAATGCCGCCGCACCCGCATAGGGCCTGACGCCCTATAGGTTTTTCAATTTGAACGGGCCCGGTTTGACTCACCGGGCCCGGAGCCCAACCAGGCGAAAGCGCCCTGACTTTGTTGCCGCACCCAGGCAGTGGGCCAGCGTCTACTTCCTCAGGATTGCCCGCCAGCTGGAGTCGACTCCCGCAAGGCCTGAACGCGGCTGTGATGACGGCCATAACCGAAGTAAATGACCAGTCCGATGACGAGCCAGACGACCAGACGGATCCAGGTGGCAAGGGGCAAGGCCGCCATCATCAAGAGAGACACCGTGATGGCGAGGATCGGGACGAGGGGGACCAGCGGAGTGCGGAACGGTCGCGGCAAATCCGGCCGGCGAACGCGCAGGATCCAGACCCCGGCGCTGACGATGACGAAGGCCAGGAGGGTTCCGATGGAAACCAGCTCCCCCAGCACGGAGATCGGGTAGAGGGCAGCCAGGACGGCAACGACGGATCCCACCACGATCGTCGACAGGAAGGGCGTGCGGAAACGGGGGTGGATGGCTCCGGCCCAGCGGGGGAGCAGGCCATCCCGGGACATGGCGAAGAAGATGCGAGACTGCCCGAGGAGCAGGACGATCATGACGCTGAACAGGCCGAGCACGGCCCCGGATTTGACGAGGAAGGCTCCCCACTGGACGCCCGTGGCGTCGATTCCGACTGCCACCGGGGCCGCGACATCGAGGGCCGAGTAGTTGACGATGCCCGTCAGCAGGCCCGAGACGGCGATGTAGAGGAGAGTACAGATGACCAGGGATCCGAGGATGCCCCAGGGCATGTCGCGCTGTGGATTCTTGGCCTCCTGCGACGCCGTCGAAACCGCGTCGAAGCCGATGTAAGCGAAGAAGATGACGGCGGCAGCGCGGGCGACTCCGCTCCAGCCGAACTTGCCGAACTGACCGGCATTGGGCGGGATGAAGGGATGCCAGTTGGCGGCCACGATGGCGGGGTGATGAAAAGCGAACGCCGCGGCAATGGCGATGAACGCCAGGACGATGGCCACCTTCAGCACGACGATGGCCGACGTGACGTTGGCCGACTCGCGGATCCCGAGGATCAAGAGCGCCGAGACGGCGGCGATGCCGACCACAGCCACCAGGTCGAAGAGGCCGGTCGCGTGCGGCAACGTGGCGGGGTCGATGCCCAGTCGGTGCAGGGTGGGCAGCAACGTGCTCAACACCTCCCAGCGGTGGTCGTACAGCACCATGACGGTGCCGGGCGTGGCGATCAACTGCGGCGGAATGAGGATGCCCCTATCCTGCAGAAAACTCACGACGTACCCGCTCCACCCGCTCGCCACCGTCGACGCCCCGAGTGCGTACTCGAGGATGAGATCCCAGCCGATGATCCACGCGACGAGTTCGCCCAGCGTGGCGTAGCCATAGGTATACGCGGACCCAGCCAGCGGGATCAGCGCCGCGAACTCGGCGTAAGAAAGGCCGGCCAGAGCGCTCGCCAGGCCGGCGATGACGAACGACAGGACGATGGCGGGTCCGGCGTACCGAGCTGCGGCCTCGCCCGTGAGCACGAAGATGCCCGCACCGATGATGCCCCCGACGCCCAACGTGATCAGGTTGATCGGCCCCAGGGCGCGCCTGAGCGAGTGCTCGCCGGTCTCGCCGGCTTCGTTCCGCAGGACATCCAGGGGTTTGGTTGCAAATAGATCGGGCATTCTGGGGAGAAACGCTAGCAGAACTCAAGTTCCCCAGCAAGGTCCAGGGCCCGTGCAAACCGCCGGCGAGGGCGCGGCCGTTGTGATAGTCTACGAGCATGCACTCGACGAATCGCACTCTGGCCTGGCGCGTGGCTCTTGCAACGGTATTCCTGCTGGGGGGGGCCCTTTCCGTCGGGGCCCGTCCGGAGGCAAGCCGTCCGGCCCGGCCCCGACTCGCCAAGGCGGCCCTGCCGGCCCCGCCGCCCTGGCCGCGACCGACCGGCACCCTCATGCGCATCCACGCCGCCGGCCTGCAAGCGGGGCGTGCTGAGGGCACCGTGCTCCACATCCACCAGCACCTCGACGTCTTCTACAATGGCCGGCGCGTCGTCGTTCCAGCAGGTATCGGCCTCGGGGCGGGTTTCTACTCCGAGGTCCACACCCACACCACCAGCGGGGAGATCCACGTGGAGAGCCCCGTCGTGCGAACCTTCACCCTGGGGGAGTTCTTCACCGAGTGGGGCGTCCCGCTCAAGGGCGCCAGGGTGTACGTGAACGGCCGCAAGGCGCCGGATCCTCAGGCCGTCGTCCTGCGCGACAAGGAGGAGATCGCCGTGGTCTTCGGCAAGCCGCCGGCGATCCTTCCCCGCGTCTATCCTGGCTACCGCCTGTAGGCCGTTCCGGGGAGTCCCTCGGGATACCGCGGTTCTAGCCGCGCTGCTTCCAGTAGACCCGGACGAACTCCTCGTCCGGGATGAAGCGGATATCCAACTCGCCGCCGAGATCCCGCTGGATCGCCTTCCCGATGGTCTCGGCAAGCCACTGGCTCGTGGTCTCGATCTCCATCTTGGTCCCCGCGGTGTGCCAGGACACGACCCGGTGCACCGGATCATCCCGGCGCGAGTCTTCCAGGATGTTGTAGACGAGGTTCCGGATCTCGTCCTCCTGCCCGCGCACGGCCTGGCCTTCGAGCCGGACCCAGCCGTCGACCCGGCCCGCACGCACGCGAGCGCAGCCCGGGCACAGCGTAGGCTCGATGGCGCGGCCGGCGGCATTCCGGATCCGGGCGATCGTCTCGGGATCCGTAACCCAGCGCTTTTCCGCCGAGACCGCAGCGCAGGCTGAGCAGACGCGCACCGCCCCTGGGGTCCGCTTGCGCACCCGCTTGCGGCGCTCGGTATCGGTCCGATCGCGCCCGATCTGGCCGGTCATGTCCAGGGCGTCGGACCGCCGGTTCCAGCTGGACCGGGGCCGGGTGGAGATGTTCTTGCCAGACATGCAATCCTCCCCTCTGTGGCCGGGATATCCCGACCCGGGACGCGGGAACGAGACGCCGGCTGTACCTTTTGCCGTTTGAACGGGTCCCGTTTGACTCCTCGGGCCCGATCCAGGCAACCGCGGTCACCGTGGCTAGCCATCCGGCGTCTTGCGCAAGCTGTAGCCCAGATGCCGCACGCGGTCGTGGATCTCCTTCGAGCCCACGACTGCAGCCACGAACTTGACGACGACGGTTCCCCACACGTCGTCTGGACCGTCGAGCCGCTCCGGAGGCGGCTGGATGTGAACCGCCACGACCCCATCTACAGCTGACAGCCCGTCGAAGAGACGCCGCGCGCAGTAGTTGCATGCCAGCTCCTCGACATCGAATCGGATCTCGTTCATCTTGCTCGCGATCATCGGCCTGTCTCCCCCCCTCCACGGGTTCCACCCAACGCTCCGGATTCAGTGGCCAGGCGCCCGGCGGTCCTGGCCAGGAGCACGGCGCCGATGATCGGAGCTTCGCGGCCGAATTCGGCGGGAGCCACCTCGTGGGGACATTCCATGCCCCAGTCTCCATGGCGCCGGACGACCTCGCGCACCCGGGCCGGCAGGGTCGGGATCGCCCGGACCACGCCTCCCCCCAGGACGACGCGGTCCGGATCGAGAAGCGTGACCGCGTTGGCGATCACCAGACCAAGGGCGTCGGCGCTCTCCGCGATCGCCCGCAATGCCAGGGAATCCCCCGCGCTCTCGGCGCGCCCGATCTCCTCGGCCGTGACCCCGCCGCCGGCCGTCATCTGGATCTCCGACGGTTCACCGGCCAGCAAGGCCCGCATGACCCGATGACACAGCGCCGGCCCCGACGCGATCTCCTCCAAGCGGCCCCGGCGCTGGCCGAAGCCGTTGGTCCCCCCGACCGGGAGAAAGACCCGCCCTAGCTGGCCGGCGGCGAAGTGGCGCCCCTCGTACAGCCTGCCGTCCAGGACGAGGCCGGCCCCGACCCCCGTTCCGACGTACACGCCGAGCAGCGACTCGGCCCCTTTTCCCGCACCTTGCTGCCACTCGGCGACGGTCGCCAGACCGTTGTCGTTGCCGATGAAGACATCCCACGGCAGCCGGGCCCTCAGCTCGTCCCGCAAGCGGACACCGTGCCATCCCAGTGCGGGAGAGGCTTTGACGGTGCCGGTCTGGCGGTCGACAACCCCGAATACCGCCACGCCGACCCCCAGGACCGAGGCCGGCGGGATGTCCCGGGCCACGCGACGGGCGATCGCCGCCATGGCGTCCACGGTCCGACCCACCTCCCAAGGCGCCGCTACCGGCTCGCGCTCCAGTCGGATCACGCGACCGTCCGTGTCGGTGAGGCCGGCCGAGAGCTTCGTGCCGCCGAGGTCGATGCCGATCAGGTGGTATGCCATCTTCCGAAACTTTTCGTTACAATCCTCTCACCCGCCGGAGGTCCTCACAACGCCTGGAAGCTGGCCTCGGCGCGGTCGCCTTGCCGCGCAACCGGGCCCCGTTTGACTCATCGGGCTCGATCCGATCCAGGCCGGGAGCACTCTAGTCGAAGCGGACGATGGTCTTGACGGTGGCGCAAGAAGAAGGATCGACGCCCTCGATGTCGAGTGCCAAGGGTTCACCCCGGGCGCCTTCCTCGACCCAGATGATCTGAGCGTTCAGGCGCTGCACGAGGCGATCCCCCGTGACGTCGTCACCGACCTCGATGTCGAGACTTCCTCCTTCCGAGCCCTTCTCCTCGTAGAAGATGGCTTGCAAAGGCGCGTGTTCGGCAACCGGTTCAACGCCCGTCTCCTCGCTCTGGACCGTCACGGTGACGTGTGGATGCTCGGCGTGGGCGCGATGGCTCAGCGAGTTGAAGTAAGGACTCCACTGTTCCTTCGGGATCTTCCGGGTGGTCATGGCATGCCTCCTTGATCGGCCGTGTGACCCTGGGGCCCTCGGCCCAACCGAGCCCGGTCCGCGGCAATCAAGGGCCCTCGACCGGCTCGGAAACTCCCTCCACAGGCTCGACCGGGATCCGCGCTTCGCGCCTCGGCGGGATCCGGTGCGGGCCCGAGGGCTCGCCTTCGCCCAGCCCGACCACGACCCGGGCTGGTCGCAAGAGGTCACCGTTCAGCGTGTAGCCCGGCTCGACCTCCTTGACCACGCGGTCTGCAGGACCGGCCTCGCCCCCCACCGCCTCGTGGCAGCCGGGATCGAACCGCTCCCCGGCGCATTCGAGCCGCGCGACCCCCTGACGGCTCAGGATCTCGTCCAGATGGCGCCGCACGATCCGGACACCGCCGAGGACGGACTCCGCGCTCTGGTGGGACAGGGCGCGATCCAGGTCGTCGGCGACCGGCAGGAATGCCCGCAGGATCCGCTTGCGGTCGGCCGCTTGCTGCTCTGCGGAACTGCGTTCGGATCGCTTGCGCACGTTGTCGGTCTCGGCGGCCTGGCGCAAGAGGCGATCGCATTCGCGGTCGTGCTCGGCGATCTTGGCGTTGAGGCTGGCCCTGGCCTCCTTGAGCTCCAGCCGGCAGCGGGCCAGCTCCTCCTCCAGGTCGGTCTCGGCCACGTGTTCTCGGGCCGGACTCACCTGCGGGTGAAAGCCTTGGAACTCCTCGTCCATGACCTGTCTTTCCTCCACGCGGTTCAGTCGCCGAAGCTGCCGGCTGCCCGCTTCAGGGCTTCTCCTCGAACTCGGCCTCGATCACCTCTCCCGAACCCGCCTGCTGGCCGGCCCGGTAAGGATCCGCCTGCGGACTGGCCCCCGTCCGGGCGTATACCTGCTGGCCCAGGGCGAGGCTTGCCTGCTGCAGGCGCTCCACGGCCGCCTGGATCCGCTCGGTGAGCCCCCCCTCGAGTGCCTCCTGCAGTTCGCCGAGAGCGGCCTCTACCGGCTGACGCGTCGTCGAGTCGACCTTGTCGCCGAGATCCGCCAGGGTCTTGTTGGTGGAATACACGACGGCCTCGGCTCGGTTGCGAGTTTCCACGGCCTCGCGGTGCTTGCGATCCCCCTCGGCCGACCTCTCGGCCTCGTGCACCAGGCGCTCGACCTCGTCGCGCGACAGCGTCGTCTGGCCCGAGATGGTAACCCGCTGCTGGCGGCCCGTCCCGAGATCCTTGGCCGTCACGTTGACGATGCCGTTGGCGTCGATGTCGAAGGCAACCTCGATCTGGGGCACGCCACGCGGCGCGAGCGGGATCCCCTCGAGCTTGAACCTCCCGAGGGTCCGGTTATCCTTGGCCATCTCACGCTCGCCCTGCACGACGTGGATCTCGACGGCGTTCTGGCCGTCCGCCGCAGTCGTGAAAACCTCGCTCTTGCGGGTCGGGATCGTGGTGTTGCGCTCGATGAGCTTGGTCGCAATGCCGCCCAGAGTCTCGATGCCCAGCGACAGCGGCGTGACGTCGAGGAGCACGACCTCGTGGACATCCCCCGAGAGCACCCCGGCCTGCACCGCCGCGCCGATCGCCACGACCTCGTCGGGATTGACGCCCTTGTGCGGCTCTCGCCCGAGCAGCCGGCGCACGAGCTCGACAACCGCCGGCATCCGCGTGGCCCCACCCACCAGGACCACCTCGTCGATCTCGGAGGCGGCGACCTTGGCATCGGCGAGCGCCTGCTCGACCGGGCGCCTGGTCCGATCCGTCAAATCCCGCGTCAGCTCCTCGAACCTGGCGCGGGTCAGCTTGGCCTCGAGGTGCAAGGGCCCCGCCTGGGTAGCCGTGATGAAGGGCAGACCGATCGTCGTCTCGAGGACCGAAGAGAGCTCGATCTTGGCCCTCTCCGCAGCATCGACCAGACGCTGGTGCGCGTGGCGATCGCCGGCCAGGTCCACCCCCTGCTCCCGCTTGAACTCGGCCATGAGCCATTCGACGATGCGCTGATCGTAATCATCGCCGCCCAGGCGGGTGTCGCCGCTGGTCGCCTTGACCTCGAACACGCCGTCTCCCACCTCGAGGATGCTCACGTCGAACGTGCCGCCCCCGAGGTCGTACACCAAGATGCGCTGGCTTCGACTCTTCTCCAGGCCGTAGGCCAGCGCGGCCGCGGTCGGCTCGTTGAGGATGCGCACGACCTCCAAACCGGCGATCTCACCCGCGGTCTTGGTAGCCTGGCGCTGGGCGTCGTTGAAGTACGCCGGCACCGTGATGACCGCCTTCTTGACCGTCTCGCCGAGATAGGTAGAGACGTCGTCGGCCAGCTTGCGCAGAATGATGGCGGAGATCTCCTCCGGGGTGTAGTTCTTGCCCTGGAGCGTCACCTTTTCGGTCGTACCCATCCTCCGCTTGATGCTGGAGACGGTACCATCGGGGTTCAAGATGGCCTGCCTGCGGGCCATCTGCCCGACCAGCCGCTCGCCGGCCTTGGTGAAGGCCACCACCGAGGGCGTGATGCGTCCCCCTTCCGCGTTCGGAATGACGGCCGCCTGCCCACCCTCCATGACGGCGACGCACGAGTTCGTCGTGCCCAGGTCGATCCCCATGATTCGCGCCATCTCCGCCTCCCAGCTCGGGGGTCTTGGACGACGCTCAAAGACTAGCAAATCGGATCTAATTTGACAGGAAACGAGCGTCCGGTTTGGCAAAAAGCAAAGTAGCGAAGCGCCTGGCTATCTGGGATATCCTGAAAGGATCGAATCCCCTGCGCCGCACATCCCCCCCGCCCGGGCCACCTCCCGGGCCCTCGCCGTTCGCGCAGCGGCCTGGTCGCCCGCAGCTCGGCGGGCGGGCCGTTGAGGAGGCGCCCGTCACATGGCCGTTGATCCGCAAGGGCACGCCGTCTCATCCCTGCAGCAGCTGGTGCAGAACAACGACGTCCTGCGCGCCCTCTGGCAGACCGAGGGACTGCCCGACCTGGCGTTGGTGGGCGGTGCTGTCCGGGACCGATTGCTGGCGCGCACGCATCCAGACTTCGACCTGTGCGTCGCCGGCGATCCCGAGCCGGTGGCCCGTAGTCTGCAGCGCCGCTTCGGCGGGACCTGGTACGTCCTGGATCCGGACTTCGGGGTCTACCGGTGCAACCTGGCGCAAGCCCCGCGAGCCGATCTTCCGGAAGCACCCTGGCCTTCCGGGCGGGCGATCCGCGGCATCGCGGCCCGGGGCCTGGTCGGGCCAGACGAGGGCGCAGGCGAACCCGCAGGGTCGGGTTCGACCACCGTCGATCTGGCGAAGCGCCAGGGCGATACCTGGCAGGCCGACCTCGAGCGCCGCGACCTGACCATCAATGCCATGGCCGTTCTCCTCCGCGACCGGGGCCAGCCGGTGCCACGGATCGGCCTTCTCGATCCCCTGGGGGGGCAGGCCGATCTCGAGAGCCGGACGATCCGGGCGGTATCCCGCCAGGGGCTCGAGGCCGACCCGCTGCGCCTGTTGCGGATCTTTCGCCTTGCTGCCACGCTGGCATTCAGCGTCGAGCCGCAGACGCGCCAGTGGGCGGCCGAACTGGCCGGCCGGCTCTCGCAATCGGCATCCGAACGGATCCGCGACGAGCTTTTCCAGATTCTCTCGGTCCCCCGTTGCGACCGGCATGTGAGGGAACTCGAAGCGACCGGCCTCCTGGCGGTCATCCTGCCCGAGCTCTTCGAGCCGGGCGAGGCCGTTGCCCGGACCCGCCCTCGCGATCTCGCACTGCGAGTCGAGACCCTGCGCTGTCTCGACGATCGCATCGCCAACCTGGACCACTGGGCTCCATCCCACTCGGACCTCGCAGCACCCTACCTGGCGGCTGGCTTGATCGCCGGCCACGGCCGCAAGGCCCTGGCGGCACTCGGCATCCTCCTGGGCGGTCCCGATCGCGCCACGGCCCAGCGCAGCGGCCATCGCCTCAGACTCGCGACCGCCGAGGTCCGGTGGCTCATGGCCCTGGGCCGGGGGCGGGAGCGCTTCGAAGAGCTGTGGACTTCGGGGGCCTCGGGGGCACGGTTACTCCGTCTCTTCCGCGATGCGAAGGATGCGGCCGTGGCGGCGGCCCTCTGCGGCGTGGCCGAGGGCCAGGCGATGGCGGAGCACGCCTCCGAACCGGCCGAGGCCCAGCGGCGCGACGATCGTGCAAAAGCCGCCAGCACGGTCCTGGCGGAGGCGCGCCATCCCACGGTGACGGCTGCGGTGCCCCCGCTGGTAAGGGGCGACGAGCTGATGCGTGCCCTCGGTCTCGAGCCGGGCCCTCAGGTAGCGAACCTGCTCGAGCTGATCGCCGAAGCCCGCGCCGACGGGATCGCGACGACGGGCGAGGAGGCGATTGCCCTGGGCCGTCGCTACCTGACGAAAGCGCGAGGGGCGGGCCAGCCAGCGACTGCTGGGGAAGGATCTCAAGCCTGAGGGCGAAACCGCCCTGGGCCTTTTGCAGTTTGCCCGGGGCCCTCTGCGCGGTCGCTTCGCTGCGCAACCGGGCCCCGTTTGACTCATCGGGCTCGATCCATTCAAACCGGGAGCAGTCTGGGCCTTTTGCAGTTTGAACGGGGCCCTCTGCGCGGTCGCTTCGCTGCGCAACCGGGCCCCGTTTGACTCATCGGGCTCGATCCATTCAAACCGGGAGCACTCTAGCTGGCCTTGGCGCCGGCCTGGAGCTTGCTCATGATGAGCTGGAGCGTGCTGCGATCGGCGTATTCGTTGACGGCCCAGTTGCCATCGTCTGCGCGGTAGCTCTGGTGGATGCCGTTGGCCTTCTTGAAGGCGACGACCGCGTTGGCCGTGGCCGGGTCGTAGGAACCCGTCACGCTGACGCCGTAGCCCCACCGCGACAACACGGTCTGCAAGTCCTTGATGGCCGAGGTCTGGGTGCTGCCGGGGCCGAGCGTGCCGTCGGAAACGTACTTGCCGACCTCCGCCATGAAAGCCTGCACGTTGGCTGGTGTGGGATAGAGGTGATACTGCTGCGCGAGGGCGGCCTGCTGGGCAGACAATCCGGTGGCAGCGGGCTGGGGCTGACCGACCGAAGCCGGGGTATAGGGGGCCGAGGGAGCCGAGGCGGGCTGGGAAGCGGCCTGCTGCTGCAGCTTGGCCATGATCCGTTGCAGGGTCTGCGGATCCGCATACTCGTTGACCGCGTAGGTGCCGTCGGCGGCCTGGTAGGTCTGATGCAGACCGTTGGCCTTCTTGAAGGCCATCACCGCCTGGCTGGTGGCCGCGTCATACTGGCCGCTGACCGACACGCCGTACCCGAGCCGCGAAAGCGCGGTCTGGAGGTCGCGAATGGCCGAGGTCTGCGTGCTGCCAGGGCCCAGGGCGCCGGCGGTCTGGTACCCCTTGATCTCAGCGATGAAGGCGTTGACGTTCGCCTCGGTATCGAGGAGGTTGTACTGCCTGGCGATGGCATCGTAGTTGGTCTGCGGCTGGCCAGGTGCCTGGGTCGGTGCCGGGTTGGAACTGGGATTCGACGTGGGCTGAACCGCCGCGGCAAGCTTCTGCATGATCAGGTTGAGCGTCTGGGCGCCGGCGTATTCGTTCACGGCCCAGTTGCCATCGGTCGCCTGGTAGGTCTGGTGGATCCCGTTGGCTCGCTTGAATGCGATGACACCCTGTGAGGTGGCCGAGTCGTACTGGCCCGTCACGGGGATGCTGTAGCCGAGCTTATCGAGGGCCTTCTGGAGATCGGTGATGGCCGTCGTGTTGGCGCTGCCAGGCCCCAGCGTGCCGTCGGTCTGGTAGCTCTGGATCTCGGAAACGAACGCGCTGACGTTTGCCTGCGTGTCGAGCAGGCCGTACTGCTTGGCAATGGCGTCGTAGTTGACGGTCGGCTGGCCGGGCGAAGAGGTGGTCGTGGGGGCGGAGACCGGCACACTCGCGACCTGCTGCTGGAGCTTGGCCATGATGAGCTGCAGGGTCTGCTGATCCGCGTACTCGTTGACGGCCCAGGTGCCGTTGGCGGCCTGGTAGGACTGATGCAAGCCATTGGCCTGCTTGAACTGCGTGACAGCCTGCTGCGTGGCAGAATCGTACTGGCCGGTCACAGGCACGTTGTAGCCGAGCTTGGCCAGGGCCTTTTGCAGGTCCGAGACGGCCGTCGTGTTGGTGCTGCCGGGCCCGAGGGCGCCGTCGTTCTCGTAGCCTTGCACCTCGGAAAGGAAAGCCTGGACGTTGGCCGCCGTCGGCAACAGCTGGTACTGCTGGGCGATCGCCGCCTGCTGGGCATCGAGTCCGGACGTCGACGAGGCCGTCGGCGTCGTGTTGCTGGAACTCCCCCCGAAGAGGTGGCCCAGCCAGGAGAACAGGGTCTTCACTGCGCTCACCAATCCGTTCCAAATCGACGTAAGGACATTCGCAACCTTGATGGTTTCCGGGCTCACCTGCGTGGTGGGCGCCGCCTGAGCTTGCGTGGCGGGAGCCACGACCGACTGCGAGGCAGGGGCCTGGTACGCGGGAATCGGGAACTGGTTCGAGTAACCGGAAATCACATCCATCTCCTTGAACGTCCCTGGACTTGTCTTTGATATGGGTCAGTTATCCCGAACTCGAAGTGAAATTCGGTAAACACAAGACCAAGGGAGATTTAAAGAAGGAGATCAAAAACACTCCCGGCCGTCTGGCCGGGAGTGTGCAGTGGAAAAGTAGCAGCGAAAAGTAGGAAGGGAATCAGGGGCTCGCCGGGAGCCTAGCTGTTGGGCAGACCGGCCTGCTGCATCATGAGCTTGAGCGTCTGCGTATCGGCGTACTCGTTGACGGCCCAGTTGCCATCGGCCGCCTTGTAGGTCTGGTGCAGGCCGTTCTTCGTCTTGTAGGCGATGACCGCCTGGCTGGTGGCCTGGTCCCAGGTTCCGGTCGGGTTGACGGCCGAGAATCCGAACTTGTCGTGGAGGAGCTGCTGGAGCTGCTTGATATCCGCGGTGTCGGCGCTGCCGGGCCCCAGGGCGCTGCCGTTCTGGTAGCCCTGCACCTCGGTCAGGAACGCCTGGACATTGGTGGGATCGGCAAGCAGCCCATACTGCTGCGCGATGGCCTGCCAGTTCTCGACACCGCTGGTGGGCTGGCTGACGGGGGCAGCAGGGGTCGACTGCCCGGCCGTCGGATTACCGGTCGACGCAGGCGTCTGGCCCTGCATCAGCTGCCGCATCTCCGAAAGCGTGTTGTTGTCGACGTAGGCGTTGACCGCCCAGCTACCATCGGCCATCTGGTAGGTCTGGTGGATGCCGTACTTCTGCTTGAATGCGATGACGGCACTGGACGTGGCCTGGTCCCAGGTGCCCGAGGGATGGACGGAATAGCCCCAGCTCGCCAGGGCCTGCTGGATCTGGGTGATGGCATTGCTCGAGGGACTCCCCGGACCCAGCGTGCCGTCCTGCTCGTACGAACGCGCCTCGACCAGGAATGCCTGGACGTTGGCCTCGGTCGGCAGGAGATTGTACTGCTGGGCCACCTGCGCCGACGTGGAGTCCAGAGCCTGGGTCGACTGGCTGCTACCGAAGAGCTTGTTCCAGACGCCCTTGAAGAAGCTGACGACTCCGCTCCAGATGCCCGCGAGGACGCTCAGGAAGCTCGAACCGGTCGAGGTCTGCGCCGTTACCGGACCCGGGCTTGCGACCGGCGAGGCCGGCGAGGCGACCGAGACGGGCGCCAGCACCGGCGGCGTGGGCGTGGGGCCGCCTGCATAGGCATAGGGGCTCGGGCGCCTGGAGCCGATTGCCGAAACCATGGGGGCCTCCTGTGACTGTAGGATCTGGGCTCCTTGTCGGCGGCCGCGACCGAAAGCCGGTAAAGCGATAGCTAAGGGGGGTTCAACCCTGTGTTAAATCCACCACGCGACCGCCGCTGGCCCAGTTCACGCTCCGATCCCCAAAGCGTGTAGTATAGGCGCATGCGCCGCTTTGTCCTGCTGGCCGTTGCCTTCTGGTTGCTGCTCGGCACCCAAGCCCGAGCCGCGGCGCTGTTTTCCCCTTCCATGCACTGGCGAACGATCGTCACGCCGCATTTCCGGGTGAACTATCCGGCGGGGTACCACGCGATCGCCCAGCGCGCCGCCGAGTTCGCCGAGCAGGCCCACGCCAAGCTCGCGGCCTACATGCACTCTGAGCCGAGCCAGCGCACCGAGCTCACCTTGCTGGACAACGAGGATGCGGTCAACGGCCTCTCGCTGCCCTATCCCAACAACGCCGTATACATTTACCTCTCGGCCCCCGACGAGGACGACATCGAGTTCAGCCAGTACGACGACTGGTTGAAGACGGTCATCACGCACGAATACACCCACACCCTGCACTTCGAGACCCTCGGCGGCATCACGGCCGCAGCCGACAAGATCTTCGGCCGGCTGTTCTTCCCCAACCTCATCCCCGGCGAGCCCTTCTTCCTGGTGGAAGGCATCGCGGTCACGGACGAGACCCGGTTCACGACCGGTGGCCGGGGGCGGGGCGACGGCTTCGGCATGATCCTGCGCACCGCGGCGCTCGCGGGCCACCTCTTGAACATCGATCAGGCCGGCTCCTACGACCTGTACCGGTGGCCCGGAGGGTCCGTCGTCTACATCTATGGCACGTATTTTTACAAGTACGTCCTCCGGCACTACGGGCCCGACAAGCCGCCGAAGATCTTCCATGCCTATGCCGCCGAGCCCTGGCTTGGCATCAACAGCGCCTTCAAGAAGGTGCTCGGTCGCGACTGCTATCAAGTCTGGGACGAGTTCATTGCCGACATCAAGCGGCGATCCGAACTCGAGAAACGCCAGATCATGCAGCACCCGCTCACGGCCTACAGCATGGTGACGGATACCGGCCGCTACCACCGGCATCCGGCCTACCTTCCCGACGGCAGGCTCATCTACGCCGAGGTCACCGGCAACTCCACTCCCCACGTGGTCGCCCTCGGGCCCGGGGCCAAGAAGACGCGTCTGTTCACCAAGTCACCCTTCGGCATCATGACCCCGTCACCCGACGGCAAGTACCTCTACCTCGACGGGCAGGCCGACGACGATTCCTACCACTCGTTCAACGACCTGTTCCGCTACGACTTCGCGCAGCACCGGATCGTCCGCCTGACCCGGGACAAGCGCATGAACAGCCCCGCCATCGCTCCGGATGGCAAGCGGATCATGGCCGTCGTCAACCGCGGCTACACGAACGACCTCGCGATCCTCGACACCGGCGGCTCGATCCTGTCGTTCCTGACGCACAACACCCGCCGTGTCCAGTACTCGGGCCTCACCTGGAGTCCGGACGGCAAGTGGGTCGCGGCCTCGGTCTGGAAGGACGGCTGGCGCGATATCGCCCTGATCAACCCGTCCACGGGGGCTCTGACGTGGCTCACGCGAGACGATGCCGCCGATTACGATCCGGCCTGGTCCCCCGACGGCAAGTGGCTGGTGTTTGCGTCCGATCGCACCGGAGTCTTCGACCTTCACGCCATCCGGATGAGCGATCGCAAGCTCTTCCAGGTCACGAACGTCCTCACCGGGGCTCTCGAGCCGGCATTCAGTCCGGATGGGAAGACCCTGGCCTTCACCGTGTACGACTGGAAGGGCTACGACATCGCGACGATGTCTTTCGACCCCGCCGAATTCCGGCCGGATTCGAGCGTCATCTACCGGGCGAACGACGCCGGCGGAGCCTTCACGCTCGAGACCAACGCCTCGGCCAGCACGGCCCTGCCAGAGGCGAAGGTCGGGGAGTTCATCCCGGAGCAGACGCAGGTCGCCACCGATGTCGAACCCCCGATCCTGCCGGAATTCGCAACCCACTCCTACAATCCCTGGCCGAGCTTGCGGCCCAAGGCCTGGGTTCCAAATCCCTTCCTCTTCGACGAGAAGGGTGGCGGCCTGGGGGTGTCCATGGCCGGCAGCGACGTCCTCTTGCAGCACACCTTCAGCGCGACGGTGGGGCTAGGTGGCAGCTTGCGGCCCCAGTACGCCATCTCGTACACGAACGACGTCTGGGCACCCACGATCGGGCTGTCGGTCTCGGATCTCCCGACCGAGTACGCGCTGTCCACGAACGTGGGATCCATCACGACCTGGCGGAGGCAGATCGGGCAGGCCGTTTCCGTCACCTATCCCGGCATTCCCAACGCGCTGCTGGGCAATCTCTTTGTCACGGGTGACTACCTGACCGCAGGTCTCTCCCACCTCCAGACCCTCGATCTCGGTTCCTTCGATTCCTCGGGAAACCCGATCAGCCTGGCGGGCTCGAGCGGGAGCAGCGCCGCCGCCCCCTCGGTCGCGGCTGCCCTGACCAATCCCCCCGGAGTACCCCACCTGGGCGACACGACCGAGCTCGACCTGCGCTACCAGCACGCGAACGACTACGCGTACGGCTACTCCGTGAGCCCCGAGAGGGGGTCGCTCCTGGCAGTCGACTACGTCAAGTCCAGCCCCCTGTGGGGTAGTATCGTTTCCTACGATCACCTGGACGTAGACTACCGCACCTTCATCAAGGCCCCGTTCCCCCACCAGGTCCTGGCGTTGCGATGGACCGCCGGGCTCAACCTGGGCGATCCCACGGGCGGCTTCGAGCTCGGCGGCTTCCAGTCGTCCTATCCGGTGAACATCGTCGACGCCCGGGCCATCGGTCCCTTCAACCAGGTGCCTCTCCGTGGTTACGGGCTCGAGGGCGGCGACCGGATGTTCGCGCTGAACTCCGAATATCGCTTCCCCTTGGGCGAGATCCAGCGCGGCGTCGGGACGCTGCCGATCCTGTTCTCCCGCTGGTACGGGGTCGTCGGCTATGACATCGGCAATATCTGGACGGGGCCGTATCCGGCCAACAACCTCCGCCAGTCGGTCAGCCTCGAGGCGCGCCTGCAGCTGGTCGTGATGAACGTGCCCCTGGAGCTCCGCGTGGGGCTGGCCCAGGGCACCGGCCCGCTGGGCCCCGTCTCGATGATCCCGGGCTCCCAGCGGCCCACCGCGTCCTGGGTGCTCGGCACCAACCTCATGCCCCCGCCCGACCTCTACTGGGATGTCGGCACGTTTTTCTGAGCAGCCCACTGCGGGCGCCGGACCCGGGTATCTCGACCCGGCGTCCACAGCCCGGGTGGACGCAGGCAAGTTGTGGTAGCATGCCTTCGCAAATGACCGAGCCTTCTCACATCCCCCTTCGCCTCAGCCTGGACGAGGCTGTGGTTCTGCTCATCGGCGTCAAGCTGCTGGGCGAAATGGTAGAGAGCATCGAGATCAACGGCACCTCCCATGGGCACCTGATCTCCGACCTCGCCAGCAAGCTCGGCCAGGTCATTCCCGAGGATCTGCGCCACGTGACGGGCGAGATCGTCGAGGACATCCTCGTTTCCAATCTCAATGGAATCGACGGCGTCCAGGCGCAGGACGACGAAGAGGAGTACCCGGCTCCGATGTACCCGATCGAGACCACGTTGCCGGTCCTGGTCGAGGCCATCGAGAAGCGCGTCAGCGTCGATGTCACCTACTACTCGATGGCGACCGAAGAGATCGCCAGGCATCGTCTCGATCCTTACGGGATCAAGCAGGTCGGGGATCTGTACTGGCTCGTCGCCTATGCCCACGAGCGCGACGAGCGCGCCGTTTTCCGGGTCGATCGCATCAAGGAGCTCGCCAAGACCGCCGCGAGCTTCGAGCGCCCTTCGGGGTTCAAGATCGACGAGTTCTTCGCCGACGATCCGCAGGACTGGTAAGCCACCCGGCGGCCAGCCCCGCGCAACCGGGCCCCGTGTGACTTCTCGGGCCCGATCCATCCAAGCCGAGAGCGCTCTAACCGGAACCGTGAAGACCTGCGGCGACGCCGTTGATCGAGATGACGAGGGCGCGTTCGATCTCCTGGACCCGGCTCGGATCGGCACCGGGCCCCAGGGATCGCTTCCGACGCAGAAGTTCGACCTGCAAGAACGAGAGGGGATCGATGTAGGGGTTGCGCAGGGCGATCGATCGCTGCAGCATCAAGTTGTGATCCAGCAACCGCCGCTGCCCGGTGATCGCCAGCACGGCCGCCCTCGCGGCGTCGAACTCGGAGGCGATCGCCTGGTAGAGTCGATCGCCCACGCGCCGGTCCACGACCAGATCCGCATACAGACGAGCGATCCCGAGATCGGCCTCGGCCATGGAGACGGCCACGTTGTCGACCAGCAACCGGAAGAAGGGCCAGGTTCGATACCAGCCAGCCAGGCGCTCGAGGCCGTCTTCGCTTGCCGCCAGGTGGCCACCGAGGCCCGCGCCGGCGCCATACCAGCCCGTCAGGCCGAAGCGGCTCTGCTGCCAGGCGAAGTTCCAGGGTATGGCGCGCAGCTCCGCGAAACCGCCCCCCGCACTCCGCAGCACCGGTCTCGAGCCGATGTTCAGCTCGGAGATCTCGGCGATCGGCGTCGCCTGCCAGAAGAAGGTAGGCAGATCCGGATCCTCGACCAGGCGGCGATAGTGCCGGAAGGCGCGCTCCGAAATCTCCTCCAGGGCCTGGTCCCGGGCCGGATCCACGGGCTCGGGATCGGCCAGGGTGGCCGACAGGACGGCTCCGATCGCCAGCTCCAGGTTTCGGTGGGCCAGCTCGGGCAGCCCGTATTTCCAGTGCAGGACCTCGCCCTGCTCGGTCAGGCGGATGGCAGCGCGAACCGACCCGGGGGGCTGCGCCAGGATGGCCTGGCGGGTCGGTCCCCCCCCGCGGGAGATCGTGCCGCCCCGTCCGTGGAAGAGCGGCAGGTGGATGCCGTGGCGATCGGCCACCTCGACCAGGGCCCGCTGGGCCTTGAAGAGCTCCCAGTTGGAGGTCATGATGCCGCCGTCCTTGTTGGAGTCCGAGTATCCCAGCATCACCTCCTGGCTGTCGTTTTGCACCGTTTCCCGGTACGCCGGCTCCCGCAACAGGGCATCCAGCACACCGGCCGAGCGGCGCAGGTCCTCGATGCGTTCGAACAGCGGGACCACCGACAGCGCGCACGTCGCCCGGCTGGCGACCTGGTAGAGCCCCGTCTCCTTGAGTACGACCAGGACGGCCAGCACGTTCGACACGTCTCGGGTCATCGACAGGATGACCGTGCCGATCGCGTCCTCGCAGGTCTGGCGCCGGGCCCGGCTCGCCGCGTCCAGCGACTCGAGCGTCCGGCGGGTCGGGTCCGAGAGCTCCGCCCAGCTCGCCCGGTTCGGTCCAACAAGCCCCGGCCGGGCCAGTTCCGACCGCAGGATCGCGACGCGATCGGGCTCCGCCAGCGCGAGAAAATCCCCGGCAACGCCCGCTCGCGCCAGGAGTTCGGCAACCGCACCATCGACGTCCCGGGCGTGCTGGCGGATGTCGAGGCGGGCGAAGTGCAGCCCGCACGCGCGTAGCTCCTCGAGGATCGGCGCCACGGCCTCCCGGGCCAACCGCCCGGCGCGATGAGCCCGGAGCTCCCGGTCGACCAGGCTCAGATCCCCCACAAAAACCGACTCGCTGACACGGCCCGAGAGTTCTTCCTCCAGCAGCGCGACGAACCTTCGGTAGGGCTGACCAGCCAGCTTGGCACGGGTCCCGTCGCCGTCGGCTCGATCCGGGCCCTGGCCCGAGCCGAGCTCGCGCTCCAGCTCCGCCTCGCGGGCCGCCAGCAAGGTGGACTGGTCGGCCAGATCGGGAGCGAGCGACAGCGCATCGTAGAGCTCGGCCAGCCGGCGCCGGTAATGCTCCAGGATGCGTTCCCGGCGCAGCGCGACCGAACGGACGATGACGTCGGGCGTGACGGCGGGGTTGCCGTCCTGATCGCCCCCGATCCAGGTTCCCAGGACGACCCCACCGTGGGGCCGGCAGGCCGGATAGTAGCGAGACAAAGCCGCCTCGAGCCCGGCGAAAACGCGAGGAATCTCGGCCAGCAGCACGTCCAGGAAGTACAGGCTGTGGTTGATTTCATCGAAAACCGAGGGCCGTACCGAGCGCATCAGATCCGTCTGCCAGAGACTCTCGAGCTCGGCCCGGATCGCAGCGTCGGCCGCAAACTGATCTGCGGCGGTGCGATCGCAGCGGTGCCGCTCGAGCAGCCGTTCGGAGATGCGACGGATCTTCCGCAGCACCGTCAACCGGTTGGGTTCGGAGGGATGCGCGGTGACGGTGAGACCGACCCTGAGCGCATCGAGGACGGCCTGGACGCGCTCGGGCGAAACCTTGCGGGCGCAGAGCTCCGAGAGAACGTCGCCGAAGGAGCCCGGCTGCGGCGGCAGCTCGGGATCGGCCATGATCTGGCGACGGCGGCGGATCCGGTGGACCTGCTCGGCCAGGTTCACCAGCTGGAAGTAGAGGGCGAAGGCCCGCAGGACCGCGGTCGCGGACGGAAGATCCAGGCCGCTGGCAATCTCGGCGATCCGGGCCTGCCGCTCGGGTGTCGGATGAACCCGCTGGCGCTTGCAGAGGACTCGCAACCGTTCCTCGCTGTCGAAGACGCCCGGCGGTGCCTGCTCCCGGATCGTGTCGCCGAGGAGGTCACCGAGGTACCGTATATCCGCGCGCAGCTCCGTGTCCCGCTCGGGCGGCTCAGTCCGCGGGCTGCTCCCGGTCACGATCGCCATCGCCGCCGATGCTACCACGGAGAGTCGAACGGGGCTCGATCGCTTCGCTGCGCGGCCGATCCAAAGAACCCGTTCGAACTGCACGAGATGGGGCGGGGATCGGGCCTGGCGCCCGGAGGACGAGCCAGCTCAGCGCGAGCAGAGTTCCAGCAAGACCCCGTGCGTGCTCTGGGGGTGGACGAAGGCGATGCTGGCATGGCCGGCTCCGGACCGAGGGGTCTCGTCGATCAAGCGGCAAGCCCCCGCCTCGAGCTCGGCCAGGCTCCCGGCGACGTCCTCCACCCGAAGGGCCAGGTGGTGGATGCCCTCGCCCCGACGCTCGAGAAACCGGGCGATCGGAGAAGTGGCCGCGGTTGGTTCGAGCAACTCGATCCGGTTGTCCCCCGCGGCGAACACCGCGGTCCGGACGCCCTGGTCCGGGACCTCCTCGACCTCGAGGAGCGTCAGCCCGAGGACGTCCCGGTAGAAGGGCACGGACTCGTCCAGATTCCGGACGGCGATGCCGACGTGGTCGATGAGACGTGGATGCATTTCCCGAGCATACCAGCTCCCGCCCAGCAACATCCGCTCGCCCCCGAGTGGGGGCCCCGTCAGAGCATGCTCGGCGGACGGTACTTGCCGAAGACCGCGCGCAGGACGTTCGAGATCTCGCCCACGCTGGCGTAGACCTGGACCGCGTCCAGGATGACCGGAAGAAGGTTGGCTTGCGTCCGGGCGGCGCGCTCCAGACGAGCCAGGGCCTCGGCCACGGCGGAGGAATCGCGCGTGGCCTTGACCCGGGCGAGCTTCTCCTGCTGGCGGCGATCCACCGTCGGATCGACGACCTGTAGGTCCCGCGGGGCCTCCTCGGCAGTCACGAAGCGGTTGACTCCGACCACCACCCGCTCGTCGCGCTCGACCTGCCGCTGGTAGCGATAGGCGGAGTCATGGATCTCGCGCTGGAAGTAGCCCTCGGCGATCGCCGCCAGGGCTCCGCCCTTGTCGGCGATGCGTTCCCAGTACGCCAGCACCTCGCTTTCGATGCGGGCGGTCAGCGCCTCCACGTAATACGACCCGCCCAGCGGGTCCACGGCGGCCGTGGCGCCGCTCTCGTAGGCCAGGAGCTGCTGCGTGCGCAGGGCTGTCAGGGCACTGGCCTCCGTCGGGAGGGCCAGCGCCTCGTCCTTGGCGTTGGTATGCAAGGATTGCGTGCCGCCAAGCACCGCCGCCAGGGCCGAGAGCGTCGTGCGCACGATGTTGTTCTCGGGCTGCTGGGCCGTCAGCGAGGAGCCGGCCGTCTGGGTGTGGAAGCGCAGCTGCCAGCTCCTGGCATTCTCCGCCTTGAACTCGTCGCGCATGACCCGCGCCCAGAGCCTCCGGGCGGCGCGAAACTTGGCGACTTCCTCCAGCACATCCGTCCACGCGCAGAAGAAGAACGACAGCTGGGGGGCAAACGAGTCGACGTCGAGGCCTCGGGCGACCGCCGCCTGCACGTAGGCCCGGGCATTGGCCAGCGTGAACGCCACCTCCTGGGCGGCCGTGCAACCAGCCTCGCGCATGTGGTAGCCGCTGATGGAGATCGTGTTCCATCTGGGCATCCGCTCGGCACAGTAGGCGAAGATATCCGTCACCAGGCGCAGCGAGGGCTCGGGCGGGAAGATGTACGTGTTGCGGGCGATGTACTCCTTCAGGATGTCGTTCTGGGTCGTGCCGGAAAGCCGCGCCGGATCGATGCCTTGCTTGTGACCCACCGCCTGGTACATCGCCAGGAGGATCACAGCTGGCGCATTGATGGTCATCGACGTGCTGACCTTGCCGAGGTCGATGCCCTCGAACAGCGTCTCCATGTCGGCCAGGGTGTCCACGGCGACGCCGGTCCGCCCGACCTCGCCGCGGGCCATCGGGTCGTCCGAGTCGTAGCCCATCTGCGTCGGCAGGTCGAAGGCCACCGAGAGTCCGGATTGCCCCTGGGCGAGGAGGTAGCGGAAACGCCGGTTGGTCTCCTCGGCCGAACCGAAGCCCGCATACTGGCGCATCGTCCACAACCGGGTCCGGTACATCGCCGGCTGGATGCCCCGCGTGAACGGAAACTCACCTGGAAGACCGAGGTCGTGGTCGGGGTCGAGTCCCGCGATTTCAGCCGGAGTATAGACCCGCTCCACGGGCTCCCCCGAGCCGGTGATTCCAACTCCGGTATCTGTTGCTGAATTGACCATGTTTGTAACCTGCACTTGTTTCTTTGTTCAACCTATAAACAATTTATAGTTTTTCGGCTGGAACGGGTTCCGCGATGCGGTCGCTGCGCTGCGCAAGTGGCCCTGGCTCGCAGCTCCGGGCCAGCCGGCATGGTGCCCTCGGGTCATCACGCTAGGCCTTGATCACGGCCAGCAGCGAACCGCCCTCCACGGTCTGACCGGCCGCCACGGCGAGTTCGGAGACGACTCCGGCATGCGGGCAGGCGATCTCGGTCTCCATCTTCATCGCCTCGAGCACGACGACGATCTGACCGGACTCGACCGCCTGGCCGGCCTCGACGAGCACCCGCTGGACGGTGGCGTGCATGGGAGCCGTGAGCGTCCCATCGCTGCCCTGGCTCGATGCCGAGGAGGAGGCGGGGCGCTTGCCAGCTGGCCTGGCTCCGGATCGTCTGGCCTTGGCCGCCGCATCCGCCACGCGAACCGAAAAGCGCCGGGGCCCGACCTCGACCTCGAAGGTGCGAAATTCGAGCGGAACCGGGGTCTCTACGGGCTCGCGCTGCGGAGCTGCGAGTTGCTTGAGCTCGGCCGTCGACAGCGCCGTCCCGACGAAGTGGGTCGACAGGTTCCCCGCGACGAAATCCGGATGCGCCAGGGCCTTGAGGTGGAAGGGAATCGTCGTAGCGACGCCGTCGACGCGCATCTCCCTCAAGGCCCGGACCATGCGGGCGATCGCCTCGTGGCGGTCTTCGCCCCAGGCCACCACCTTGGCGATGAGCGAATCGTACTGCTCGGGAATCTTCCAGCTGGTGTCGGGCGCGGCGTCGTCGACCCGCACCCCGGGGCCAGCCGGCCGGCGGTAGAGGGCGACCTGGCCGGGATCCGGCCGGAAGTCTGCGGCGGGATCCTCGGCGTTGATGCGACATTCGATGGCCCAGCCGCGGATGGCTCGCTCCGCGAGTTCCGGACGCAGCCTGGCGCCTGCGGCGATCTGGATCTGCTCCTTGACCAGATCCACGCCATAGACCGCCTCGGTGATCGTGTGCTCGACCTGGATCCGGGTGTTCATCTCGAGGAAGAAGAACTTGCCTTCCGAAAACAGGAACTCTACCGTGCCGGCGCTGTCGTATCCGACCGCCCTGGCCAGCTGCACGGCCGCCTCACCCATGGCGTGGCGGGTCGCGGCGTCGATCGCGACCGATGGACACTCCTCGATGAGCTTCTGGTGCCGGCGCTGGATCGAGCATTCCCGCTCGCCCAGGTGGATGGCCGCACCGTGCTTGTCAGCCAGGAGCTGCACCTCGATGTGCCGGGGCCGGGGCAGGTACTTCTCGAGGTAGATCTCGCCCGAGGCGAAGTAGCGCTCGCCTTCGCGCCGGGCTCGCTCCATCGCCTCCTCGACCAACCCGGGGCCTTCGGCAACCGCGAAACCACGTCCACCGCCGCCCGCGGCGGCCTTGATGGCGATCGGCCAGCCGACCCGATCGCCGAAGGCAACCGCCACCAGAGGATCCAGCAGGGGCTCGGTCGTTCCCGGGACGATCGGCACGCCCGCAGCCTCTGCGACCCTCCGAGCCTGCGTCTTGCTGCCCATCTGCTCGATGGCGTCCGGGCAAGGACCGATCCACACCAGGCCGGCCGCCTGGCACGAGCGGGCGAAATCGGCATTCTCGGCCAGGAAGCCATAACCGGGATGCACGGCGTCGGCGCCGGCCTCGCGGGCGATGGCCACGATCTCGTCGGCGGCCAGGTAGCTCGAGACCAGATAGCTTTCGTCGGCCTCGGCTGCGTGCCGCGCAAAACGATCGGGTTCGGTGAAGACCGCTGCGACGGAGATCGCGAGTTCGCGGCAGGCACGCAGCACGCGCAGGGCAATCTCGCCCCGGTTGGCGATGAGGATCTTGTGCATCTGAGGCAGGCTCAACCGCTGGACAGGCACAGGGCGGCGCCAGGCCGGGCCCGTGCAGGATCGGGAAGCAAGCCACCGGGCGGACCCGGCGACCAGCTCATGCTAGCCCACTTTTGAAAACTGGCGAGTCCCTGCGCCAGGAGCCAGCGCCGGTGCGTCGGCTGCGCCCCCGAAAGGAGTCGTCAGACTCGTTGGGCGCCCGCCGCCCTACCGGAGCGCCGCCTCTTTCTTGAAGACGTGATGTTGCCCCGGTTCGAGCACCACGACCCGGGCCCGGCTGCCGACCCGGCGGACGAAGTCCTCGGGCTTGCCCGGCAGGGCATCGAAGGTGCTGTGGTGCATGGGAATCACCTGCTTCACGCCGAGCATCTCCACGGCCCTGGCCGCATCGGCGGGATCCATGGTGTAGAGGTCGCCAATGGGCAAGAGCGCGAGGTCGGGGGCATAGCGCTCGCCGATCAGGGCCATGTCGCCGAAGAGCGCGGTATCGCCGGAGTGGTAGACCTTGGTCCCGTCCTCGAAGGTCACGACGAAGCCGGCAGCCTCGCCTCCGTAAACGATCTGGTCGCCATCCTGAATGCCGCAGCTGTGCCGGGCATCGACCATCCGCACCGTGATGCCCGCCGGACCGTTCGAGCTGCCGGCCAGAACCGGGATGTTGCCGCCCTTGTTCATTCCCTGGAGGTTCTCGACGCCCTTGCCGGCGAGCCAGAGGCTGGTCTCGTGGATGCACACCACCAGGCAACCCGTCGCTCGGGCGATCTGTACAGCATCCGAGATGTGGTCGAAGTGACCGTGGGTGATGAGCATCAGATCGAGGCGATCGAGCTGCTTGAACCCGTCCGGGCATGCCGGGTTGCCAAGGGTCCAGGGATCGACCAGGATCCGCTTGCCACCAGGAGAATCCATCAAGAAGGTGGAATGGCCGAGCCAGGTGAGCTTGAGATCGGGCATCTTTCCTCCAGTTGGCGAGTCCACGACGACTCCAGCGCGTCACGGGGCCGGGAACTGCGCCCCGCCACCCGCTCGCGAGGCCACCAGCTACGAGCAGGCGTTCGCCTCCGTCATGCTAGCACCCCGAACGCGCCGGACCCGTCCTCGAGAGCTCGCGAAGAGATCAGAACCGGCCCGAGGAGTCAAACGGGACCGGTTGCAAAGCGGTGCCGGACGCACGGGAACGCGGCGAGAGCCGCTTCCTCGACGGCTGTTGTGCGTACGGCACGACCGCGCAGAGGGACCCGTTCAAGAGCTGCACAGGCTCCAGCGAGGAGCGGGCCCGAGGAGTCAAACGGGGACCGGTTGCGCAGCGAAGCGACCGCGCAGAGGGACCCGTTCAAGAGCTGCACAGGCTCCAGCGAGGAGCGGGCCCGAGGAGTCAAACGGGGACCGGTTGCGCAGCGAAGCGACCGCGCAGAGGGACCCGTTCAAACGACAAAAGGTATAGCATGGCGGCCTGTCTCGAGGAGGTTCCTGTGCCAGCAGCCATGCTCGAATCCGACGTCCAGCGGATCGCACCCCTCATCACCGAGATCCGTCGCACGCTCCACGCGTACCCCGAACCTGGATTCGAAGAGGAGCAGACGGCACGGCTCATCGTCGACAAGCTGTCCGGCCTCGGCCTCGAGATCGCGACGGGCCTGGCCAGGACAGGCGTCGTGGCGACGCTCAAGGGCGCCCGACCGGGCAAGACCGTGCTGGTGCGAGCCGACATGGACGCGCTGCCGGTCAAGGAGGAGACCGGCGCACCCTATGCGTCCAGGCGCGAGGGCTTCATGCACGCCTGCGGCCACGATGGCCACGTCGCCGTCCTGATCGGCCTTGCGCGCCTGCTGGCGAGCAAGCGCGATCGGATCGCCGGCACGATCAAGTTCGTGTTCCAGCCCGCCGAGGAGGGCCCGGGCGGGGCGCAGCCGATGATCGCCGCGGGCGTGCTGGCCAACCCCACGGTCGACGCGGCCCTCGGTTTCCACCTCTGGAACAACCTCCCGGTCGGGCAGATCGGCGTGCGCCCCGGGGCCATCATGGCGGCCACCGACGAGATCGAGATCGCGGTCAAGGGCAAGGGGGGCCATGGCGCCAAGCCGCACCTCTCGGTCGACGCGGTCGTGGCGGCCGCCCACGTGGTGACGGGCCTGCAAAGCATCGTATCCCGCACAATCAACCCGCTCGAACCCGCCGTCGTCA
This sequence comes from bacterium, assembly GCA_021781555.1. Taxonomy (GTDB): domain Bacteria; phylum Cyanobacteriota; class Sericytochromatia; order S15B-MN24; family VGJW01; genus JAJXWQ01. Next base: position 28,796 of record JAJXWQ010000039.1, read on the forward strand.
CCATCGGAACCATCAACGGGGGCTTCCGCCACAACATCATCGCCCCCGAGGTCCGCATGACCGGCACGGTCCGGACCTACGATCCCGCCCTGCGCGAGCAGCTGCCCGGCCGCATCGAGCGCGTCGTGCAGGGAGTCTGCGAGGCCATGGGCGCAACCTGCTCGGTGAGCTTCAATCCCGTCTACCCGGCCACGCTCAACGATCCGGCGATGACCGAACTCGTGCGCAAGGCGGCGGTGACGGTCGTGGGCGACGAGCAGGCCATCCTCTGCGAGCCCTCGATGGGCGGGGAAGACATGTCGTACTTCCTCTCGGCGGTCCCCGGCTGCTACTTCTTCCTCGGCTCGGCCAATTCCGCTCGCGGGCTCGACCAGCCCCACCACAGCCCCCTCTTCGATTTTGACGAGAGCGCCATGCCCATCGGCGTGCAGGTGCTCCAGCAGGCCGTCTTCGACTTTCTGGGCTGATCTCGGCCAGACCGTTCGGCCCTCCGCTCTTCCCTTTGAGCCTAAGGTTCAGTTAAGCAGAAACACATTTCTCCTCCCGGCCCCCGATAAGCTCCTCGGAATGCTCGCGGACGAGCGCGAGGGAGGAGTAGACGATGCGGATCGGGACGACGGCGGCGACGCGCCAGAAGAGCGCCCGGCCCCGAGCCCTCGGCCAGCCGAGCGCAAGCCTCTTCAGCGGCCGCGACATGCTGGTCCGCGCTCGCGAATCGAGCCTCGCCTCCCGGGCGACAGCGACCGGCAAGGGGGCCCTGGCAGCGGCCGAAAACGGACTGAGCTGGCTCCTGGGCGAGGCCAAGCAGGGCTTCACCGACTTCTCGCATGGCCTGCAGGGCCTGGTCTTCGGGGTCAGTTTCAAACCCTTCCAAACGCGAACGATCACGAACGATCCCGGCGATGCCAATCATCCCGACTCCGAGGATCTGCAGCAGGCGCAGCAGGACACGGCGGCCAACGCCGCGGTCGAGGCTGCAGCGGTCGCCAAGCTCTCGCCCGGCGACCAGAAGAAGTACGCCGCCCTGGTGGTGCTCACCGGGCCGACGGCGGCCAACCCCACCGGCTTCCCGCTCGCCCGGCGCGCCGTGCAGCAGATGCTGCTGGCGGGCACGCTGATCGGCCAGCAGGATCTCGCCGGCGGGAACCGGCTGCTCGACAACCTTTCCACCCTGGCCACCGAGCCCCTGGCCAAGGGGATCGACCGGGCGACCATCGTCAGCCAGACGGCGATCGAGGTCCAGAACCCCGCCCGCATCGACCAGCAGGCCAAGGGGACCTGCGTGGCGACCACGGCCGGCATCCTCCTGGCTCGCCTGCACCCCGCCGAGTACGTCCGCCTGATCGCGGGTCTCGCCACGCCCGCTGGCCAGGTCAAGATGGCCGGCGGTGACACGCTCACGCGGGTCAGCGACTGGAACAACGACAACGACGGCGATCGCACCACCAGCCAGCGGCTGCTGGCCCCGGCCCTGATGAACGATGGGCAGTTCCCGCTGTTCCACTACGACAACTCGACGGATCGCGACAAGATCGGCCCCATTCCGGTCGGAGGTGGCCTCATGGCCTCCGGGTCCGCGCACATCAACAGCGAGCTCGAGGGACATCCCTACGACGCCCACACCGTCTTCTTCTTCGACCGCAACTCCGACTGGAACGCGGTCAAGGAGGCGCTGGCCGAGGGCAAGGGTCCGATCCCCGTGGGCGTGATGTGGTCGGATTCCGACGGCAACGTGGGGGGCCACGAGCTCCAGATCGACAAGGTCGCGAACGGCACGGTCTCCTACCTCAACCCCTGGGGCCAGTACGAGACGATGTCCGAGGCCGAGTTCGAAAAGCATCTGACCGACGCGGAGATCCCCGCGTAGTACCGCGCCCCGGACGCGCCCCGAGCGCTGCCTGGCAGGCTGCCGGTTAGCCTCCTCCGAGACCGTGGTACGCCATGGCTTATGCGAGCCCTTGGCGCCCTCGTCCACGTCTGGCAAGCCTTCTCGGGCGGGGGCCGGCCCCGCTCGCGGGAGCGGGCCGGCGCGAGCTCGGCGCGGCGCGTCCGCCTGGCGCTCCTGGCCGGGTTCTCGGTATCGCTCTGGCTCAGCTCGGGCGGGCCATCGCAGGCCGCAACCTTCGTCCCTCCCGGGATGACGTGGCGAACGATCAAGACCCCGCACTTCGACGTCAACTATCCGATCGAACTCGAGCCCATCGCCCGCAAGGCTGCCGTATGGGCGGAGAACGCGTACGAGCGCTATGCCCCGTACTTTGGTCGCACGAACGACCGCACCGAGGTCACGATCCTCGACACGATGGATACGACCAACGGTTTCGGCACGGCCTTTCCCGAATCCAGGCTGACGTTCTTCGCCACTCCGCCGTCCCCCGACGAGGAATGGTACGTCGGGCGGTATGACAACTGGCTCAAGATGATCGTCAGCCACGAATACTGGCACGTCATGCAGGCCCGGGCGACGGCCGGCCCGCTCGAGATCCCGGGCTTCGTGAACTCGATGCTCACGCGTGCCTTCCTGCCGGATTTCTCGGCCCTGGTCAACCTCGACTTCCTGCCGCCATTCCTCAAGGAGGGCATGGCCGTCTACCAGGAAAGCCTGATGACCGGTGGCGGCAGGGCCCTCGAGGGCCAGTTCGACATGGTCCTGCGCTCGGCGTTCCTGGCGCACAAGCCCCTGACGCTGGATCAGGTGGCGGGCTACTATTCGCTCGACTGGGCCCCCGGTGCCGGGGAGTACGTGTACGGAGAGGCCTTCTGCCAGTACCTGGCCCGCAAGTACGGCGATTCGGCGGGCGGCAAGCTCACGCGCGACCTCGGGCAGTTCCCGTGGGGCGGCATCAACCTGGCGTCGGTCCGGGCCTTCGGCAAGAGCCTGTATGGCCTCTGGGACGACTCCATGGCCTACTACACCCGGCGCTACCAGCGCCAGGCCGCCGAGATCCGCCAGCTGCCCCTGACGCCACTGCGGCCGATCACTTTTTCCGGCCGCAACCATCGGCATCCTCACTGGCTGAACAACCACACCCTGCTCTACAACCGCTGGCCGCTCGACAAAACCGCCGGCCTCGTCGAGCGCAAGCTGGACGGCTCAGCAGCTCGCTTCCTGGTGCCCAAGCGCTCGGACGCCGACTACTCGCTGTCCGCAGATGGCCGGTACGTCTACTTCTACGCCGATGGCGACAGTCCGCCCGATTGCGAGTTCCACGACATCTTCCGCTACGACCTGAAATCCGGCACGGTCCGCCAGATCACCCACGGGCTGCGGGCCTCGTTCCCCGCTCCCTCGCCCGACGGCAAGGAGATCCTGGCGGTGCTGAACGGCGGCGGTCGCAATGACCTGGCCATGCTCGACGACAGCGGCAAGGTGCTCTGGCGTATCCAAGAGCCCCTGTTCAGCTCCCTGGCCGATCCCGTGTGGTCGCCAGATGGCACCAAGGTGGCCCTCTCGCGCTGGATCCACGGCCGCACCAACGTGGTGATCTTCGACGTCCAATCCCACGAAATGACGGTTCCAGCGCCTGACGACGCCGTCGAGGTCTTCCCCGCCTGGTCCCGGGACGGCAAGTTCCTCCTTTTTGCCTCGGATCGCACGGGCGTCATGAACATCCACGCGGTACGGCTCTCCGATGGCGCCCGGTTCCAGGTGACCAACGTGCTGGGCGGGGCTTTCGACCCCTCGGTGTCTCCGGACGGCAAGACGATCGCCCTGGCGGACTACGGCGCCAAGGGCTTCGACATCAAGGTGATGCCCTACGATCCGGCCAGCTGGATTCCCGAGAGCGCCGCCCCGACCGCCAATGCCCTGGGCCACCCGCTCGGGGCCAGGCTCGCGGTCGGCCCGAGCACCGCGGTGGTCCGCGCCTCCCTGGGCGCTCCGAGCGCACCGCCGACTCGGCCGTCACGCTACCCGACCCTCTTGACCCAGCTCGGCCTGGAGGACGTCAAGTACCTTCCTTCGCTGCATCCACGCCACGATCCGCTGCTCGAGCAGGCGGCCAAGGCACCGAGCTATCCCTACAATCCGCTGGGTACCCTGGCGCCGCAGCTCGTCTACCCGCGCCTGGTGATGGACACGAGCGTCTACCCGGGATTCAGGTTCCCGGGCCTGTCCGCCGACCTCAACGGCGGCGGTGCCCTGCTGGCGCTGCAAACCTACGGGCAGGACGCCCTGCACCAGCACTTCTACTTCGCGACGCTCGGGATCGAGACGGCGATCCACCAGCCATTCTTCAGCCTGGCCTATGCCAACGACGTCTGGGCCCCCACCTTGGGCATCGGCGTGGCCCTCAACCCCGCCACGATCGTGCCCTTGCAGACCAATCAGGGCATCGCGCTGTTCGGTCGTGAGAGTCGCTCCCTGTCTCTATCCGCCACGTACCCGGCGATCGAGTCGACGCTCCTGGACAACTGGCTCACCGGCACGCACTTCACCCTGGGCGTCAACCTGCAGAATTTCGACCAAGTCGTCTACAACGCGTCGAACGGCGATGCCACCAGCCTGGGCTCCCAGCTCCTGCCCGTCTCGGCCGGCGTGGAGCTCCCGAACGAGATCAACAGCGTCGCGTTGTCGGTGCAGTCCAACGAGGCGGTACGGCCCTACCGACCGATCAGCGACGTCGGGGGTCCGCTCTGGGCCGCCGGTATCGAGAACGCGAATCCCCTCATCGGTAGCCAGGCCTCCTATACCAAGGCCTGGGGCGACGTCCGCTACTTCGTGCCGACGATCGGGCGCCAGGTCCTCGCCTTGCGTGTCTTCGGCGGCACGTCGTTCGAAATTCCGCAGCTCGAAGAT
>JAJXWQ010000130.1 GCA_021781555.1 bacterium
GATCGTCTCTGGGTCACAGTGTTCAACGATGACGACGAGGCGGCGCGTATCTGGCAGGAGCAGGCTGGCGTCGGGCGCGATCGCATCGTGCGCCTCGGCGAGAAAGACAACTTCTGGGCTGCGGGCCCGACCGGCCCCTGCGGACCGTGCAGCGAGATCTACTACGACTTCGGGCCCGAGCGTGGCTGCGGGCAGCCTGAGTGTGCGCCGGGTTGCGACTGCGACCGCTTCACCGAGTTCTGGAATCTGGTGTTCATGGAGTTCAACCGGGACGAGGCGGGCCATCTCACGCCGCTTCCCAAGAAGAACATCGACACCGGTATGGGGCTCGAGCGCATCACCCAGATCCTGCAGCAGGTGCCCAGCAACTTCGACACCGACCTCCTCAAGCCCCTGGTGGAGATCGCAGCGGAGCGGGCGGGGGTGGAGTATGGCCGGGGCGGCAAGACCGACGTCTCGCTTCGCCTCATCGCGGACCACCTGCGCGGCGCCACCTTCCTGGTCGGAGACGGCATCACGCCTTCCAACGAAGGTCGCGGCTACGTGCTGCGGCGGATCGTCCGGCGAGCGGTCCGGCACGGGCGGTTGCTCGGCATCAAGGGCCCCTTCGTGGACGCGCTCGTGACCTGGGTCATCGACCACTTCGGCCACTATCCGGAGCTGCCCGCCCAGCGCAAGTTCATCCGTGAGGTGCTCGGTGCCGAGGAGCAGCGGTTCGCCGATACCCTGGATCGCGGCATGCTCCTGTTCGAAAAGGCCATCGCCCGCCACGGCGGTGCCACCATTTCTGGTGAGGTAGCGTTCGAACTCTTCGACACCTATGGATTTCCGGTGGAGCTCACCGAGGAGCTCGCCGCCGAGCGTGGCCTCGGGGTCGATCAGACCGGCTTCCACGCCCTCATGGAGGAGCAGCGCGGGCGGGCTCGCAAGGCTCGGGAAGAAGCCGGGGTGACGTTCGCGGGCATCGAGGTCAAGACGACCGCGCCCACGGGGTTCGTGGGGTACCAGACGCTCCAGGCCGAGGCCACGGTCCTCGAGGTCGTGGTCCGCCCGGCGTCTGGCGGCGAGGCCGCCTACGGGGTCGTACTCGACCGGACGCCCTTCTATGCGGAGTCCGGCGGCCAGATCGGCGATCAGGGGAGCCTGTCGGGCCTTCGCGTGATCGACACCCAGAAGCAAGGTGAGGTCTTCGTCCACCTCCTGGCCGAGGGCGAAGCGCCACCGGAGGTCGGCCACACCGTGATCGCCGAGGTGGACCGACTCCGCCGGCAGGCCACGATGCGCCACCATACCGGCACCCACTTGCTGCATGCGGCCCTCAAGCGCGTGCTGGGCGAGCAGGCGGCACAGGCCGGGTCCTACGTCGGTCCCGATGAACTGCGCTTCGACTTCACCTTCGGCCGCTCGCTGACACCGGCCGAGCTCCAGCAGGTGGAAGACCTGGTCAACGCCGAGATCCTGGCGGCCACCCCGGTCGAGCACCAGACGATGCCGATCGCCGAGGCTCAGGCCCGGGGAGCGACCGCGATGTTCGGCGAGAAGTACGGCGAGATCGTTCGCGTGATCGGCGTCCAGGGGTTCTCGACGGAGCTGTGTGGCGGCACGCACGCCCGTAGCACCGGGGAAATCGGCCTGCTGAAGGTCACCGAAGAGAAGGGTATCTCGGCTGGCGTCCGGCGCATCCGCGCCGTCTGCGGCCTTGCGGCGCTCGACCTCTTCCGCCAGCAGTGGGAGGTCCTGGCTGGGCTGAGAGACGAGTTCAAGGTGACGACCGAGGAGATCCCCGATCGCGTGGGTCGACTGCGTGACCAGGTCAAGGAGCGCGACGAGGCGATCAAGCAGCTCAAGGCGAAGGCGGCTTCGGCCCGGGCCGAGGACCTGCTGGGGCAGACCCGCGAGGTCGCCGGGGTCAAGGTGCTGGCCGGTCGCCTGCCCGATCTCGATCCGGAGGGCATTCGCGCCGCGGCCTTGCACCTCCGGGACCGGCTGGGCTCAGGGGTGGTGGTCCTGGCTTCGGACGGCGAGGGCAAGGTGTCGGCGGTCGCCGCGGTCACCCCGGATGCGGTAGCCAAAGGCGTTCACGCTGGCAAGCTGGTCGGAGCGCTCCTCGGCCAGGTCGGTGGCCGTGGTGGCGGCAAGCCAGACCTCGCCCAGGGCGGGGGAGGCGATCCCGCCAAGCTTCCCCAGGCCGTGGGCCTGGTGACAGACCTGGTGGGTCAGCAGGTGGCTGTAAAGGCCTGACCGCCGTGCCCTCGAGGGATCGAACTCGCGGGGGGCCGATGCGCCATCAGCGGTACTTCTTGAGTAGCGCCGCGACCTGCTCTTGGTGGTCAGCAATGGCCGCCAGGGCGCCCAGGAGCTGCTTCATCCAGTCGTCGAGCCCGAGGCGATGGGTTCGGATGGCGATGCCGCCGACGATATCGGCCTTTTCGAACTCGTAAGCGCCTTCGCCCTTGCGCCGAAGGCGGTACTCCGCCTCCTCGAAACGAGCCTTCAGCTCGCTCACCGGGCGACGGGATGACAAGAAGAATCCGCCGCGGGTGACGGTGACCCGCTCCGGAAGGCTCTGGGCCAGGTGGTCGGCCAGAAAGTCGACCAGGCTCGAGGCTTCGCGGTGGGCCTCACGCAGGGAAGTCGCGAGGAGCTCGACGTCGAATGCGGGACCCAGGCCATCTTCCATGATTGCCTTCTGCCCGGCGGGCCAGGGCCGCTAACGCGAAGACCGCGAAGGCAAGCGGCGCCCGTCCGAAGAAAAACGCTCTAAGCCAGAAGATCGCGCCTTCCGGACTCGTCGTAGCACGCGAAGATGGTTCTGAAGCCACAGCGGTCGAAGACCGAGCCCGAGGCGTTGTCCAGGATGTCCATCCAGTAGCTGGGCCGCGCCAATGCCAGGTAGAGCGTGACTTCCACGAACCGGTCCTCCAGGAGCCGGATCTGGTAATCCTCGACCCACGGAATTTGACCGTAGATCCGCTCTATGACCGCCTGCGGTGAGGCGGCGATTGTCAGCATGGCCTTCCTCTCGTTCGAACTCGCCCAGATGCCGTGATTATACCGTTTGGTCGCCCGAAGGTTGCGGGCCAGAGCGCACAATGACGCCCTCTGTCCAGGTTAAATCGAGCGCGCCCAAAATTAACCTGAATCTAAGCCAGGTTGTCGCAAGGTTAGGCTGTTCCCGGCGATAGTATAATGGGTCTGTTAATCGTCTGTTAAGTGGAGGATGGAGCGGTGAAAGGTTGCCAATTGCCCCGCCTGAGCCTGGTGGGTAACAACTCGGCCGCCTGAACATCGATCCGCGTCGCGCAATGGTTTCGCGACGATCGAGGGCAAAGGGGAGCGAGGGGGGCCGGCGCGGCGCCGGTGGGAACGGAAAAAGGGCGGTAGACCGCCGGGTTCATGGAGTTCGGTGCAGCTTTTTGACCGACGCGAGGGCGTTGGCGTGGCCGGAACGGGCTCCAGACACGATGAGGTCCCGGATCTCGTCGGGAGCGGCATCGGGTCGCAGGGACCGTAACAGTGCGGCGATGCCGGCAACGTGCGGAGAAGCCGCGCTGGTAGCGCCGAACGGTGCATAGCCACCGCCGCGGGCGGTGCTGAGAATGCCGTCGGCAGGGGCCCACACCGTCACGAAGTCACCGCTGGCGCCCGCCAGCGAGGGCTCCCCGGTCCGTGTGGTCGCTCCCACTGCGATCAGACCCTCGAAGCCCGGCTCGGTGCTCCAGAGTCCAGGATAGGGCTGGTAAAAGCCGGACGGACCTGCGGCACAGACGACCACCGCGCCGGAGTCGATCGCCTCGCGTATCGCCAGGCGCAAATCCGCCAGGGTTTCTTCGGTGAGAAAGGGCTCGCCCGCAGTCACTCCGACGGACAGGTTCAAGATTCGCGACCCGGCCTGGATGGCCGCTCGAACTCCAGCTGCGATGTCTTCGGCGCGGACGTTGCCCGTGCCGGGTTGGTTGCACTTGATCGAGAGGAGGCGGCAGGCGGGAGCCACCCCGGCCAGGCCCTTGCCGCGCCAGCCACGGCTGGCGACGACCCCTGCGACCGCAGTTCCGTGGCCCTGGTCGTCGGCCCAGCTGGCCTGGCTCGAGTGCACGTCGACGCCCCGCAGGACCTTGCCGCGGAGATCCGGATGCTCGGCATCGATGCCGGTATCGACGATCGCCACCGCGATCTTGGGATCCCCCCGCGTGATCTCCCAGGCCTGGGGCGCCTCGATCCGCCGAAGGTTCCAGCTCCAGAGGTGCGTGAGGGAATCGAGCCGATCCGTCAGGGCCCGCGTGCCGGAGCGAGCGAGCGTCTCGCTCCGGGCCGGGTAGGTCGGAAACGTGGCCGTTTCCTGGCGCAGCGGGGCAGTCGAGAGCGGGTCGCGTTCGATCATGTGTCCGATCTTAGCGCAGGTCGCGCCTGGCCAAAGTGACCGAGATCCCCTCCGCGTGCTGGCGCGCAACGCGCGCGCCGGCGAAACCGCCCTAGAGTGCTCCCGGTTTGAATGGATCGAGCCCGATGAGTCAAACGGGGCCCGGTTGCGCAGCGAAGCGACCGCGCAGAGGGCCCCGTTCAAACTGCAAAAGGCCTAGCGGTTCAGGCGGCAGAGGACTTGCATGCAGAACGGGAGGTACCAGACGGGGATGAGGGCAAGCGTCGCGGCCATCGCGGCGAGTGCGGCGAGCACCAGGGTGTCGCGGCGAGGCCGGGTGCGGGCGTATCCCGGATCCAGCAGTGCCGCGAGCCGGAAGGACGGTCCTGCCGCGCTCGGACCCAACGAGGAAGTCACGCCGCCGGAGGTCCCGGCCGAACCGTGCTGCCAGACCTTGTAAAGCGCGCTGGCCAGGGCGCCCGGCCGCCCGGTCACCCTGGCGGCGACCTCATCGCAGGCCAGCTCGCGGTCGGGATCGGGAAGCCAGGGACCGCGCTGCCAGCCAGAGAGCAGGATCGACCAGGCATCCATCAAGGTCGCCGCCACCGTGCCGGTGGCCTGGTCGTGACGGCTCAGGTGCGCCAGCTCATGCGCGATCACGCCCTCGAGCTCTTCCCCGTCGAGCTGTTCGACCATCCAGGTTGACAGCACGACCCCGGCCGAAGGCCACGCCACGGAAAATGCCAGCGGGCGATCGGCCGGCACCAGGCGAAGCTCGGTGGCCGGGGCCCGCATGCGCGCGGCCAGGAGGTCGAAGCGCTGGCGGAGCGGAGCCGCCGCCAGAACCGATACCGCCAGCAAGCGCGCCCGGGTTTCCACGAGAGCGCGCCAGCGCCGGATGGCGGCCAGGAGAACGAGGCCGCAGGCGATCGCCGCGGCAAGCTCCACGAACAGGCGATCGTCCCGGGAGTACCAGGGACAGTTGCGCAGGTACATCGCAAGCGGAACGGCGAGCGAGGCCCCGAGGAGGAGGGCGGGGATCAGCGTGGCTGCGAGCCGCAAGCGGTGGCGATCGTCGGGGCGGCTGAACGTCGACGCCAGTCGCGTGAACAGCCCGGCGATCAGCACTGCGACAGTGGTACCGGCCAGGAGCCAGAGGATCCCCACTAGCGCCCCCGCTCCGCCCTCTCAGCGGCGCGCCGCCCGGCGATGCGGCCGGCCCAATCCTGAGCTGGGCCCGGGTCCTGCGCGATCGCCTGGACGAAATGAGCCAGGGCCGGCTCCTTGAAGTCTGCCAGAAGTTCCTGGACCACCGTGGCGACCACCTGCTCGGTGAACTGCTGGCGGGTGGCGGTCGCCTCGTAGGCATAGGCCAGGCGGGTCTTGTGGGCCTCGAGCAATCCCTTCTTGGTGAGAATCCCCATCACGGTCATGACCGTGGTGTAGGCAGGATCGCGCACGCTGTGGAGGTCCGAGACGACTTCCCGGACGGTGACCCGGGCTCCCGGCCCGCGGGCCCACACGGCTTCCATGATGTCTGCCTCGAGGTCCCCGAGAACCTTGCGCAGGCCGGACTTGCCGGCATGGAAGGAGCTGAATGCTTTGATGTCCAACGGGCCTCCCTTGCCGTACTCGCGCACACGAGCACGAGCCGATGATAGCACTCCGGGCTCATGAGGGCGCTTGCGCAGCGAAGCGGCCGCTTCGCCCTTGGTGCGGGACCTACTCTCCGGCCTCGAGGCGGTAGCCGACTCCTGGCTCCGTCAACAGGAACCGGGGCCGGGCTGGTTCGACCTCGAGCTTGTGGCGCAGGTGGCCCATGTAGACCCGCAGGTAATGGGTCTGGTCGAGGTACTCCGGACCCCAGACGTTCGTCAGGAGATGCCGGTGCGTGAGGACCTTGCCCGCATGGCGTGCCAGCTCCGCCAGCAGCTTGAACTCGATGACCGAGAGCTTGACCTCCTTGTCCTCGAGCCAGACCCGGTGGCCGGCGAGGTCCACCGTGAGCAGGCCCGCCGCGAGAACGGGCCTGGATGCCTCTGCCGCGCGCGAGCTGCGGCGGAGTGCCACCCGCATCCGCGCCATCAGCTCGCCCACGCCAAAGGGCTTGGTGAGGTAGTCGTCCGCGCCGGCGTCGAGAACGGCGATCTTGTCGCGTTCACGGCCGCGGGCGGTGAGAACCAGGATCGGAATCTCGGTCCATTCGCGCAGGTGGGAGATCACGTCGAGGCCGTCGGTATCCGGCAAACCCAGATCGAGCAGCACGAGGTCGGGTCGCTCCGTTGCGGCAGCCGCAAGGCCCTCGCTGCCGGTCGCCGCCTCGATCAGCCGGTAGCCGTGCGCTGGCAAGCTGGCACGCAGGAACCGACGGATCTGCGGTTCGTCCTCGATCACCAGTACCAGCGGCCCCGGTTCCTCTTCGGTCATGGCTCAAAGGGCTGCACCGGCTGTGGACCGGTGGCGTGCGGCGCGCTTGCCGTGGCCTCGGGCTCTTCGGCTTCGACCTTGGGAGGGGTGCCCTCGAGCGGCAAGGCGAAGCGGAACACCGCGCCACCGCGATTCTCGGCCCAGATCCGG
>JAJXWQ010000040.1 GCA_021781555.1 bacterium
CCCTCCCGGAGCCCAGGTCGAGCCGGATGCCAGGGGCGCGGATGACCAGTCGCCGCCGGATGCGGAAGGACCCATCTTCCAGCGGCACCCAGCGCCCGTCGAGGGTGATCGTGGCGGCGATGGGCAAGAAAAAGGTGACGCGCTCATAGGGCCATTGCGACTCCGGGCCGCGCCACAGCATCGGCGTTCTTTCCACCTGGAGCTCGAGCGAGCGGCCCGAGTAGTTGAACGCCCCCAGGTCGAACGCGAAAAGGGTGTGCGCATCGAGTCTGAGCGGGCGGTGGGCATAGCGGAGCCGCAGCTGCTCGGCATCCGGCGACAGCCAGCAAGTGACCTTGCGGCCCGGCATCTGGAGCCAGGCACGGTACGCCGGCGGCAGGCCTCGACGGGCAGGAACGACGGCCCGCCAGAGATCGTCCCAGCCGCCGGCCTGGCGACCGGCACGGAGCAGCGCGGGCACCCCCTTGCGGGGCATGGAGACCGCGTGGGCCAGCAACGCGGTGAGCGTCGCGCCTGCGGCCGACGCCGCCCGCCAGCTGGGCCCGGCGAGCCGATCGAGGAGGCGCGCCTCGGCCAGCCCGGTGAGCTGGTAGCGCTCCGCGCCCAGCGTGCCGAGATCGAGCGGGAGATCGAGCGCACCGGCGACGCCACGCTCGGACTGCGGCCACCGCTGCCACTGGGCGGGATCTGCCGCCGACGCCAGGAACCGCGGATCGACCGATGCATAGTCGGCGTAGGAGTCCGCCACGTAGAAAGGCAGACCCGAGAACTTCTCGGCGAGGTCCTCGAAGCGCGAGACCCAGGGTGCCAGACGCGTCCGCCGCTGGGCTCGGACCGCCAGGAATTCCTGGCCGAGCCGGCGCCAGTCGGCCGGGTCACGCGCGCGCAAGGCGTCTGCCAGCAGGCGATCCTCGAGTTCGGCGGCGGCCAGCTCGAATCGGTCCCCCGTGGGATACCGCCGGAACTCCAGGCGGTCGTACTCGGCAGAGCCCGCAAAGTGGCGCTGCTCCCAGGCGCTGAAGGCCGGCGCGAAGACCTTGGCGGGGCGCGGGCGCAGGTCGCTCTCGACGAAGGCGTAGGGCAGGGCGACCGCGGGCCAGCCGGCCAGCCAGACCGCAGGAGACGGGGCTCGCGTGATCTCGGGGAGGGGGCCATCGTGCGCCAAGACCCCGAAGCCCGCCTGCGGCACCACCGAGAAGCCAGCGGGCCTTCCGGTGGCGCCGACCAGAAGCTGGCGGCGATCACCATCGTAAGCGATGAGTTCCTGCACACCGAGCGTGAAGCCCGGCCAAACGCGATCGCCAACGCGCTCCGACAGCATGCGCGCTTCGGTCAGTGCAGAAAGCGCCGCCTGATCCGCAGGCAGGAGCCGCAGGGGCACTGCCGCCAGGAGCACCGCGGCGGCCGCTCGGCCTGCTGGGAGCACACCCTCTTTTACCCGTTTGCCTGGCTGCAAAACCGGGAAGAGATCTCGGGGAGCGTTCGCGGCGCCTCCCTCTATCAAAGGGATCTTGCGCTTGCCCGAGCACCTGCGTTCGCGCCCGGCGCGCGATTTTCAGCCAGAACGGCACGGCCGGTCTGGCGCGGCGGGGAGCTTGCGCCAGGAGCGCGGCTTCAGCCTCGCCGAGAATCTCTTTGCCGCCGTCATCATGGCGATCATCGTCGTGGGAATGTCCCAGGTTCTCAGCACGTACACCGTGAGCGAGACCAGGGCCGGGGACGTCCAGTTCGCCCTCGACCTCGCCGAGTCGCAGCTGGATATGATCCGCCAGCAGGTCGAGACTCAAGACGAGCTCGCGACGGATCCCAGCGACGGGCGCACGTTCCAGGTCGACTCGGGTGGCGTCGACGTGGCCCTGACTCAGTACTTCTTCAACAATTTCCCGACCGATGCGACGCCCGACAACTCCGTGCCCATGTCCGCCTTGCCCTGGGACGGGTCCGGCAACTGGGGCAATTACCTGTCCAACACGGTCTTCTGGAACAACGCCTACTTCGATGCGGGCGGCAACCAAAAGGGGGGCACCCCCGAGAACGCCGCCTGCGGCTTCAACCTCTTCAAGGACAACATGCTGAGCGACGATCCACCGCGTTTCGCGGTACGGATGGAGCTCTTCGGCATTCCCTACGAGGAAGAGGGCGCAGGTTCGCTCGTGAGCCTTTCGGGCTACGAGGCTTGCGGCGACGGATACACCGGCAATCCGAATCAATACGCCGACCCTCCGGCCTCCTGTCGATATCTCATCGCCGACAGCTGCGTACCCACCAATGGCACCCCCTGCCAGGGCGGAATGTGGGCCTACAGCTCGCCGTCGGAGGGCACCTGGACCAAGGCCACCCCGTACTTCGATCACTACACGTCCAAGATCCTCGAGGCGCAGGTCTACCGGGCCGTCGACTTCCGCAACGCCTACACCTTCTACAACACCACCACCGGCAAGCTGCTGCACCCCATCGCCTCGGCGTCGGTCCAGCTCGATGGGAGGCTGCTGCCCCGATGACGAGACGAACGCGCGGTTTCACGCTGGTCGAGATCCTGATCGGCACCATCATCTTCACGATCATCCTCTCGACCGCGTTCATGCTGATCATCCGCTGGAACCGGATCACCGCTCGTAACGAGGCCATGACTCAGGCCATGGAGTCGGGCCGCCAGGCCATGGACCTCATCGAGAAGGACCTGCACGACGCCTACTACATCTACACCTACGCCACGACCAAAGTGAGCGGCGTGTACGTCTCGGAGCCCGGCCTTCCCCAGGCGGATCTGGGCGCCGGCCTGGACGCCTTGCCGCCCATCGGCGGGCAGGCCCCGCCATTCGGCGGCTTCTTCACCCCGGAGGTCACGCTGGACTCCGGGGCCAACGTGCAGGAGCCCAGCGGCTATCCCCCGGCCCTCACGAGCGGAAACAACGGCATCGGCGGCCTCCGAACCGACGTCCTCACCTTGATCGCCACCTCCATGACGACACCGATCTATGTTTGCTACTTCCGCTTCCCTGGCCCTGCGGACTTCCCCGCCGGGGATCACACCGGCCTCATGGCGCCAGATTACAAGCCGCTCTGGGATCACCTGATCCGCCTGGAGTCCACCTGCACGGCCCAACCAGGCGGCAACCAGGGCGCCTGGTACGCATCCAACGTGGAGTGGACCGACTCCTCGCTCAAGTACGCATCGGGGGCCAGTTCCTCGGTAACCTTCAATGGGAGCGACTGGAGCCCCGATCCGGGCAACACCTGCGAGGGAGTCGACGACGACATCGCGGGCGCCGAGGCCCGCGTGCTGTGTCCGGTCGGCAACGATGCCAACGGGGGAACGGCGATCTTCGACGTCGAGACCCCGGACCCCTACAGCGATTGGGACCCCACGAGCCCGTACCTGGTCGGGGTCACGTTGCTGTCGGGCGATCCCAACAACAACCTGCTCGAGACCGGGTCATCGGCTGCGGGAGTGGCAAATCGGCGGGCATACGGCACCAACACCCTGGTCTTCCCGCTGACCCTGAACGTCTTTGCCACGAACGTGACGATTCCCAAGGGGGATTGATGCAAAACGCTCGCCGCCAGGCAGGATTTTCGCTGGCTCTGACCATGGCGGTCACCATGGTCCTGATCCTGCTGGTCGGAGCCGTCTTCGCGGACATCCTCTCCACCCAGCGAGGCTCGCTGATGATGCGCCAGGAGGAGACCCTCGGCGACGACGCGCAGCTCGCCCTGCGTATGGCGGAGTCCGAGATCTATCGCGATCAGGACATGATGATGCTCACGACCTGGTCGGCCACACTCTCGGCCAAGACGGACTCCTACGGCAGCGCCCCGGACAACTCCAACCCCGCCCAGCCGGTCAAGCAGCTCGAGTTCCTCGGCAATGCCCGCAACTGGCCGGCTTTTTGCGACTGGAGTTACTACCTGCGGTATTCCAAGGCGCCGTCGGGACAGGTCTATTCTCCAGATGGCGGCCTCAGCTTCGTGCCCGGTGGGGCCGGATCCACCCCCGCCCCGCAGGGGTACTTCTTCGGGAACGCGACCCAGGTTCCCGGCATGGTCGCATCGGACTCGTTCAACACGACGGGCAGCGCCACGCTGGAGCAGGACTCGGCGCCCATGAATAAGTTCGACGAGTCCGATCCGTGCCTGACCCGGGGGTGGTGGCTGGTGCCACGGGACGACCAGCCTGACGACGCCAGCTCGTACTTCACGAGCAGCTCCTGCCCCGAGTCTGGTCTCACCTATCCGGTCGCACCGGGCTTCCCGATCTCGTTCCAGGGCGCGTCCTCGTCGGACACTGCCCCGGCGCCCGTGACGTCGATCTCCTACATGGGGCAGACGTACAACAACGTCAGCATCCCGGTCGTGCCCCACGACTACTGGTACGACGACGCCATGCCCATCTGCGGCCAGACCACCACCACCACGAGCATCCCGAAGTACGCGGTCTGGCCCAACGCCTGGGGCGTCGACGCCGACGGCCATCAAGGAGAGTATGGCGACGGCGCGTGCGGCAAGCTCAACTCCAACCCCTACACCTACATCGGCAAGTCGGTCCCTCCGGGCGCCGCGATGCCACCCCAGGTCTTCGACACCCCGATCTTCAAGAAGATCTACACGCTCGAGGACGGTCGGGAGGTTGCCGTTTATGCCAGGATGGATCTGCGCGACTATTTCGCCATGAATCCTGCCGCCAAGGCTTATCCCAGCTACCCGGCATGGACCCAGAACGCAGGGGGCATGCACGACAGCGCCAACAACCTCACGTTCTACCTGGTCGCGGTGCCCGAAGGCCGGATCGACTACCTCGGCAACAACCAGGCCGCTTACCGGCCAGCCCCCACGATCAGCAAGTTCGTGTACTTCTCGACGGGCGGGGCGGATCTGACCGAACTGGCGACGAGCAGCGACGACTTGGCCTCCCAGGACGCTTTCGTCGACATGCACCAGCTCCCGGCGACGCTCAAGTCCAGCCAGGAATACCTGGCCGTATCCTCTTCGGCAGCGACCATGGACCTCTGGGGCCAGGTCTTCCGCGGCGATGGCGACCGCGGGTTCAACTGGACGAGCTACAAGCCAACCTCCGGGCCGATCGCCCAGCCGCGCATGGTCTACCTCTGGGAGGAGCAGCCCAACAGCACCCCGGCCTCGTTCGATTACTACTTCCTCGGCGTCGGCGGCAAGTGGCTCAACGAGTATTCGGGTGGCACCACGCCGCCCAACGAGGCCGGCTGGACGATCGACCGCTATCCCTTCTGCTACAGCTGCATCGAGAGCTTCAAAGGTCCGGGCGCATCTCCGAGCCCGCCCGACCCCTCGTACAACTTCGATCCCAACGGCAGCTTCTCGGCCATCGTCGGGGCCGACGGCACCTTCGGGCTCCTGGCCGCCAGCTCCGACGCCAGCCAGCCGCTCACGGCACCCGACGGGACGTCCCTCCGGTGGACGGGACCGGTCAGCAATGCCACCTACTCGGCCGCCTGGTGCCCGCTCGAGGATCGCCCGAGCCTGCCGTTCGTGGCCACCCCTTCCGTCTTCCGCTAACTGCCGCGGGAGCCCGGGACCATCCTTCCCCTCTACGACACCGCTCCCGCCGAGCGAAAGCCCATCGTCAACACCCTCCTCATCGCGGCCAACCTCGCGGTGTTCTTCCTCGAGCTGAGCTGGGGGCCCCACCCGTCTCGAGAGATCCAGACCTGGGCGATGGTGCCGCGGACCGTGGTCGCCGCCTATCGGGCCATCCCGGAACGCGGATTCTCCTGGCGCCTGGTCACGCCCGTCACGGCGATGTTCCTGCATGCCGGCTGGCTGCACATCCTGGGCAACATGTGGTTCCTGTACCTCTTCGGCGATAACGTGGAGGATCGACTGGGCCACGCACGCTACCTGGCCTTCTACTTCCTGGCGGGCCTGGTCGCGGCCTTCGCGCAACTGGTGTCGGATCCCGCCTCCCCGGTGCCGGCACTGGGAGCCTCGGGAGCGATTGCCGGGACGCTGGGCGCCTATTTCGTGATGTTTCCGTACTCCCGCGTCCAGACTCTCATCTTCCTGGGGATCTTCATCACCACCTGGCGTATCAGCGCCCCGTGGTTCCTCGGACTATGGTTCGCGATCCAGGCTCTCTCCGGGCTCACGAGCCTCAGCCTCCACCACGCGGGCGGCGTGGCGTGGTTCGAGCACGTGGGCGGATTCGCCTGGGGCCTGGTGGTGGGGTTGTTCTTCCGGGAGCCGCCAAAGGGCCAGACCGGTCGGCGCGGCTACTCGCTGCGATGGTGATGCGCCGGTTCCAGCTTCCCGCGCCCGATCGCTCAGCTGCCTGCAGGCGTCGTCGCTGGCGGCGGCGGTGCCAGGTCGACGAACTGGTATGCCGAGAGGCCCTGACCCGTGTTTCCCCCGTCGATCACGACGTTCCAGGTATACCTGTCGGAATTGACGTTCTGCCGCAGCAGGGCCGTGGGATCGCTGGACCAGGCCAGCTGGATGACCGGGGATCCCGAGGCGCCGTCGTTCTCGAAGATCTGGAGCCGGTACCGCTGCCCCTGGGGATCGGTGGACCAGTGGAAGGGCAACGGGACCGTCGTCGAGACGTAGTGGTCCCCGACCTCCTGCGGATAGATCAGGCCGTCGTAGGCGACGTCGAAGGCCGGAAAGTTGGTGCCGGAGCTGTTGCTGACCGTCCCGGGCAGGGTGTACCAGCTCGCCACCTCGCCGCTGGGCATCGCCACGCCGCCGCCATCGTGGACCGTGACGGGCAGGAACAGGACCCGGTACGTGCCCGCGGGCAGACCGCGGAAGGCATAGTCGCCGTTGGCATCCGTCGAGGTCGCCAGCGCACCGCCGCTGGATCCGGTAAACGCGGTGAAGGAACCGCCCTGCTGGACGAGCAGCGACACGGTCTCTCCCTGAGCCGGCCGGCCTTGATAGAGGATCTGGCCCGTGATGGTGCCGGCAGCCGCCGTCTGCAGACCGGGACAGCCCGCGATGAATGCCGCGCCCAGTCCCAGCGAGGCGGCACTCAGGCGCAGACCGCTGCCGGGAGCGCGCGCCAGGCGCAACCAGGCCGAGGGCCCATCGGAACGCTGACTAGAAGTCGAGCGACGAGCTGATGGCATACGCCCAGCCATCGTAGGTCGCCCCGAAGAGGACGTCCTGCTGGAGATCGGCCTCGAGCGTCAAGTTGGGCAGGATCGGGTTGTCGATGACGGACTGGATCGTCCAGCCGGCATGGTGCCCCAGGAGCGATCCTTCGCCGGTCTTGCCGGCCTTGCTGGCGAGCGTGATGGGTTCGGTGAGGGCCGCCAGGAACGTGGGGAAGTGGGGCGCGAGCGCGGGAATGAACACGTAGGCCGAGGGCTGGACCTCTTCGTCCGAGGCCTGGTTGGACGGACTCTGGCTGTAGCCCGCACCCGCGGCGATCTGATCGCCGGCAGGGTCTTGTTGAGCACCTGGAGGTTCAGAACGGCCTGAGCGGAAGCCAGCGGCTGGTAGGCATCCTGGAGGAACCGCCCCGATCCGGTGAGGCCGAACTGGAACATCAAGGCCTCGAGATCGCTGCCGAGATCCAGACTGGCCGCCAGGTCGTAGGCACGAGCGCCGGAGACCTGGACGTTGCCGAAGCTGTCGTGATCCACGTCGCCAAGGATGTTGACGTCGCCCCAACCGCTGTCGTAGCCGGCATAGCCCTCGACGAACTGCGGCGTGATCGCAGCGGCTGCCGCGATCCCGCGGGTCTCGATCTCGCCGGCCAGGGCCTCGTCGCGATCACCCCGGACGGGATTGGCCCCGGGGCCGTTGAGGCCGCTGCCGATGATGCCGTCGCCCCAGTGCCCGGCAAAGCCCTTGAGATTCATCAGCCCGCCAAGGTAGAACGACCCGAGTTCGACCTTGGTCGACAGGCCACCCTTGTAGTTGGCCGTGACGCCGGCCGAACCGCTCAAGCCGATGCTGCCCGTGGGGTTCTTGCCGCCGCCGGCGATCGGGGGCGGCGGGCTGAGGTTGGGGTCGGTGGGGGCATAAGCCCCATGGAACGCGAACGATGCCGAGACATTGTCACTGATGCGCCCCCGTACGGCCAGGCGCGTGGAGGAGACCCAGAAGGGGAAAAGGCCGCTCTGCGGATCCTGCTCGATGGTGGTGCCGACGTCGCCCGAGAGCCTGGAGTTGGGATAGGACGTCGCTGGCTTGGGCAAGTTGACCGGCAGGGACACGCCCGCGGACGCCGAGGCGGCTCCTGATGGCGGACCCGCCAGGCCAAGCTTCTGCTTGATGAGGTTGATGTCGTCGTGATCCTTCTGGAGCTCGGTGAGCTCGGCGTTGAACTCCTCGGCGAGGCGGTCGACCAGGGTCTGGTCTGCGGCGTTGACGTGCGCCGGTCCCAGGGCCTGCATGCGGTCCATGACCCGGGCGAGGATCGCCGCCAGCTGGTAACGATCCACCAGGTCATTGCCGCGGAAGGTGTGGTCGGGGAAGCCGCCCATGATGTGGTAGCGGTCCATCAGCACCTCGATCGCCGGGTAGGCCCAGTTATCGGGGGCGAGGTCCACCATCTCGGCGGCCTTCTGGCCTTGATTGGCGATGCCCGCAGGGGCACCGCTGGCAGGACGAGCCGCCCCTTGAACCGGCGAGGAAGGGCTGGCCGGAGCGATCGTCCCCGCTGGCACCGCGGCCTGGGCCACGGCTGGCGTGGCCAAGGCGCCGCCGACCGCCGTGGTCAGCAGGCAAGCGTGCTTGATGCGGTGTTGAATTCCCAAGGCGATCTTCTCGCAGACGCGGCGCACGCCGGTCGGAGCCAACCCCCGATCGGCTACCGATCCATACCCGCGCCTTGGGGTTCATAACCCGGCGCCCGCCCGGGCTGACCGGCAGCACCACCGTCCCCGCACACCCCGCAGCGGCGGCAAGTGGGAGGGGCCAGCAGCAGCGGTGCCGAGATCGGGCAAGGAGGGCTCTGCTGGCCGCGCTCCGCACGATGTGCCTCGTGGGCAAGGAACCGTGGCTCCAGTCCGCTCTGGATATGAGCCCACGGCAAGACGGCATCCGGACCGAAGCCAGGTGGGATGGGACTCTCCTTCAGGGCGCGCCGGTATGCCGACAGGTTGCCCCCCGCCGCGTAGGCCCGCTCGATGACGTCGGCCGTGCGGCGATCGCCCCGAGCCAGCCGCTCCTGGATCACGGCCCACGCCGGAGAGTCGAAACGCGTCTGCACTCCCAGCCGGGCCAGCGGTCCCCGCAGCCTCGCGAAGATCTTCTCGAAGCGCTCGAGTTCGGCGCGGGGTTCGCGCTGGAAGGGTGTGAAGGCCTTGGGAACGAAGGGATGGAGGTCGATGACGAACCGACGGATCCCCAGCGGTCGCCCCGTCTTGACCGTGTCCGCAAGAAGTTCGATCGTCGCCTGCACGTCCGCGTCGGTCTCGTGGGGGAGCCCGATCATCACGTAGTACTTCAACCCCTGCATGCCGCCCTCGCCGGCCACCTGGACGCAGCGCATCAGATCGTGGTGCGTGAGGTGCTTGTTGATCCGGGCCCGCATCGGCTCGCTGCCCGCCTCGGGCGCCACCGTCAGGCTCTTCAGACCACCATGGCGCAACAAGGCGATGAACTCGGGTGTCACCGCATCGGCACGGATGCTGCTCAGGTAAAGCCGGACGTCCCGCGTACGCAGGTGCTCGCCAAGGGCGACGAGGTCGGGGTGGTCCGATACCGAGGCCGACAGCAGGCCGATCTTGCGTGTCCGGGCGAGGCCCTGGTCGACCTGCTCGATCAGCCGGCTCACCTGGCGGTAGCGGACCGGCCGGGTAATGAAGCCCGCCATGCAGAACCGGCAGGATCGCGAGCAGCCCCGGGCGATCTCGACCAGGTGGGTGTCGGCGAACTCGGTGTGCGGCGTCAACACGACGCTCTGGGCCGGGTGGCGGTCCAGGTCCCGGATCCACCGGCGCGCGATCGCTTCTGGCGCCGAAAGGCGCGGTGCGAGCCCCGCGAAGGCGCCGCCGGCCGCATACCGGGACTCGTAAAGCACCGGCACGTACAGGCCCGGGAGTTCGGCCAGGGCCGACAGGAGCCGCTGGCGGTCGGGCTCGCTCCTCCCGGTGCCCGATCGGCTGCGGTATTCGGCCAGACACGAAAGGATCTCGCCGATCACCTCCTCGCCCTCCCCGATGACCACGGCGTCGAAGAACGGCGCCACGGGCTCGGGATTGCCCCACAGAGCCGGTCCGCCCGCGATCAGGAGCGGGTGCTCCCGGCGGCGATCGGCCGCTCTGTGCGGGATTCCGGCGCCGTCGAGCATCGCCAGCACGTTGAGGTAGTCCTGCTCGTACGAGAGCGAGAAGGCGACGGCATCGAAATCCTTGAGCCCGCGCCCGCTCTCGAGCGAAGCCGGAGCGGAGGGTTCGCCGGTCGCGGGCAGGAAAACGCGCTCGGCGGAGGCCGCGACGTGGTCGTGGGCGGCCTTCCAGACGAGCTGGAACCCGAGGTTGCTCATGGCGAGCTGGTAGACGTTGGGGAAGGCGAGCGCGATGCGGATCTCGGCGCGCGGCTTGTCCTGCCACCGGTAGCCGTACTCGGCCGCAAGCAGCTCCTGGCGCTTCATTCAGAGGCGAGGTGACGGTCGAGGAAGTCCACGATCGCCCCGGCCGCCCGGATCTCGTTGGCCGTGCGGCTGAAACCATGGCCTTCGTCCGCGAAGACCAGGTACTCCACCGGGCGGCCAAGGGCTCGCAACCGCTCGACGACCTGATCGGATTCGGCCTGGGTCACACGCGGATCGTGCGCTCCCTGGATGACAAGCAGGGGCGCGACGACCCGGTCGAGAAAGTTGACCGGGCTGCGCTGCGACAGCCGGTCGCGGTCGCGCTCGGGGTGGCCCACCATGTCGTACAGGTAAGGTTTCCACCAGGCGGGGGTGCTCTCGATGAAGGTATGAAGGTTGCTCGGCCCGAAGAAGTCCACGACCGCGGCCCAGCGATCGGGTTCCTGGGTGGCGGCCGTCAGCGCCATGAACCCACCGAAGGATCCTCCCACGACCGCCAGGCGACGCGGATCCGCCCAGTTCGTGCGCAGCAAGAAATCGGCGCCCGCCACCAGGTCTCGGAAGCTCGCCCCGCCCCAGTCCTGCCGGTTGAGAAGCTGGTAGGCCTTGCCATAGCCCGTGCTGCCCCGGAAGTTGGGTGCCAGCACAGCATAACCGGCCCCGGCGAAGACCTGGAACCAGTGATAGAAATTCTGGATCACCTGCGAATCCGGCCCGCCATGAGGCCAGAGGACCGCGCCGAGCGTACCGTCGGCCTTGGCGCCCTTGGGCACGAAGAGCAGGGCCGGGATCTCGAGGCCGTCGAAGGACTCGAAGTACACGCTCTCGGGCATGCACAGGTCCTCGGGGCCGAGCCCGCCGAACATGGAGAACGTCACCTGGCGGACGGACTGGGGGGCCCCGAAAGCCGCCCGCCCCCGGGAAGCTGCCGAGATCTCGCTCACCGGCGCCTCCGGCAGATCGACGATCCAGAGGTCGCGGGCGCGAGCGGGCGACTCGTGGTAGAGGGCCAGGCGCCGGCTGTTGGGCGAGAACTTGAGCTCCGACGCCACGCCGCGGTCGAAATCGGGCAGCGTGACCTGGGCTCCGGTCGCCAGGTCCCGGAGTTCGGGAACGACGTTACCGTTGCGATTCACGGCGATGGCTCGCCAGCGGCCGTCCCGCGATGCGGCCACCTCGACCACGTCGGCCGCCGGGGTCTCCACGTACTCCCAGGTGCCATCCGGGACGGCCATCCGGGCGAGTCCGAGAAAATCGCGACCGGCGTCGGTCAGGAAGTAAAACCCGCGCGAGTCCGGCTCCCAGGCGGCGCCGGAGTGGCGGACCAGGTCCTCGTGCAAAGTGAGGAGGCGGGCCGTGCCGCTGGCCACCTCGACCAGGAAGAGGTCCTGGTTGGCGTTCTGCTCGAACTGCTGGGCCACGACGTACCGCCCGCAATCGGACCAGGAGAGGGCCATGTTGACGTGGTCGTCCTGCCAGAGGAGGCGTTCCACGCCGGAGTCCACCGCGCAGACGTAAAGGTCGAAGTACGCCGGATGGCGCTTGTTGGAGGCGTAGACGATGCTCTGCCCGTCCGGAGACCAGCCACCGAGGTGCGCCTGCCTGCCGGGAGCGGGCGCCAGGGCCGTGGCCAGGCCGCCGGAGGACGAGATGGCGAAGACTTCGTAGTTCTCGTCGCCGTCGCGATCGGAGGTGAACACGAGGCGATCGCCTCGCGGGCTCCAGGTCAGCTCCGCGACGTTGCGGCCGCCGATCGTCACCTGATGCGGCCAGCCGCCCTCCGCGCCCAGGCGCCAGATCTCCCCCGTGCCGGTGGTATTGGAGACGAAAGCCACCTGGCTGGCATCCGGCGAAAACGCGACGCCACGGGTCTTTCGGATGGCATAGTACTGCTCGATGGCGCAACGCGCCCGAGCCTCGGTCCGATCCGTCGTGAACACTCGCTCTACCCGGCTCATCCTACCACGCTCCGCCCTCGCAACACCCGAACAACGGCCCGGCCTCCCCCTACCGGCGCGCTCTCCCGGCCGCGTCGGACCGGAGCCCGATACTTGCGCGGCGACGGGAACCGGCCTGGACCGGCGACCGGCCCGGCTTTTCCTGCTTTTTGTCAAAGCTTAAGGTCACATTAGCGCTCGCTTTACCGATTTTCTGGCGCCACCCGGGATAGACCCTCTGTACAGCGGGTGGTGGTCAAGGGCCCGCCGGAGCGCCCCAGGCGCAGAGCTTCCCAACGTGGTGGGTTGTCCCAGGAGGACTTGGACCGATGGCTATCAACGGCAACGTCAACAACGTTCAGACCAGCTCGAGCGGCAACTTCCTGAGCGCGCTGGCGACTCCCGATAACGTCGCCGGGATGAGGATGGCCGTTCCGGTCATCAGTTCGGTCCAGGGCCTCAAGGCCGTCCGGGATGCCTACGCCGCTTCCGACGCCGCCCGCGCCGCCTACAGCAGCATGGATGCCGCCGGTGCGGCAGGAGCCGGCGCCGGCGGTGCGATCAGCAGCGTCACCAGCGGCATCGGCGGCGTCATCAGCAATGCGCTGCATTCCCTGCCGGGCCTGCTCAAGTCCAACTTCGCCATCTCGGGCCTGATGAGCATTTTCACGAACGGTCTCGACTTCGTGCAGGGCAAGGAGAACGGCACGCAGTTCCTGGTCGACACCGCTTGCGACACGGCGGCATACACCGGCATCGGCGCAACCGCCACGATGATCGGCGGCATGGTCGGCAGTGTCATCCCCGGCTTCGGCACCCTCATCGGGATGGGCGTCGGGGCTCTGGTCGGATTCCTCGGCGGCAAG
This sequence comes from bacterium, assembly GCA_021781555.1. GTDB lineage: Bacteria > Cyanobacteriota > Sericytochromatia > S15B-MN24 > VGJW01 > JAJXWQ01. The sequence goes on from JAJXWQ010000040.1 coordinate 13,323, forward strand.
CTCTACGAGACCTACCTGCGGCCTTCGTTCACCAACGCGGTCCAGGCCAAGTTCGTCGGGATGTCCAACGGTTCGCAGCCTTCCGCTCTGCCTTCGAGCACGACTTCGGGCGCCACGCCTTCGGCCCCGACGACAGCGCCGGCATTGTAAGCCAGCCGCAGCCAGATTCAGCCGAGCAGCGCAGGTCAGACGACCTGCGCTGTTCGGCTTTCGTCCTCCTCTTGAGCGGCTGGCACCGTGTGCTCGAGAAACGCCGGTTCTGCCGGATCGGATGGCCCGTGGCCGTGATCAAATACAGCCAGAGCCTGCGTGAGGGCGTGAGCTTCGCCCTGCAGATCGAAAACAGCCTTCGTGATCTGCTCGATGCCGCCAGCCGTCTCGCTGGCACACACCAGCAGGACCTGGCAGGCCTGGACGACCCGCTTGAGCCCATCGCTCTGCTCATCTGCGGCGCCCGAGACGGTCCCGGTTCGCTGGTTCATGACCTCGACCGCCCGGGTGATCGACTTGCTGCTGGCCGCCTGCTCGCGCATGGCACGGGAAACCTCCCTCGTCACGGCGTCAACGTTCTGGGCCGAGGTCCGGATCAGGAGCGCCGCCTGGTCCTGCTCGCTCGTGGCGAGCGCGATCTGTCGCATGAGCGTCGTCGCGCTCTCCACCGACGTGACGATCTCGCCCAAGGCGTCCCCGGCAGCCTGGGCCAGCCTCGCGCCCTCGGAGATCGCCACCTCCCCCTGGCGAGTGGAGCCAACCGCCTGGCTGCTCTCGCGCTGGATCACCCGGATGAGCTCGGCGATCTCCTTCGTCGCCGCAGTGGAACGCTCGGCCAACTTGCGGACCTCATCCGCCACCACGGCAAACCCCCTGCCGTGCTCCCCGGCGCGTGCCGCCTCGATGGCGGCGTTGAGCGCCAGGAGATTCGTCTGCTCGGCGATGTCGTCGATGACGTTCGTGATCTCGCCGATCTCGCTCGAGCGCCGATCCAGACTGGTCATCATGGTGACGACCCCTCCCATGACCGCGTTGATCCGGCCCATGCCGGCGATGGCCTCCTGCACAGCGCCACTTCCGGTCTTGGCCGCTTCCACGGCATGATCGGACGCCTTGGTCGCCTCGGCCACGTTCCGGGCAACCTGGCGGATGCTCGCCACCATCTCCTCGATGCTCGAGGAGGTCTCGCTGGCGGCCAATGCCATCGTATCGGCGCTGGTGGCAACCACCTCGATGTTGGAAAGCATCTCGGAGATCGCGCTCGAGGTCTCGCCGACGTTCGTCGCCAGGGCCTCGGCATCGCTGGCCACCGACTGGACCGAGCCCGCGATCTCCCGTACCGAGGCATCGGCGCGGCCAGTCAACGTCTCCTGCTTGTGGGAGACGCTCGAGATCTCCGCGCAAGACTCTCCGATCTGGGAAGAGCCCGACGCGACCGCGTCAGCGGCGATCCGCACCTGCCGCAGGATCTCGCGCCAGGTGAGCATCATCGCCTTGAATGCGTGAGCCATGCGGCCCAGCTCGTCGTTTCCGAGGTCGGGAATCTCGATATCGAGCTGACCTCCCTTCAGGGCCTGGGCGATGGCCGTGAGCTTCTGGAGCGGGCGGATGATTCCCAAGGTGAGGGCAAATCCCAGCGCCACCAGGATCAGGGCGTTGAGTGCCAAGCTGAAAGCCGCCTCCTGCCAGGCCCTGGACATCACAGTCGCGTCGGCGCTCCGGAGCGACGTCTTCATCTCCAGGGTCCCGCGTACCTGCCCCGGCTTGACTCCGACGTGGCACTCGGCGCATACCGCGGTCGCACGAATCGGGAAATAGGAGACGAGTGACAGGTGCCCATGAGTCTCCTGGAAGAGGCTCTGCGGCCTGGCCTCCTGGAGGATCGCCAGCAGCTTGGGATCGGTCACCATCCTCATCCGGTCGGACACCGTGGAGGAGAAGGTCTCGCGTCCGTCCTGGCGGTAAATCGCCAGGGACTCGATGTCGCCAGTGGCCAGGCCCGTCAAGTCCGCCTGCACCTGGTCCGCATCGCCCAGCGGCATCACGGTCTGGACGAGCTTCTGGATGATGGGGCCCGAGACCGCAAGATTGGTCCGGGAAACTTGCTCGTCTATCGCGCTGCGGGCCGACCACCACGAGAACAGGCTCGTCGCGCCTACCGTGGCCGCCAGAGCGATGGCCAGGAAAGCTATGGTCTTGATCTGGATGGACCCCACGACCCTGGCCCGGAGGGATCCCAACAAGCCTCGTTGCATCCGTTCTCCCCGACAGAACGACGAACCGTAAACTCAAGAACCTGTTCGCTGGCTGTATCCTTCCCGGAAAAGAGCTTCCGCTTATCAATCCTTGACACATTCTCGCAATTTTCACGCTTTTCCCGGAACCTAGCCCACGCCCCCCCCCATGGGCCTACGGTCTGTCACACGCTGAGACCCAGGGCGCTTTCGTCCTGGCAGGATCGGGCTGAAGGAGTCAAACGGGGCGCGGTTGCGCAGCGAAGCGACCGCGCAGAGGGCCCCGTTCAAACTGAAAAAGGCCTAAAGTGGCTCCAGCGACGGAAGATCGCCCTTGCAACCGTTTGCAGCTCGACGAAACCCGCCGCGTGACACAGGAACTTGCCGCGTGAAGATCGGCTTACCCTCTTGACGTTATCGAACCGTCCTCTCGAAGGCTTCCGGAACCTTCGACTCCGCGAGGCTCGCCCGGAGCATTCTGGCTCGACTTGGCACTACCTATCCCCGGGCGATCGCACGGCCGGCACGCCATGGCTTGCTGGCACCGGGCCCTTCTCCGTCTCTCCCTGGGGTACAATGCCCCAGCACGCTCGGAGCCATTTCCGGGCCCGTTCGCAACCAAGCACCGTGCCCGCGCCGCCCGTCTCGAGCGTGAGGGCAGGAGGAGCGCAGTGGCCAGGGTCGTCTTCGACAAAATCCAGAAGCGATACAACGACACCGTCGTCATCAAGGACCTGAGCTTGACGATCGAGGATCGGGAGTTCCTGGTGCTGGTCGGACCGTCGGGCTGCGGCAAGTCGACCGCGCTCCGGATGATCGCCGGCCTCGAGGAGATCTCTTCGGGCTTCTTGTCGATCGGAGATCGGGTGGTCAACGACATCCACCCCAAGCACCGCGACATCGCCATGGTGTTCCAGAACTACGCCTTGTACCCGCACATGACGGTCTACGACAACATGGCGTTCGCCCTCAAGCTGCGCAAGATCGACCGGAAGGAGGTCGACCGGCGCGTCCGGGACGCCGCACGCTCGCTGGAGATCGAGCACTTCCTGGACCGCAAGCCCAAGGCGCTGTCCGGCGGACAGCGCCAGCGCGTGGCCATCGGCCGGGCGATCGTCCGGGAGCCCAAGGTCTTCTTGATGGACGAGCCGCTCTCCAATCTAGACGCCAAGCTCCGCGTGAGCATGCGTGCCGAGATCAAGAAGCTCCACCAGCGCCTCAACACCACCTTCGTCTACGTCACGCACGACCAGACCGAGGCCATGACCCTCGGCGAGCGCATCGCCATCCTGCGCGGCGGCGACCTTCAGCAGGTCGGCACTCCGCACGAGGTGTACACCGCACCGACAAATCTCTTCGTCGCCACGTTCATCGGCTCCCCGCAGATGAACCTGCTCGACGGCACGCTGGCTTTCGACGGCGACCGCTCGATCGTCAAGGGCGCCGGCTTCCACTTCACCCTCGCGCGCGCCCCGGGCCACCACGAGGGCGATGTCATCGTGGGAGTGCGCCCCGAGCACCTGGTGACAGCCACGGGCGCTGGCACGTCCGAGGGCAGGCTCGAGAGTCTGGTCGAGGTCGTCGAGCCACTGGGCTCGGAGGCTTATGTCTATCTGACGGGGGCCAAGGGCAACGTGATCGCCCGGGTGGCCGAGGAGCAGCTGCCCCGCGTCGGGCAGATCGCCTCGTTCACCGTCGAGCCCTCGCGCATCCATCTCTTCGATCCGGGGACCGAAGCCCGCCTGGCCTGATGACACCGGTCGACCCCCTGCGCAAGCGAGCCGAGCAGCGCCAGGGTGCTCCCCGCTTGACTGGACCGGGCCCGAGGAATCAAACGGGGTCCGATTGCGCAGCGAAGCGACCGCGCAGAGGGACCCGATGAAACGGCAAAAGCTCAGGAGCCGCGGCAGAGGAGCTGGATCGTCCGGAACATCTTGGCCCTCATCGCCTCCTGGTCGCAGCCGGCCATGCAGCTGTCGAGCTCGTTCTCGGCCAGAGTGACGACGAGCCCGTCGAGGGCTGCCTTGATCGACATGATCTGGACCAGGACATCGGCGCACGGCCGCTCCTCGTCGATCATCCGGCCGATACCCCGGACCTGACCCTCGATGCGCTTGAGGCGGGCCGAGACGGCCGACGGTGAGATCACGGCCGTCGGGTCGCGAGGACTTCGTATACGCCGGGCGCCGCCGGACGACGAGCGTCGACCGAAAGCGACGCGGTCGTCAGGGCCGAGACGAGCGCTTCCTCGGCGAGGCGATGCTCGGTTGGCGGCCCCGGGGGCGGCTCGACGCCGGGATCCCAGTCGAGGACCAGCAGGTGCCCGCCTGGCTTGAGCAGGCGCGAGCACTCCTGGATCAGGCGAGCGGGGTCGTCGACCTCGTGGGCGACGAAGGACAGGAGGACGACGTCGGCGATCTGGTCCGCCAAGGGCACGGAGTACTCGGTCGAGTTCACGGTTTCGAGCCGCGCGGCGTGGGCCGCGGGCAAAAAGGCGCGGAGATCCGCCAGCATCTCCGGCAGGATGTCTGCGGCGTAGACCTTGCCGGTCGGGCCGACGAGATCGGCCGCCGGCACCGAGAAATAACCGATGCCCGCTCCGACGTCGACCGCGATGGAACCCGAAGCGAGGCCGGCGCGGCGCCAGAGGGTCGCAGGGTCGAGATGCTCCCGGCGCCAGGAGTCGCGAAGGCGATCGCGATTGGCAAAGTCCATCTTGTGCGCCATGACCGGCTCCTTCCGCGCAAGGCCGTGCAAATACCCGGTACCCCTATCATAGCCTTCGCCACGATGGAGTTGTCAACCGGCCGCAGAGGCCGGGATTGTGCCGGTTGGCAGGGCAATGACGAGCCGCCGTCCGGGCAGGTAGGGTTCCGCGAATGCGAAGCGGATTCCAGCCAGCCATCGCGTTGCCGTCCGCCCGGCTCCGCTACGACAGGCCGAGGGCCTGAGCGACCGTTGCTCCCGCCTTGGGCCGGAGGAACTTCTCGTAAAGCCAGGACAGACCGGCTCCGACCGCGGCCCCTGCCGCGACGCCAAGAAGGGTCCCGATCCCGGGGACGAGGGATCCAATGGCGCCACCGATTGCCGTGGCAGCAGCCCCGATGCCGGTATAGGCAGCCGTGTCGACCGCGAAGTTGGAGACGGCCTGGCCGGGCGTCTCCTCGCCCTTGAAGAGTTCGTAGAGGTTGGAGACGAAGGCCGTCGCGGCCGAGGTCAGGAAGTTGCCCTTGAGGAGGTCGAAGACCTCCGGAACTCCCATCCGGAGAACCCCACCCATGGAACCGGCCGCGATGCCCCTGGAGACGTCGACGGCCGCGCTGCTCTCCTGCACGGTCCGGATGAGCGATCCGCCGAATCGCAGGCTCGCTGCGATACCGTCGCCCGGATGGCCCGGTACCGCGGCGATCGGGGCAGGTTGCGGAGCTGGATTCGATCCCGGCAGCGCCGGCGCGGATGGTTGAGACGGCGCGGAGGGCGCCTGGGCCACGGGGGCCGGCCGAGAAGACGGCGCGGAGGGCGCCTGGGGCGCGGGGGACGGCTGCGGGGCAGGCGCAGGTGAGGGCGAAGGCGCGGACGGGAGCCTGAGCACTTCGCCCGGGAAGATGAGGTTGGGATCAGAGATCCGATCCTTGTTCAGGTCGTAGATCTCCCGCCAGCGGCTCGCATCCCCCAGCACCGACCGGGCGATCCCGGAAAGTGTGTCGCCCTGGCGGACCGTGTAATTCCGATCGGACGGCCGCGGCGCGGGCCGGGGAGTCGGCGCGGGCTCGGGCGCCGGAGCTGCGCTGGCCAGACGGCCGTGCCCGATCATGTGGGACAACTGGTAGGAGTCCAGCGTGTCTTCGTGCGCCGGAACTCCGTAGTTCGTCGCCTCGACGACGGCCAACGGGCGCCCCGTGGCGTCGACCTTGGAGACCACGGCCACGTGGTCGGCCGTCGACCCGCCGCTCCAGTTGAACCAGACCAGATCGCCGACCTGGAAGGACTGGTGGTTCGACATGAAGTCCTGGGTGCGCTGGAAATACCGCATCAAGGTGTTGGCGTTGCGGGGGCCCAGGGTGATGGGCGCAAGGCCGGAATAGTGGTTCGGATGCAGGGTAATATCGGTGTAGACCGCCTTGGAGAGGTCGAAGCCAGCCGCCGCGTATGCATCGCTGGCCAGATCCGCGCAGCAGCCGGTCTGACGGCCATTGTGGCCCGGGTGCCGCGGGGCCAGATCGTACTCCATCCCGATATCGCTGCGGGCGCCCGCAACGACCTTGTCGGCAAAATCCGACGGAGCGGGGCCGCCAGCCGCTACTGCGGCGGGGAGCAGGGCGCCCCCCGCCGTGGCATCGAAGCTCCCGGAATACCCGGGAACGAACGACAGGGGGCGGATCTCCATCTGATCCAATCCCGCCGCTCCGCAGACCTCGAGAGCACCGCCGTTGTGGTCGACCCGGACCCCGGCCTTGGCCTGCGCGACTCTCGGGGCACGATGCCTGCGGCCCGGGCTACCGGTGCCCTTCATCCAGGAAGCCGTGCTGGACTCCATCGAACGCGATCTCCTACTCCTCGGCGGCACCTGGTTTTCATGGGAGTTATCGCCACCTGACGCGGTGTTTCGCCCAAGGTACGACTAAGCCCGGGCTAAGGACCCGCTAACCCTCGAACCGAGGTTTTGCCGGGCGCTTGACGCGACTCTTGCCTGGAGCCATCGTGAGCGCATGCCGACCGGCTCCTTGGTGGTCGTGGTTCTACTGCATGTGCCCTACGTGCGGCGGGCCGGCGTATGGCCCTTCGGGGAATCGCAGCTTTTCGGAGCCATGGCCGACGCCTTCTTGCCGTGCCTCGACCGCCTTGTAGACCTGCAGGAGAGCGAGAGCCCCGCGCCGCGGCTTACCCTGGCCTTGTCGCCGGTACTCGCCGAGCAGCTCGCGGATCCGATCCTTCGATCCGGGTTCGAAAACTTCATGCTGCGCCGCCTGGCGGACCACGAGGATGCGGCCCGCAGCCTGCCCGAGCCCCTGGCTGCCGTTGCCCGCTGGCAGCGCGACCGGGACGAGCGCCTCCTCGACTCCTGGTCCCGAAGGCATCAGCGGGATCTCGTGCGCACCGTCCGGGAGCTGGCGCAGGGGGGGGCCATCGAAGTGGTCACCCTGCCGGCGACCGCGGCGATTCTCCCGATCCTTCCGCGGGCGGGGGCCGCCGAATTCCAGGTGAAGATGGGCCTCATGGCCGCGGAACGCCACCTCGAGCACCGCCCCCTCGGCATGTGGCTGCCCGGCGGCGCGATCGCGCCGCGCGGAGCATTCGAGCCGATGGAAGGCGCCGACCGCTACCGCGGAATGCTGCTCGGCGGAGGACGCGAAATCGAGGTCCCGGGCACGGACGAAACCCTCCGATGGCAGGAGGTGGACTACGCCATCGCGGCAGAGCGAGCCCTGCAGGGCATGCGTCCCGACCCCGCCGGCCCGTCTCCTCTGGATGTCCATCGCACGTCCGCGGGCCTGGCCCTGCTGACGCGACACGATGGCCTGCACGATGCGTGGCTCGACCCGCTCCGGGGATTCCCCGCCAGCCCTGGCTACCTGGGGCCGCCGGAAGAGGCGGACGGACGCTACCGGGCTCGCGGCAACCCGACGGATGTGCGCGAGACGACCCATCCGCGAGCCGAAGGCGACCCTCTGGCCGGGCCGTACGATCCCGTCGCCGCACGCGGACTCGCAGCGTCCCACGCTCGCGATGCCATCGCCGCCGCATGCTCGGTCCTGGATGACCATCTGGTGCGTACCGGCCGCCCGGGAACCCTGGTCATCCCCGTCGATGCCAGGCTGTTCGAGGTCTGGTCCGAGGGTCCCGATTGGATGGCCGACCTGCTGATGGCAGCCAGGGCCGCAGGCCTGGCGCTGCGCAGCGGTGCGGAGGCCGTTCATGGCCAGAGCGTCGTCCCGCTGCCGGACCTCCACCCGGCCAGCTGGGAGGCGCACGGAGATTTCCGTCCCTGGCGGGCCCCCAACACCACCTGGTACTGGGACGTCGTGGCCTCCGTCCTCGACACGGCGGAGTCGCTCGTGGACCGGTTCGCCTCTTCAGGCCTTCCCCTGGTCGTGCGTACTCTGGCCCAGGCGATGCGAGAGGCGTCGCTGCTCGTGTCGGGCGAGTGGGCCGCCATGCTGGGAGCTGGGGGAGAAGGCCGGGATTACGCGGCCGAGCGGGTGCGCAGCCATCACGATCGCTTCCGGTTGCTTTCCGAGATGCTCCTGGCAGAGGATTTCGGAGAGCGCTTCGACACGGCGCTCCTCGAACGCTTCGAGGAACTCGACAACCCCTTCGAGGCCTTCGACTACGATCGCCATCGCGTGTTGCCGTCTCCGGGAGACGAGCCGGATCTGCCGATGCCGGAGCCACCTCCCGGACGGAGTACCATGGGGCCGAGGGATATTCTCTGATAAGATGGGGCGCGCCGGTACCCCGTTTGACTCCTCAGACCCGATCCTTTCCAGGCGAAACCGCTCTGGCCCTCTCCTTGGTGTTTTTTGATGCTTCTGGGACAGCAGCCCAAGATCAACCTGGCCTTCGGCCTGCATAACCACCAACCCGTCGGCAACCTCGACTGGGTGATCTCCGAGGCTTACGACCGCGCCTACCGGCCCTTCCTCGATGCCCTCGAACGCCACCCTGCCGTCAAGGTATCCCTGCACTACGGTGGCTCGCTCCTGGAGTGGCTCGCCGAGAAGCAACCCCTTTTCCTGGGGCGGCTCCGCCATCTGGTCGAGAGGGGGCAGGTGGAGATGCTCGGCGGAGCACTCTACGAGCCGATCCTGGCCATGATTCCGGACGACAACAAGGTCGAGCAGATCGTGAGCATGTCGCAGACCCTGACCCGCCTCCTCGGGGCCTCTCCGTCAGGTATGTGGCTGACCGAGCGGGTCTGGGAGCAGCAACTGGTCAAGCCGATGTCCGAGGCGGGGCTCTCCTGGACCTGCCTGGATGACTCGCACTTCACGGCCGCGGGCCTGCGGGACGCCAAGCTCTTCGGCTACTACCAGACCGAGGAGCAGGGTCACTACCTCCAGGTCTTCCCCCTCAACACGGAGCTGCGCCGCCTGATGGTCCACTCGGCCCCCGAGAAGATCATCGACTACCTCCGCCAGCACGCGACCGCCGACGGCTCGCGCCTGGCCGTGGTGTTCGACGATGGCGAGAAATTCGGCGACTGGGCGCACACGCACCAGATCGTCTACGCGGAGGACTGGCTCGATCGCTTCCTCTCCCTCCTCGAGGACAATGCGGACTGGATCCTTGGCACCACGCTGTCGGACTACCGGGCGGCCCACAAGCCGTGGGGCCGGGTCTACCTTCCAGCGGCCACCTATGTCGAGATGCAGGGTTGGGCCCTGCCCGCCGATCAGGCGCAGGCCTTCGAGGAAGCCCTCGCGACGGTACCCGCTGCTTACCACTCCTTTTTGCGGGGGGCGGTCTGGAAGAATTTCCTGGTCAAGTACCCCGAAGCCAACAACCTCCACAAGAAGATGCTGGCCGTGGCCACCATGGTGGCCGCCTGCACGCACGTCGGCCTGCGGCAGCCGGTGACTGCCGGCCGCATCGACACCGACGAACCGGCCGGGGACGCCGCTGCCGACCAGTTGCCGGGGACTTTCCGGGACGACTGGGTAGAGGCGTTGCATCACCTCTGGCGCGGGCAATCCAACGATCCCTACTGGCACGGGGTCTTCGGCGGCCTCTACGTCGCTCACCTCCGCCACGCCAACTACGCGGCGCTCCTGCAGGCCGAGCGCATCTGCGACAGCCTGCTGCACGGCGAGGGTGCCTTCCTCGAGGTCGACCAGACCGATTTTGCCGGAGACGGAGCCGGGGAGATCATCGTTCGCAACAAGCTGATCGACGCCTCCTTCACCCGCAAGGGCGGAGCCCTGTTCGAGCTGGACTACAAGCCCCGGGCCTTCAACGTCCTCAACACCCTGGCGCGTCGCCCCGAAGCCTATCACCGCAAGCTCGCACAGGCGGTGCTGGCCAGCGAGGCCGAGCGCGTGCCCGGCAAGACCATCCACGAGCTCGTGCTGACCAAGGAGCCCGGCCTCGAGCGCATGCTCCACTACGACTGGTACCGGCGCGTATCTCTCCTCGACCACTTCCTGCACCCCGACAGCCGCCTGGAGTCCTTCCACGAGGTCACGTACGGCGAGCAGGGGGATTTCGTGATCGAGGCCTACGAGAGCTCGGTCGAGACCTTCGAGGACCGGGCGGTCGTCACGCTGTGGCGCGACGGGCACGTCTGGGTGCGGCAGGATTTCTGGCCGGTGGCGGTATCCAAGCAGATCACCATCCCCAAGGACCGCGCGCTGTTGACGGCCAGCTACGAGGTCCGGAACAACGGCGATCGGCCCGTGTCCCTGTGGTTCGGCGTGGAGTTCAACGCGACGTTCCTGGCGGGCAACGCGCCCGATCGCTACTACGTCTCCCCCGAGGTCGCCATCGCGGAGCCCCAGCTCGCCAGCCGGGGCGAGCTGGGCAACCTCACGATCCTGGGCATGCGCGACATGTTCTGGCGACTCGACTACCAGCTTCGCTGGGAGAAGCCGGCGACCGTCTGGCGGTTCCCGATCGAGACGATCAGCCAGAGCGAGGCGGGCTTCGAGCGCGTCTACCAGAGCTCGGTCGTGATGCCCCACTGGCGGCTGGAGCTGCCGCCAGGTGGTAGCTGGACCTGCTGGCTGGAGCAGCGCATCACCCAGCTCTGAACTCTGACGGGCCGAAAAGACCCGACGGACTCCCGCTAGGAGCGGCGGGGCTCAGCTCGCCTTGCCCTGGCGGCTCGTGATCTGGACCTCGTCCTTGGGGAAGCCCATGGAAAGGAGCTCGTTCTCCATCTGCTCGAGGTCCTGCCCGCGTTGCGGGTCGAGACCGCCGAGCATCTCGTCGGCGCGGTTTGCGCCAGCGAAGGCATCGCGGGCTTGAGTCTTGAGATCGGCGATGCGGGCGGACTGGGTCGCCGTGGGACGCGCCCCGAAGGCCGTGGAGAGGCGCTTGCCCTCACCGGCAATGTGGAAGAACTCGTCGCGGGACATCCGGAAGAACGACGACGCCTCCTCCGCCTGGATGCGGGCGACGTCCTGGGTGCTCGCGCCCGAAGACCGGAGGGCGCGCTGGGCCGCCGAAAAATCCGTCCCCTTGGCGAGGAAATCACGCAAGGCGGCGCGGAACTTGACCTCCGCATCGGGCACGCCACGCGCACGCGTGGCCGTCTGGAGAGGCGTGCCCTCGTGGCTGATGGCGAGGCTGACGTGATCGAGGTCCGGCCGCGGATCGTTGGCAACGACCGTCGGAACCGGGCGGCTCGCGACGGAGATCTCGGGCAGCCGAGCGAGCTTGGCGGCTTCGCCTTGAATCGAGTTGGCCATTCACCTCATCCTCCCGATCCTATTTAGCCCCGCGGCGGCCAACCTTTCGTGCATTTAACCGAAACTTAAATGCCCGCCTGCGGGTACCGGGATCGCCAATGGCCGTTTGAACGGGTTCCTCTGCGCGGTCGCTTCGCTGCGCAACCGGGCCCCGTTTGACTCCTCGGGCCGGATGCTTACCGGGGAAGAGCTTGATCTACCGTGTGAACGGGGCCCTCTGCGCGGTCGCTTCGCTGCGCAACCGGGCCCCGTTTGACTCCTCGGGCCCGATCCATTCAAACCGGGGGCACCCTAGGTATCTCCCGTGAGGGTGAAGGCGCTGGGATCCGGCGCGTTGAGCTGCACGTTCTTGAGCTGGATCCGGTACGTGAGCTGGTTGCCTGTATACATCTCGCGGATCACCGGGAGCATCGACTGGGTGTTGATGGTGAATCGCTCGGAGGTGACTCCGGGCAACGACTGGCGGCTGACGACGGCAATCTGGACGACCGGTTGGCCGAGGTAGCTGCCGCTGCCGAGCATGCTCACCTGCGCCTGCGGATCGAGCAGCGTGCTCATCATCCGACCCACCGAGGTATCCGCCAAGGAATCGCCGCGCTTGTCGAGAATGCGGCTGTCCGTGACGGAGACCGACGTGTTGACCCAGAAGCCGATGAACTTGGTCCGGACGGCGACCTGATCGCCCCCCATCCACACGAGCTTGGTCCCGACGGTGTTGCTCTCCGACGAATCGATGACGTAGAGAGCCGTCGAGTTGGGCTTCTCGAACCAGTAGTCCATGTCGCCCGACATCGATTCGCCCGTCTGCAGGTTCTGCACGAAGACCGTGACCTGGGCCCGGATGGAGGTGTCCTGGTTATAAGCCTGCGCCACACTGGACAGGAGGCTCTGGACCTGCGCCTGCGGGTTGGCCGGGGCGTAGGATCCGTAGCCCGCGCTGCCGTACGAGTTCGCGGTGCTGCCGTAGGGCGAACCGTAACCGGACGTGCCCGGGTAGGAGGACGTGGGCCCGCTGAGCTGCAGGCCATTGACGGCTCCGCCGCTGTCGGGCATCACGGCCGGCTGGTTGCCACACCCCGCGATACCCAGGGCCAAGACGCCTGCAATGGCGGCCAGCTTGGTTCTCATGACCTCTCTCCTCTCCCATCGGGATTATCCGGCGAGAAGATCGAGAAGTTTCTTATGACGGGGTAAAGGCGCGGAGAAGCGTTGAAGAGTGGGCGATCACGGACTTGAACCGTGGACCTCACGGATGTGAACCGTGCGCTCTGACCAGCTGAGCTAATCGCCCCGGCAGGGAGCCAGTATACCCCCGGGGAAGGGGGCGCGCAATGCGCTATCTGGTGCGAGCGCAAGCCTGCGGACTCCCTCCGGCTTGCGGGCGGAAGCTCCTAGCTGTGGGCGTCTACGGCGAGCCCGACGTAGTTCTGACCGCCCACGATCGGCATGCTGGAGATGCTGTTGTTGGTCCAGTAGGAGAGGAACTGGGATGCGTCGATGCTCATGTTGGGGCCATCGATGCTGTCGTTGTAGAGGATCTGGTTGGTCGTGTCGTTGTAGCCGATGACGACGATGTAGTGCGGCACGCCGTCGAAGTCGAGCATGCAGATGATCGGGTGGCCGGCGTCGACCGAGGCCTTGAGGAAGTTGAGATTGCCGTGCTTGTAGGCGTTGACCTGCAGACCCTTGGCCTGGAGGTAGCCGGTGAGCGTGCCCGCGCTGGTGGCCATGTTGAAGTGGTTGGACTGGTTGACGACGGCCTGGTAGCTGGGTGCCGAGCTGCCCTCCCAGTAGTGCAGGACCATCGTGCTGGCGGCCTGGGCGCAGGTGTTGTCGGGCGTTACCCCGTCGTTGTTGACCGTGGCGTCCTGGTGGATCCAGGGGACGTTGTCGATGACCCGGGCGCCGTCGCCGTAATCCGTGTACGAGTGGCCGTTGGAGAGCTGGGTGGTGTGCTGGTTGACGGCGGTCGCCGACACCGTACGACCGGACGGACTGGTGGCCGCGTACGGGGCGATCGTCCCGGTGTCGTTGTTGACCGCGACGTTCACGCCATTGGCGTCGGTAAAGGTGCCGTCGCCGGCGACCGCGATGCCGGTGAGGCTGACGCCCGTGCCGCAGCCGGACAGGAAGCCCGCGCCTATGACCGCAACCAGGGAGGCCGCGACGAGCTTGCCCTGGATGCGCAGGGCCTCGGCCAGGACGTTGGGCTTGACCAGGCCGGCCTCGATCAGGATGTCGCCGATCTGGCGCCGGGACAGGTGCTGCTCGGTCAGGGCCTGCTTGAGCTGGTCACGGGTGATGGCCCGGGTGGCCACGAGGATCTCGCCCAGCATGAAGCGCACGGCCTTGGCGGAGTTGCGCGTGTGCTCGCCCTGCCAGTCGAGCAGGGCCCGGAGCTCCTCGGCCGAGAGCAGGCCCAGGCGGACCATGACCTCGCCGAGCTTCTCGTTGGTGACCTCCTGCTCGGCCAGGGCGCCCTCGAGTTGGTGGCGCTGGATCTTGCCGCTCTTGATCAGGATCTCGCCAAGCTTGTACCGGACGTCGGAGGCGGTCTGCTCCGAGGCAGCATCGGCCTCGTCGAGGTGGAACGCCAGCACCGCGCTGAGCTCCATCTCGGAGAGAAAGCCCAGGCGCACCAGGATCTCGCCGATCCGCTCGTTGGTCTGGCCTTGCTCGGCCAGGGCCCGCTCCAGGTCCTCGGGCCGGATGAACAAGCCGTTGACCAGGACCTCGCCCAGTTTGCGTTTATTTTGAAGCTCTCGTGCCATCGCCATCTCTTGCCTACCTCTGGGAGCTCTGACCCGACCCCGATGGGGGGATCGAGGGAACGGTCTTGGGCGCCTTGTGGTCGGCAGCGGCGGCCAGGGCAAGGAAGATCCCCCTGGTGCCGTCCGACCGATATATACCCCAGGCCACCTGCGGCCTTCCGTCGGAATCTAGCTGGAGCGAAGGATCGGTGTCGTCGTAATCAGCCGCGGCCACCGCAGTCGGCGCGGACCACGCCGTGCCCGTAAAGGAGCTGATCGCCAGACCCCACGGCGCACTGCTCGACGAGCGGGTGGCGAAGGCCAGCGTGAGGTCGCCGTCGGAATCAGTCGCCAGCGCCGGCTGCCATGCCGATCCGCCGCCGAGTGCGAGCTGGGTGGGACCGGTCCAGTGCCCCGAGCTGTCGCGGTCGACCTCGAAGAGCTGATCGCTCCGCTCGGCGACGACGACGAGCCGCGAGCCGAGCGCCGCGATCGCCGGTGCGTCCAGCAGGGTGCCGACCTCGCCCGCGGGCGACCAGGTGGCGCCGTCCGTGCTCTGGGCGATTTCCAGGCCGTCGGCGCTCTGGTAAGCCAGCGCCCATCCCGAGGAGGTGCGGGTGATCGCCGGAGATTGTTGCATGCCGCCCGGCAGCGAAAGCGCCTGCGGCGCCGACCAGGTGCCGCCTTGCAGGGCGGTCTCGTAGAGCTGCCAGCCGGTGCCGCTGCGGTTGCTCGCGAAGACGACGTGGAACTCGCCAGAGGCATCCTGTAGCAGAGCCGGGTCCTCGTCGGACAGCCCACCGGACGTGATCGCCTGTGGCGAGCTCCAGGAGCTGCCGTCGGCGCTCTGCGTGAAGTACAGATGGCGATCGCCCAGGTGGTCCGTGCCGTAGGCCAAAGCCAGGGAGCCATCCGCCAGCCGCAACAGCGAAGGCGTGGTGGGGTTGGTGGCCCCGAAGGCGACCGCGCTGGCCGTCCAGCCCGAGCCGACACCAGCGGGCGGCGGGCTCGCGGACGCCTGGGCGGCGGACGGGATTCCCACGACCCCGCAGCCCGCACCCAGCCCCCCGAGCATGAGCGCGACAAGGCCACCGAAGAACCGACTCGGTTCGCGGCGGATATCGGGCAGTCCTGGGATTTGCAAGCTCCTGGCTCGATCTCAGCTTGAGGGGAAACTCTGGCCGCGTGGCTCCGGCGAGGACACGATGCCCGAAGCCGATGGCACGCTGCCAGGATCTTGTCAGGCATCGGCACCGGAGCCTTGCTTAATTTTGCCTTAAATTCAGGGAAGATCCTCCCGAGAGTCCGGAGCTTGCCGCCCGGGCGGGTATGCGGGCAGGAGATCGGTCAGGCCCGTTGCGGGCACAAGCTGAGGAGCCAGGGCGTGAACCTCTCGGAGCTAGGTGAAGGCGGAGCCATCGCTCGGATGGCCGAGATTCTGCAGCCGGGCGGTCTCCCCCCAGGCTGGATCGGGATCGGGGACGACTCCGCGGTCACGGATCTCGATCCGGGCGCTGGCGAATCGCTCGCCGGCCCGCCCGGCGCGACGGTGGAGGCCCGGCGCAGCAAGGTCCTCACGACGGTCGACATGCTGGTCGAGGGGGTGCATTTCCGCACCGAGACCACGTCAGCGGCCGATCTCGGATGGAAGGCCCTGGCCGTCAACGTCTCCGACGTCTTTGCAACCGGCGGGCACCCCCTCTGGGCGGTCGTGGCGATCGCCCTGCGCGGCGATCTGCCGGCAGCGTGGCTGGACGACCTCTACCGCGGCTTGCGCGAGGCCGCGGCGCGCTTTGCCTGCCCGATCGTGGGCGGAGACACCGTCGGGACCCCGGGTCCGCTGGCCCTCTCCGTCACGGTGGTAGGAACGGCGGCCTGTCCACGCCTGCGATCCAGCGCCCGACCGGGCGACATCCTGGCGGTCACGGGCCCGATCGGCCTGTCTGCAGCCGGTCTGTGGGCATTGGGCCATCGGGACGCCCCACTCCCGCCGGATCTCCGGGAGCGCGCCCAGCAGGCCCACCGCCGTCCACTGCCGCCCGGCTACTCCTCCGAGCTTGCGACCCGAGAGCGGATGGCCCTGATGGACGACTCCGACGGCCTGGGCACCTCGGCTCGCCAGATCGCCGTCGCGTCGGGGGTGCAGGTGGTGGTCGACGCCAGCCGACTCGACGTGGCCGACGACGTGGCAAGCGTCGCCGCGGTGGCGGGCCGCGATCCCCTCGAGTGGCGGCTATGGGGGGGCGAGGATTACGGCCTGATTGCCGCCATCTCGCCCCAGGAACCGCTCCCGAGCGGATTCCGTAGCGTCGGCCGGATCGAGACCGGCCAGGGCGCCTGGCTCGAATCTTCCGCGGGACGGACTCCCCTGGAACGCGGCGGCTTCAGGCACTTCTGAGCCGGTCGGCGCCTCGCCGGACGGCTGCCGGCGCGCCCGGAGCGCGATCGGTTCCGCCGACCCGGAAATCTCCGGGTACAAGGATTTCCAGGCAAGGGTTTTCTGGAACGCTCGATAACACCTCTCGTACGGGCACATGCCCGCGGGTGGAGACGATGAGGATCAAAGGTTCGGCACAGGTCGGCGCTGGCCGGCTGCTGGCGGCAGGTGAAGCCGCCGGAGCCGCTGGCCCGCGCCCGAGCCTCGACACCCTCTCCTTGCACCCGGGAGCTCCGCGATCGGTCGCAAGCTCTGCCCCCACATCCGATCCGACGCCCCATGGCGAGGCCGGCACGGGTTCGACGATCCCCGCGGCCTCCGGAGCCGCTGCCGCCGGAAGCCTGATGCTAGCCTCGCTCGCCGCGGCCAAGAGCCAGCCGGCCAGCGATCCTTCCGTCCTGCACAACCTGGAGACGACGAACGCGGAGATGGTCCGCCGGATCGGTCGCGATGCTGTCGACGTCATCGAGCATCCGCTCGGATCCCTTGTCACCATGGTAGAGGGGATGAGTTTCCCGCTGCTTCACCCGATCGCCGCCGCCGAACAGCTCTGGGATTCGGTCAAGTCGGATCCGCTCGACGGCAGCTGCGACGCCATCGGAACGGTAGCAGGATCCGCCTACGTGGTCGCGGTCGGCGTCGCGGCCGCGGCGGCCCTGGCAGCGCCCTTCACGGGCGGAGCGAGTCTGGCGGTGGCCGCCTCGGCATTGGCCTATGGCAATGCCTTCGGCCTCGTGACGGTGGCCTCCGACGCCGGCGGGATGCTCCTGCACGAGGTACGCGGTGCCGAGGCCAAGACCGACGCTGCCGCCCGGAGCCAGGGGGACCAGCTGGCCTCCTACACCGAGGACGAGGCGCTCAACGTGGCTACCTGGAACGCCGGCACGTGGGTCAACGACGCCCTCGGTGGCGCAGACCACCTCGAGGTCCAGAGCGACGTCACCGGCGACATCATCGGATCGGTCGGCATCTACGACGCTCCACCGGTGCGCTTCCGCTGGTTCAAGCCGCTCGCCGGCGTCCACGTCTCGGGCGGCCAGGTGATCCAGAACGAGCGCGCCCGGCGCGACATGCTCACCACGGAGCCGCCCGCTTCCAACCAGGGCTGAAGCGGCGTCTGGACCGTCGAGGTTCCGCCTCCTCGCCGCCAGACGGCTCTTTCACTTCGCGATCGCATAAGGTGTCCTTAACCGATCCCGAAAGACCCGGAAGCCATAGAGAACCTGTGAGCGGTGAGCGCGCCGACGACCCGGCCCCCCGCCAGAAAGCTTACTGAACCCTAACCCTCCCTACCCTATCTCTCGCCCCGGAGCCCCAAGCTCCGGGGCTCCCTCTTGGCCGGCTTTGAACGGGCCCCGCGATCCCATAAGGCGGCCTTAACCGATCCCGAAAGGCCCGGAAGCCATAGAGAACCTGTGAGCGGTGAGCGCGCCGACGACCCGGCCCCCCGCCAGAAAGCTTACTGAACCCTAACCCTCCCTACCCTATCTCTCGCCCCGGAGCCCCAAGCTCCGGGGCTCC
>JAJXWQ010000131.1 GCA_021781555.1 bacterium
TTGAATGGATCGAGCCCGATGAGCCAAACGGGGCCCGGTTGCGCAGCGAAGCGACCGCGCAGAGGGCCCCGTTCAAACTGCAAAAGGCCCAGGGCGTCGCTCCCGAGCCGCCGCCGGGCGGCCCTGCTGTAGAAGGCCAGAGCCAGATGGTTGCCACCGTCGATCTCCTGATCGAGCATGCCGCGCAGGTCGTCACTCCTACCGGGGCGGGGCCGCTTGCGGGGGAGCGGCAGGGGGCCGTCGCGGTCACGCCCGATGGCGCCGTGGCCTGCGCGGGCGGACGGGTCGTGGCCGTCGGCACCACCGCGGCCGTGCGGGCGGCGGTGGGAATCGCCGCGACGACTTGCATCCTCGATGCCTCGGGCCATGTGGTGACGCCCGGTCTGGTCGACGCCCACACCCACCTGGTCTATGCAGGTGACCGGCTCGACGAGTTCGAGCTGCGGGCCCGGGGTGCGACCTACGCCGAGATCCTGGCGGCCGGCGGGGGGATCCACAACACCGTGCGGGCGACGCGGGCGACGGACCTGGCCGATCTCGTGGCCGGAGCATCCAGACGCCTGGACCGGATGCTGCAGATGGGCACCACGACGGCCGAGGCCAAGAGCGGCTACGGCCTCGATCGCGAGACCGAGCTGCGCCAGCTCGAGGCGATCGCCCGGCTCGACGCCCGGGGCGGCGTGGAGCTGGTGGCGACCTTCCTCGGGGCCCATGCCATCGCGCCTGGACGCACGGGCGACGAGGTGGTGGATGCCGTGATCGCGGAGGTGCTGCCCGAAGTTGCCCGCCAGGGCATCGCCCGCTTTTGCGATGTCTTCTGCGAGCAGGGCGTGTTCACGGTGCCGCAGAGCGAGCGCCTGCTCGCCGCGGCCAGGGAGCATGGTCTCGGGATCAAGCTGCACGCCGACGAGCTGGCCGATACCGGCGGCGCGCAGCTGGCCGGCCGGCTCGGAGCCATCTCGGCCGATCACCTGCACTGCGCGAGCCGCCCGGGTCTCGAGGCCATGGCGCGGGCCGGCACCGTGGCCGTCCTCCTGCCCGGTACGGCAGCTTTCCTCGGCCTGACCGAGCATGCCCCGGCGCGGGCCATGGTGGGCCTCGGCGTGCCGGTGGCGCTCGGCACGGACCACAACCCGGGCTCGTGCCCCGCCGAGTCCATGGCCTTGATGATGAGCCTGGCGGTATGCCAGATGAAGCTCTCGCCCGCCGAGGCACTGGTCGCCGCCACGGCCAACGCGGCGGTCGCCTGCGGGGTGGCCGAGCGGGTGGGCCGGCTGGCTCCGGGTTACCAGGCCGACCTGGTGCTCTGGGAGGCCGAAGATTACCGGGCGATTGCCTACCGCATGGGGGTCAACCTGGCCCGCACCGTCATCAAGCGGGGACGCGTGCGGAGCGGTGGCGGATACACCCCCTGAGGTACCATGGGGCTGCGCCCGTGCGCGTCATTACCGACTCCTTGGACGTCCCGCGTGATACCGTTGCCGTTTGAGCGGGTCCCTCTGCGCGGTGGCTGCGCTGCGCAACCAGGCTCCGATGGACTCCCTCGACCCGATCCTTTTCAGGCGAAACCGCCCGGGCGACCTGCCAAAGGTCCCTGCACACTCGAGAAAGCACCCCCATGTCCGCACTCATCGAATGCGTCCCCAACGTCAGTGAAGGCCGCCGCGCCGAGGTCATCGACGCCATCTGGACGGCCCTCGGAGCGGTCCCCGGCGTGGTCTTGCTGGATCGCTCCTCGGATGCGAGTCACAACCGCACCGTGCTGACCTTCGTGGGCGACGGCAAGTCGCTGCAAGAGGCCATCTTCAGGCTGTACGAGGTGACCCTGGCGCAGATCGACATGCGCAGTCACCACGGCGAGCATCCGCGCATGGGCGCCGTGGACGTCGTGCCCTTCATCCCGGTGCGGGAGGTCGACACCGCCTACTGCGTGGAGCTGGCCCGGAGCGTCGGGGCCGCGGTGGCCGCGCGCTTCGGCGTGCCGATGTTCCTCTACGCCGAGGCGGCCAGCCGCCCGGAGCGCAAGGTCCTGGCCAACATCCGCAAGGGCGAGTTCGAAGGCCTGGCCGCCAAGCTCGCACAGCCAGAGTGGCAGCCGGACTTCGGCCCGGCGCAGCCCCACCCCGCGGCCGGCGCGTCCGCCATCGGTGCCCGCCCCTTCCTCATCGCCTATAACCTCCAGCTCAACACCGCCGACGTCAAGGTGGCCAAGGAGATTTCCAAGTCCGTGCGGGCGTCCTCGGGCGGGCTGCAGAACGTCCAGGCGATGGGCGTGTCGCTCGAGGACCGGGGCTGCGCCCAGGTCTCGATGAACCTCCTCAACTTCGAGAAGACGCCCCTCTACCGGGTGCAGGAGCTGGTCAAGGCCGAGGCCCGCAGGTTCGGTGCGACCGTCACGGATTCCGAGATCGTGGGACTGGTCCCGCAGGCGGCCATCCTCGGCGCGGCGGCGGCCTACCTCCAGGTGGGCAACTGGTCGCCCGATCTGATCCTCGAAGAGCGGATCCGCGCCGAGCGGGAGCGCCACCTTGCCGATTCGGCGCTCCCGGACTTCCTGGCCCGGGTGGCCTCGGCCGATCCCGTTCCCGGCGGGGGCAGCGTGGCCGCCCTGGCGGGTTCGCTGGGCGCCGCCCTGGTCGCGATGGTGGCCGACCTGACCCGGAAGCCGGCCTTCGAGTCCGTGCGCGAGCAGGTCGAGCGGCTCGGCAAGAACGGCGCGGCGCTCAAGGCCGATCTCTTGCAGGGCGTCGAGACCGATGCCAAGGCCTTCGAGGCCGTGATGGCGGCCCTGGCTCTGCCCAAGGAGGACGACGCGCAGAAGGCTTCCCGTCGCCAGGCCCTCCAGGATGCGACCAAGGGCGCGGCCGACACCCCGCTCCTGGCTGCCGAGAAGGCGTTGAAGGTCGCCGAGGACGCGATCGATGCGCTCACGATCGGCGCGCCCCAGGTCGCCTCGGATGCCGGCGTGGCCGGCTTGATGGCCCTGTCGGGGGTCGAGGGGTCGCTGCTCAACGTGGCGATCAACCTCGGTTCGATCAAGGACGAGGCCTGGGTACGCGAGCGTCGCGAGCGCGCCACCGCCTTGCTGTCGCGATCGCATGCCGTGCGCGCCGAGCTCTGGAAGCTCCTGGGCGACAAGATTCCCGAGGTCGCCCGGTTGCAGCGGGAGCCGTCGGTCGGCATGGAGGTATAGGTCATGACTACCTCCTCGAGCCAGACCGCCGTTCGCCAGAGCATCGCGATCCGCGGGGAGGGGCTCTCGATCGCCGACGTCGTCGCGGTGGCCCGCGACTTCGCCCCGGTGGCCCTGGATCCGGGCTGCCACGAGGCGATCCTGCGGAGCCAGGCCTTCATCGCTCAGATCGTGACCGAGGGGCGCGTCGTCTACGGCGTCACCACCGGTTTCGGCGCGCTCAAGGATCGCCGCATCCCGGTGCGGTCGACCGAGGACCTGCAGCTCAACTTGATCCGGAGCCATGCCGCAGGTGTCGGGCCGGCGCTGGCGCAGGACGTCGTGCGGGCCATGCTGCTCCTGCGCGCCAACGCGCTGGCCAAGGGGGCATCCGGGGTCCGGCTCGAGACGATCGAGCGCCTCGTCGCCATGCTCAACCTTGGCCTTCACCCCGTCATCCCGAGCCAGGGATCGGTCGGGGCCTCGGGCGATCTGGCTCCGCTCGCGCACATGGCCTTGACGCTCCTGGGCGAGGGGGAGATCGAGCGGCTTGGCGAGGTGATCCCGGCCGGACAGGCCCTGGCCGAGGCGGGTCTCGCGCCGCTCCGGCTCGGAGCCAAGGAGGGCCTGGCCCTCATCAACGGCACCCAGGCCATGACCGCCATCGCCTGCCTGACGCTCGACGGCGCCGAGAAGCTGGCCAAGATCGCCGACGTCGCCTGCGCGACCACCCTCGACGCGGTGCTGGGCTCGAGCCGGGCCTATCTGCCGCATTTCCACGCCATGCGGCCGCACCCCGGCCAGCAGGCCAGCGCGCGCAACCTCACCCGCCTGGCGGCCGAGAGCGAGATCTTCGCCTCGCACATCGACTGCGATCGCGTGCAGGACTGCTACTCCTTGCGTTGCGCGCCGCAGGTCCATGGCGCCAGCCGTGATGCCCTGGGCCACGTGCGGCGCGTGCTCGAGATCGAGATCAACTCCGCGACGGACAACCCGCTGATCTTTCCCGATCGCGGCGAGGTGCTGACCGGCGGCCACTTCCACGGCCAGCCGATCGCCCTGGCCTCGGATTTCCTCAAGATCGCCGTCGCCGAACTCGCCAACATCTCGGAGCGGCGCATCGAGCGGCTGGTCAACCCGGCGTACTCCAGCGGGCTGCCCGCCTTCCTGGCGCCCGACGGCGGGCTCAACTCGGGCTACATGCTCGCCCAGTACACGGCCGCGGCGCTGGTCAGCGAAAACAAGGTGCTGGCGCATCCGGCCTCGGTGGATTCCATTCCCACCGGAGGCGGCCAGGAGGACCACGTCAGCATGGGGACGCACGGGGCGCGGCAGGCGGCCGAGATCCTGGCCAACGCGCAGCAAGTCCTGGCGCTCGAGCTGCTGTGCGGCGCGCAGGGTCTCGAATTCCGGCTTCCGCTGCGCCCCGGGGTGGGCGGCAGTGCCGCACGCCAGGCCGTGCGATCGGTCGTGGCCCCGCTGGACGGCGATCGGCAGAGTTCCGTCGATTTTGCCGCCTGCGTGGCCGCCGTCCGCGATGGCAGCCTGCTCGCGGCGGTCGAGCGCGAGGTCGGTGCGCTGGAATGATGCGAGGCATTGCCGCACGGCCGCCCGTGTACCGGGCCCTGGCCACGCGGCGCGCAGCGGCTCGCTGCCAGCGATGAGGTCATAGCGAGAGGCCCCATGGGATTCGTCGAGGATATCTCGGGCAAGCTCATCATCTCGTGCCAGGCGCAGGAGGGCGAACCCCTGCACGGCGCATCCCACATGGCGGCGATGGCGCAGGCCGCCCTGGCCGCCGGCGCCGGCGGCATCCGGGCCGAAAGCCCCGCGGATATCCGGGCCATCAAGCAGGCCGTCGATCTTCCCTTGCTGGGCTTGTGGAAGCAAGAGCACGGCCCCACCTGGGCACGCATCACGCCGGGCTTCGAGGCGATGCAGGAGGTCTCCCGGGCCGGCGCCGACGCCATCGCGATCGAGGCGACCCGGCGTCCCCGGCCCGACGCCAGTACCCTGGCGGAGCTGGTGGCGCGCGCTGCGCGGGAGCTGGCAAAACCCATCGTCGCCGACGTTTCGACCCTGGAAGAAGGCCTGGCGGCAGCGCGCTGCGGGGTGGCCGCCGTGGCCACGACCATGAGTGGCTACACGCCCGAGAGCCTGCCGCGGACGACCCCCGACTTCGACCTCCTCGCGGCGCTGGTCGCGCGCTGCGGGGTGCCGGTCATTCTGGAGGGGCACGTCTGGGAGCCCGCTCAGGTCGCCGAGGCATTCCGGCGCGGCGCGCATGCGGTGGTGGTGGGGTCGGCGATCACGCGCCCGCAGCTCATCGCCCGTCGCTTCGTGGACGCCGTGCCCGAGCGCCCCCACGCGGCTTCGGGGCGCACGGGGGCCGGTACCGCGGCGGGCGCGCCGGTCGCGATCGGTCTGGATATCGGCGGGACCAAGATCCTCGGGGGCCTGGTCGAGGCGCGGACCGGGCGGATCCTTGCGGAACACCGCGAGCCGACGCCCGCGGGGGACGGGCCCGCCGGGATCATGCGCGCCCTCATCACGACGGCCCGGTACCTGGCCGCAGCGGCCGATCCGGTCGCCATCGGCGTCTCCTCGGCGGGCCATGTCGACTGGGACACCGGGGTCGTGGTGGACGGCACGCCCAACCTGCCGGGCTGGGCCGGCACCGCCATCGCCCCGGAACTCGCGGACGCCACCGGTTTACCGACCTGCTGCGACAACGACGGCAATGCCGCTGCCTTCGGCGAGGCGTGGGTCGGTGGCGGAAAGGGGCGCGACGCCGTCGTGGCGATCACCCTGGGGACGGGATTCGGTGCCGGCTTCTACGATCGCGGTCACCTCCTGCGCGGCAGCCGTGGGGGCGGAGCCGAGGCGGGTCACCTGATCCTCCATCCCGGTGGCCGGCAGTGCAACTGTGGCCAGCGCGGGTGCGTCGAGGCCTACGTATCCGGGACGGCCCTGGCGCGCCAGGCACGGGAGCGCTGGGGCGAGGGTTCGGGCACCCACGAGCTCTTCGCCCATGCTGCCGGGGGCGATGCCGAGGCGCGGGCGCTCCTCAACGAGTTCGCGCACGACCTGGCCCTCACCCTGGCCAGCCTTTTCAATCTCTGCGATCCCGACGTCGTCCTGATCGGCGGGGGGCTGGCGAACCAGAGCGGGGCGTTCATGCCCCAGGTTCGCATGGACCTCGCGCAGATTTTCGCCGGACGTCGCTTCGACATCGCGGCCGTCCAGGTGGCAGCCCTCGGCGAGTACGCCGGGCTCGTGGGTGCGGCCGGAGAGGCCCTGGTACGGTTCGCCGGCCAGGCTCCGCCGACGGCCGGGGCACGCTCGTCGGCGGTGCACGGGTCCACGGCTTGAGGGCATGGTTGGCCGCTCTGGCCGCCCTGTCCGGCGTCGCGATCTGCGCTGCTAGATCGGAA
>JAJXWQ010000132.1 GCA_021781555.1 bacterium
TCAACACCAGATGTGTCGCGCGAAGCGCCTCTTTTCTTGCGCGGCCCCACGGCCGCTTTCGCGTCACTACGCCATCAGGCCGCCGTCACGAAGAAGCCGCACCCTTTGACGAAGACCAAATGGAGGCCGGGCCCCTGGATGCCGGAACCGCGATCCGGCGGCTTGGCTCGGGGCCACGCTGCAAGCTCTTGATGATCTCGAGGCCTCCCAGGGAATAAGTGCTTGAACATAAAACCCGAGCGAGGAAGCATAAAGACAATGGAATCAGGCGAGCTGAAGCCCGAGGAGGCGAGGAACCGCAACAAGCTCAAGGAGAGCAAGCCCTACGTCTACGAGAAGATCCTGAGGCTCGCCGAGAAGTACAAGCGTGGCGAGAGCATCGCCATCATCCAGTTCCAGTACGACTACCGTTGCAACTTCAAGTGCGAGCATTGCTCGATCAAAACCTTCCAGGGCAAGGAGACCAAGCGCTCCTTCACCATCCCTGACGTCAAGGACCTCTTCCGTCAGGCCGACGAGATGGGGCTGGCCCGGGTGACGATCACCGGCGGCGAGCCTCTGGTCTTCCAGGACTTCGACGAGCTCGTGGCCGCCATCGACCCCGAGAAGTTCTACATCAACTGCGATACCAACGGCTGGCTCCTGACGCCCGAGCGAGCCCTGCACCTCAAGGCGATCGGCGTGGACCGGATGCAGCTCAGCATCGACAGCCTGGATCCCGCCGAGCACGACGCATTCCGCGGTGCCAAGGGCTCGCATGCGCGGGCACTCCGGGCCATCGACGCGGCGCGGGATGCCGGCATGGACATCTTCATCCAGACGGTGGTGACCAAGGAGCGCCTGCATTCCGAGGAATTCCGCAAGTTCCTCGAGTTCTTCAACAACAAGGGGATCGGGGTGTTCGTCAGCTATGCCAAACCGGTGGGCGCGTGGGAGGGGAACTTCTCTTGCTTGGTCGACAAGGAAGACATGGCGTTCATGGAGCAACTCGAGAGGGAGCACAAGGTTTTCACGCACCTGACCCCGGGCTACGGCCTCAAGATGGGCTGTATTTCGACCAAGGGGATGTTTTCCATCACCCAGTACGGCGACGTGCTCCCCTGCCCGTACATCCACGTCTCGGTCGGCAATGTCTTCAACGAGCCGCTGAAGGACATCGTCTCGCGGGCCCTCGGCATCAAGTACTTCGGCGAGCATGTGGACACCTGCCTGATCGCCGAGGACCGGCCCTTCATCGAGAAGTACATCGAGGGTCGGGTATACGGCAAGCCGCTTCCGGTCCCCTATTTTGAGGTCTTCACCGAGGAGGACCGGACGATCACGCCGTTCAACCTGGTCCCGGAAGTAGATTTCTAGAACGATGAAGGTGGCCGCGGCGATCGAGACCCTGGAGCAAAGCGTCCGGGACCCTTCTGCCGGACTGCCCGACGAGGTCTTCTACTACATCAGCAAGACCACCCCGCTGATCAACGTGGACCTCCTGATAACCGACGGTGCCGGGCGGGTGCTGCTGGCCTGGCGGGACGACAAGTACAGCGGCACCGGTTGGCACGTCCCGGGAGGGATCGTGCGGTTCAAGGAAACCCTCGAGCAGCGGATCCGGGAAGTTGCCAGAACCGAGATCGGCGCCGCTGTCGAGTTCTCCCGCGTCCCCGTGGCAGTCACGCAGTTCATTCGCAGCGACCGCGACGTCCGCGGCCACTTCATCTCGCTGCTCTATGTCTGTCGCCTTGCGCCGGATTTCGAGCCCGAGAACGTACCGCACCCGGAGGGCGTTCCCGGCTTCCTCAAATGGCACGATCAATGCCCCGCGGATCTCCTGGAGGTTCAAGACCCTTACCGCGAGTACATAGAGGCCGCGGTGGGACAGGTAGCGAGATGAAGGCGAAGGATATCAGTGGCCAGGCGCCAGGAGGCCGGCGAGAGAGACTGGCTGACGTTCTGCCGCTCGCCACTCCCTTCGTGGTGCAGATCTTCCCGATCTACGCCTGCAATTTCCGCTGCGGCTACTGCATCTTCTCGGTAGATAAGTCCCGGCGCCACTTCATCTCGGATGAAGTGACCATGCCGCTGGACCTCTACACCAAGTGCGTCGACGAGATGGCGGCCTTCCCGCAGAAGATCAAGGTGCTCCGCTTTGTCGGCATCGGCGAGCCGCTCTTGCACAGGGACCTGGTCCAGATGGTGGACTACACGGTGCAGAAGAAAATCGCCAACGTGGTCGAGTTGCTGACAAACGCATCCCTGCTCACGCCGAAGCTCTCCGATTCCCTCATCGCCGCCGGTCTTTCGCGCCTGGTCGTTTCGCTGCAGGGCACCAGCTCCCAGAAGTACCGCGACATCTGCGGGGCCAAGGTCGACCTTGAGAGCTTCGCCGCCAACCTCGGGTACTTCTACTCCCACAAGGGGAACACGCAGGTCTACGTCAAGATCGTGGACTGCGCCCTGGATGGCGAAAAAGACAAGCAGGCGTTCTACGAGCTGTTCGGAGACGTCTGCGACACCATGGCCGTCGAGCATGCGGTCCCCATCCACACCGGCGTGGACTTCGAGAGCGTGCTCAAGGACAGGAATTCGGACCTGACCCAGTTTGGCCTTCCGGTCGGCGAGGTGGAAATCTGCCCGCAGCCCTTCTTCACCATGCAGATCAACCCGGACGGCAAGGTGGTTCCCTGCTACTCCTTCGAGTACCCGCAGATCATGGGGAACTGCCACGAGCAGACCGTGCCGGCGATCTGGAACGGAGCCCCGTTCAGGGAATTCCGGCGGGCGATGCTGGATGGGGCCGGGACGGCATCGGACGTCTGTGCTCGATGCAACATCATCAAGTACCGGATGTTCCCCGAGGACGAGCTGGCCCCGGACGCCGAAAGGCTCCAGAAGCTTTACGCTTGAGCTTCGAGGTCTGGCAGCGAGCGGCAGGCGACGACATGGGAAAACCCAAAATCGCGATCTTCGGATCGACCTCGCACATCGCCAAGGGTCTGACGTTCAACTTCCTGGACGCGGGGACCTACCAGCTGCACCTCTTCACCCGATCCCCGGACAAGCAAGCCGAGTTCCTCGAGACCAAGGGCACCGACCTCTCGGATGTGACCATCCACGAAGGGTACTCGGATCTGCCGCGGACCCGTTGCGAGGCGGTGATCAACTGCGTCGGCGTTGGCACCGCGTCGCGCTTGCAGGGGGATTACTCGCGATGGTTCACGGTCACCGAGAAGTTTGACAACCTGGCCATCGACTACGTGGCGACCTCCCAGAACCGGCCGATCTACATCAGCTTGAGCAGCGGAGCCGTATACGGCAACACGATGTCTGCTGCAGCGACAGAGGGATCCTGCCGATCCCTCGCCGTCAACCGCATGGTCCCATCCGACTACTATTCCATTGCCCGCCTGAATGCCGAAGCCAAGCACCGGTCGCTTTCCGGACTCAACATCGTCGATCTCCGCATCTTTGCCTACTTCAGCCGCTTCATAGACCTGTCGGACGGCTACCTGCTCTCGGATATCATCCGGTCCGTGCGGACCGGCAAGACGCTGGCCACGGACCCGTCGGACTTCGTTCGCGACTTCATTCACCCGTTGGATCTTTTCTCCCTGGTCTGCAAGTGCATCGAGGGAAGGGACCTGAACGACGCCTTCGACGCCTTTAGCGCCGGCACGGTCACCAAGAGCGAGATCCTGGCCTATTTTGAGACCGAGTATGGCCTGCGGGTGAGGGCATCCCCGGACCTCGGAGCCAGGAGCGCCACGGGTCAAAAGGCCGTGTACGGCTCCGCTTACCGGAAGGCCGAATCCCTGGGCTACGCACCGCGTTACACGTCCATGGATGCGATACGCGCCGAGGCCGAAGCGCTCCTCGGAGGATAAGGCGACGACGGCCGTCCCCCGGACTGGCCCCATTCGGCCAGTGCTGCCGGCCGGATGTCGTCGATAACCGGCTTCCCGAGAATCTCGGCCAGGCGTCTTACCTCTGCGGATCTTTCGGGGTGGGCGGCAATCACGCCCTGGCAGGCGCCCAAGAGGGACGCCTTGCCCTCATACTCCGCGGGGATCGACAGGATGTCCGGACCATCCTCCCCGCGAGCCTCCGTCGTGGCCGCGATCCGCTCAAGTTCATGCTGGCCAGCTCCAGCTACGAGCATAGTCACGGGGTCCCTAGCTGCGAATGCCTCGGCGAAGGCTGCCACCGCCGGAAGCCACCTCTCGACCGGTCCCTTCCAGTCGGCATCAAGCAGCAAGTTGGCGCACTTGAGGCCAGCAATCTCGATGGGTTCCAGGAATACCGGTACGCCAGCCGGTCCGGGAAGAGGAATCAGGAGATTAACCGAGGCGGCATCGCGAATGTGCTCGCTGACCAGTTTCTTGACGTCGGTGGCCTCTGACAGGGGCCCGGACCACCACTTGCTGGCAAACCGCGGTCGGTCTCGATCTTCTCGAACGGCGACGTCGGGGTCGCGCTCATCGGGGTCGTACTCACCTCGAGCGTTGACGAAGGTCCCTTGATGAACATATGCATCAGAGGCGGCCCAGATCTTCCAGCTCGACAACCGTGCGCGCAAGCCGAAGTCGCAGGTTGCAAAGTTCGGGGATTCGAAACACGGATCGAGTCCACCGATTTCGGTGAGCAGGTCCTTGCGCACTACCAGGACGGCTGGATCAAAAACCGCCTCAACGTAAGCACCGTGACCCGCAAGCATCCGGCCCTGCTGCCGGGCGAAGTCGCGCATTTGCGGCTGGGTCTTGTAGGAGATCCTGCGCTCGTTCCGCTTGGGAATCACGATGCCAAGATCGGGGTCGGCTTCAAACACTCGTAGCATCCGTGGCAGCCAGCCCTCGGCGAGGGCGACGTCGCCCTCGAACAGCACGAGGTAATCGCCTCGGGCGACGGCGAGCGCCTGGTTCGAGCCCGTGGCATACTCGACCTGTGCGGGAGGGAAGATCAGGGTGACGTCCGCATGCTCTTGGGCGAAATTCTGTAGGGGCTTGCGGGCGTATGGATCCTTGCCATCGTCCACCACGACGAGCTCAAAGGGCTCGGGCGTGCTCCTGTAGATCTCTTCCAGGAAAGCAACCGGCGGTACGAACAGCGTCCCCGTCAACACGACCAAGCTGGTCGAGCAGCAGGAACGGGACGGCCCATGCAAGCCTGCCGCCTGCCGCATGAGCTCGGGATCGATACGCGGCAGATGGTTGGGCTGGCTGGCCTGCTGGTCAAGGTGGACACGATATCGGCCCAGAGGCATGGGAGCGTCCTGATGGACCACGCGCACCCGCGCTCCGAATGCCGGATCCCGTTGCAATAGCCGTTTGGTCAAGCGCTCCGCTTCGACACCCAGATCCTCCGGCGCTTTGCGCAGCTCGATCTCGACATCGTCCTCGCCGCTAAAGGCGTCGAAGAAGGCTGCCAGCGCGTCATCTTGTTTGCCCCCTTTCGGCACGAAAAACGTCGTTCCGGGTCGGCGAGTGGACCTGGTCTCGAGCGCATTCCGGCAAACCGCGACAAAGTCCCGGACCGTCTGCCTTCCTGATGCCTCAAGCTCAAGCAGCCGGGGACGCACAAGGTGCAGGGTGTCGCGCGCGTGGCGTTCGGCCTCCGGGTCCACTCCGTAGCCTGCTCCGAAAGGAATCCGGTGGTAGAAATCCTGCTGGTGTGCAGAGTTCCGCCTGGACGCGTCCGGTACTACGAGCGGAATGCAACCACAAAGGGCCGCCTGGTGGATGATGAACGTGTCCTCATCATACGATATAAGCCTGCGGTGCTTGTTGAAGTACCTGCGAAGATCCTCATCACCGGAGTAGCCGTCAATGCAGACGGCTGAAGGATCGTGGACGGCCATTCCGGCATTGATCTTGTACTTGCCCTTGCGCAAGAGATAGCAATCGCCCTCTCTGGGTTGGTGATCGTCTTGCATCGCGTCCAGGCGGAAACCGAAGGACCATAGCTCACCGTCTATTCGAGAAGCTTGGTAGGACCCGCTGCCTTTGAATATCAGGTCGGAGTCTTGGAAAACGCCATCTCCCCCTGCCGTTCCTGGGTTGTTGAGGAGCCACCTCACCACGTGCGGAGCGTCGAACGGGTTTCCCGAGATGATCTCGGGATAAATGACCCAGGTGTCCTCCAAGTCCAGCGCTTCGGGAGATGCCACTTCCCCTAGCCATAGCGGGTTCTTCTTCTGAGTGACGTATGCTTCCTCGCCCAGGATACAGAGGTCGTTTGCCAGGCTATGGAGAGTTATGATCCCCCCCCATCGCTCGTCGTAGGGCTTGGTCCAGATCAGGAACTTCATCGATCCATGCATCGTCCCCTTGCGGCCAGTTCCTTAGGCCTTTTGCAGTTTGAACGGGTCCCTCTGCGCGGTCGCTTCGCTGCGCAACCGGGCCCCGTTTGACTCATCGGGCTCGATCCATTCAAACCGGGAGCACTCTAGCCTGCATAATTCGCGGATCTTGTTGGAAGGCCGGGCCCAACGGGAGACTTGCCGATGGACGAGGAATTGCCAGGAGTGACAAAGGGCCGAATCCCGGTAGGTTGGTTGTGTCTGCAACCCAGCCACAGCCAAGAGAACAGCCCCATGCCGGCTCCCATGATCGCACGTCTGGA
>JAJXWQ010000041.1 GCA_021781555.1 bacterium
GGCCCCGTTCAAACTGCAAAAGGCCTAGAGTGCTCCCGGTTTGAATGGATCGAGCCCGATGAGTCAAACGGGGCCCGGTTGCGCAGCGAAGCGACCGCGCAGAGGGACCCGTTCAAACTGCAAAAGGTCTAGGTCGTGAACTCGCTGACGACCTGCTCCAGCGAACTCGCCAGGGTGGCCAGGGAGTGAGCGGTCAGGGCCATCTCTTGCATGGTGGCGGTCTGCTCCTGGGTGGTCGCCGCGACCTGCTCGGCCCCGGCCGCAGCCTGCTCCGTGATGGACTGGATGTGGTAGACCGTGTGCTTGATCCGGTCGCTCCCCTCGGCAAGCTCCTGGGCCGCGTCGGAGATGCGCTGGATCTGCCGATCGGTGGAGTTCGCCGCCTGCACGATGAGGTCGAGTGCGGCCCCGGCCCGATCGATGACCTCGACGCCCTCGTTGACCTCCTGGGTGCCAAGGTTCATCGTCCGTACCGCCTTGTCCGTCTCGGACTGAATTTCCTGGATCATCGCGGCGATCTGTCCGGTCGCCTGGGCGCTCTGCTCTGCGAGCTTGCGCACCTCCTCGGCCACGACCGCAAACCCCCGGCCCTGCTCGCCGGCTCGAGCCGCCTCGATGGCCGCGTTGAGAGCCAGGAGGTTGGTCTGGGCGGCGATGCCGTTGATCAACTCGAGGATCTTCCCGATTTGCTGGCCAAGCTCTCCGAGCCGCCCTACCACCAAAGACGACTGGGATACCTTGGTCTTGATGGAATCCATCTTGGCGATGGCGTGCTGCAGGTCTTGCCGGCCACCCTGCGCGCTCTGCGCGGTATTCGCCGCGCTGGTGGCCGCGAGCTGTGCGTTGGAAGCCACTTGCTGGGCGGCATCCGCAAGCCGGTCCACCTGGCTGGCGACCTCGACGATCGCCTCGACCTGCTCCGAGGACCCGTGCGCGAGCTGGCTGATCGTTTCGGCGACCTGCTGAGCGGCCTGGCTGGTGGCATCCGAGGCCACCTTCATGTGCTTGGAGTTGCCCACGAGCATGGCCGAGGCCTCGCCGATCTGCCTGACCAGCTGCCGCAACCGGTCGACCAGGCCGTTGAAGGCCCGGGAAATCTCATCGAAGCGATCGCTGCTCCCCTCGGGCGCTCGCTGCGTGAGATCGCCCTCGATCACCAGACGCGAGAGTTCCGCCAGCTCCCTGAGCGGTATGAAGGCTCGCTGGAAGGCCATCTGCAAAAAGGCCCACCCGACCGCCGCGATCGCCACGGCGATACCTATCGCAGCCACCGGGCTGGCCGATACCCGCTCTCCGGCGAAGAAAGCCGCCAGGGGCGCGAGCGCCGCCACGAACGACCCGACCCGGAAGGCCCAGCTTCCGGTCCCGCCGATCGGTCGCGCGGGAGCTCCTTGCAAGCGGCGAGCCACGGGCCGCACCGGAACCGCCAGCTGCGTAGGGTCGTCTTGAATCTCTGGTCCGGGCTTCATACCTGGATGTTACCCCCCGAAGCCGGTCGGCGACAGGCCCCCGCCGGCGATGGTAGAATCCGTTTGCACGCGCCGTCCGCAGGAGGTCTCGCCCCCATGCCCAGCCCATCGCGCCAGAGGACCCGGCTCCCGTTCGTCGCCGCGCTCTTGGCAGCCGGGGCCATGGGGGCGTGCGCCGCGACTCCGCCGATCGTGATTCCGCTGCCCAGCCAGCATATCAAGCTCTCGGATCTCTGGAGCAGCATCTCCTCGGCCAGTGGCTCGGCGACCAGCGTGATTCCGCCGCTTCCGGACGTGCTCCCCCAGCTCGGTCAGCTCACGGGCATCACGTACTTCCCGGTTCCTCCCCTGGCCGCCGGGCTTCCGGTGAGCGTGCCCTCCCAGGTAAAGAACGCTCCGATCGCCGCTGCGACCCTGAACCTCACCGCCACCAACAACTACGCGATCCCGATCGAGCTCAAGATCTTTCTGGCCGGCACCGATCCCTACCAGAACGACAGCACGCCCGCCGTCCTCAACATGGGTCCCGCTGGCTCGGCGACCTCCACCGCGACGGCCACGCACTCGGTAGATCCAGCCGCCCTCTCGGCCGGAACCCTCGCGGTCGGTTTCGGCCTCTCGAGCGCGGGCTCGGGCGGCCAGTCCGTGACCTTCGATCCGAGCAGTACCGTCGACATCGAGAGTTCCATCGCGGTCTCGTTCAAGCTGACTGCACTTTAGACCTTTTGCAGTTTGAACGGGGCCCTCTGCGCGGTCGCTTCGCTGCGCAACCGGGCCCCGTTTGACTCATCGGGCTCGATCCATTCAAACCGGGAGCACCCTAGAGCGGTTCCGCCGGGACGCAATCGGGTCCGGGGACTTGGAAGGGGCCCGGTAGCATGGCGGTGCCGGACGCACGGGAACGCGGCGGGAGCCGCTCTTGGATCAAAGGCCGAGCGAATCGAGCGCGCTGCTGATCTTGTTCTGGCCCCACGAAAGGATGCTGTCGGCATCCTGGATGGCCTCCCCGGCGCCCCTGGCGACATCGCCGCCGGCAAAGCCGAGGAGCGCACCTGCCTTGCCTGCGAGGCCCCCGTGCTGCCATTCGGAGGGGGCCCACGATAGAGCGCGGTCGCCCGCATCCTTGACCTCGAGGCCGAGCTCGTCCGCCACCTCTCCGGCCGTGCCTGCCAGCACCCCTCCGAGGCCCGAAACGAGCTTGAAGGCGTTGAACTCTTCGGCACCCGCATAGAACTGATCGAGCCCCTGACCGAGCAGGCGCTGGGAGTTCTGAGGATCCAGGGGATGGCTCGTCGGCTCGAGGGATACCGAGAACAGGCGCCTGGCGAAGTCGGCCTCGGGGAGGCTATCTTCCTCGCCCCAGGGGTTGGCGATGTAGACGCGTCCGTTCTTGACCGCCGTGACCAGGGCGTAGTGGCCTCCCGACACCGGGTTGCCGTTGCCTTCCACATCGAATGCCACCGGTACCGCCTGGCCGGCGTTGGCCTGGCGGGAGATCTCCTGCAGCAAGCTCGCGCGGTCGGGGTTGGCGATCGCCACGATATCATCGAAGCGTCGGCCGAGCAGGCCCTGCTGGAGGCGTTCCCAGCCCGGATCCAGGGTGCCCGTTCCGATCGGGATGCCGTGCATGGTCGAGCTGTCCGTGGTGTTGGAGTAGCCGCCCCAGTTGGCGTAGTTCTCGAGGGCTGGCTGAAGCAGGCGCTGGGTCACGGCGCGGCCCCCGTCGTTCGTATCGGACCAGTCCGCGGTGCGTGCGATCGGATCGCCGTTGGCCAGCTTGACCTTTCCGTCGCGTTCTGCGAGCCCTGCGACGAGGCGGGCGTACTCCGCGGGGTTCTGGCGGGCCAGCAGCAGCGACAGCGAGGTGGGGCCGCAGGTGTTGCGGTTATCCTGGGCAATCGACAGGGGATTGGCGACCTCCCGGACGAGGGCACTCAAGACCTCGCCCCGCGAGAGTCCCTGCGCCAGCGGATGGGATGGGTCGGCGATCTGGTCGAGCTCGGCCAGGGTGTCCTCGCCGTCCGAGGCCGTGCCCTTGCCCACCAGGGGCGGCCGCCCGCTGGCAAGCTCCTGCGCCAGGCCCGAGTTCGGGGGGGGGGTGCCCTGGCGGTCCAGCTCGGACTGGATCAACCAGTCCTGCAACACCAGGTGGGCCTCGGGGTGATCGGCCAGGCCCCGGGCGATCTGTTCGTAGCGAGCTCGATCCGCCGGTGCGAGCTTGGCAAGGGCCTGCTTCTCCAGGTCGACGTTCCGAGCGAGCGTGGCTCGGGCCGCCGAGATCCGTGCCGAATCCGACTCGTCGCCGGAGGGCGGGCTACTCGCTTCGATGGTCCGATCCTGGTGGAAATCCTTGGCTCCGGGCTGGGCGGCGGGCGTGTAGCCGGTCGTCTCGAACCGGATCGCGCTGGCTTGCTGCGACGCGGCCTGGTAGCAGGGGGATCCCGCCAGGAGGCCGAGCCGGGCCAGCTGCTGCTGGGCCAGGTCCGGAGCGCTGCGACACTTGCCGATGGCCTCGGCCTTGGCCGAGCCATCGGGGCCGGCGAGGGCCGAATCGAGGCTCGAGAGGGTAAGTGCGGCGCTGGCGGCCGCTTGCAACTGGTCGCGAAGGGTGATCGCCTGGTCGCCGACGGTGCCCGGGCCGCTGGCTCCCGGCTCGCCCGTGAGCCCCTCCACCAGTGCCTGGGCACGATCCAGCAACGCCTGGATGTCGGTCACGCTGGCGGCGGTCTCGAGCTGCGCTCGGATCTGTTGCAAGGCGATCACGGCCGCCGGCCCTGCCGCGACATCCTTGGGTGCGGTCGAAGCGAGCAGCCGGACCTGGTCGCGGCCGCAGGGCGCGGGCGTCGGTCCCTTGCCACCGTGTGGCTGGGGCCGAGCCGAGGTCCTGGCGCCGTCCGAGCCGGCTCGCGTGATGTCGCGCATCGAAGGGCCTCCTCGGCCCTCTATCCATATTCCCCCCAGAGGGGCAGGGCTTGCGCCGGCAGCTTCACCGGGCCCCGTTCAAACTGCAAAAGGCCTAGGCCCGGCGCTCCGGAACGGCTCCCAGTAACTCGAACTCGGCGTTGGCCTGCGCGTAGAGGGTGTCGGCCTCGTCGACGCGGCCGAGGCGCTTGAGGACGCTCGCCTGCTGGATACGGGCACGAGCCGATTCGAGCCGGTGCAAGCGACGGTCCACGAGCTCGAGCGCCCTGCTCGCATAATTCTCGGCCTGGTCCAGCTCACCCCCGAGCTCGTGAAACCGGGAGATGGCACGGAAAACGGCCGCCTGATCGGCGCGCTTGGCGGAAGAGTTGGCCCGGCGCTCGGCCTCGGCCAGGGCCTTGCCCGCCTCCACCCGGTTGCCCAGCTCGAGCATGATTTCGCCGAGCAGGCGGTAGGGTTCGCTGGCGTCCTTGATGCCGATGCCATCGAGGATCGAGATGGCTTCGTTGACCTGAGCCAGCGCCTCCCGGAAGCGGCGGTAGCGCAACAGGAGGTCACCGAAGCCGAGCAGCGTCCAGCCGACATTGCGGGAGTTGCCGAGGGCCCGCTCGATCTGCAGCGCCTCGCGGAAGTGTTTCTCGGCGACCTCGAGCTCGCCTCGCTCCCGGTGAAGACTGCCGAGGTTGGTCAGGGCCATCGCGAGGTACCCCCGATCGCCGACCCGCTTGAACAGGACCAGGGCTCGGGAATAGCATTCGAGAGCGTTCTTCCACTGCCCCTGCTCCTGGTAGGCGCTGCCGAGGTTGTTGTAACTCTTGGCCAGCCCCTGGAGATCCCCGGCCTGCTCCCTCAAGGCCAGCGCTCGCATGTGCGCGCTCATCGCGTTCTCCTGGTTGCCCATGCGCTGGTAGCTGACGCCGAGCACCGAGTAACACATCCCCGCCTCGACCGGCTGGTCCTTGGATACCAGCGCCAGGCCCTGGAAGGCCAGCTTGATCGCTTCGTCGTGGTCCCCCAGACGCATGCGAACCGATGCCAGTGCCGCCAGGGCTTGCGCGTTCAGCTTGGTGTCCGGCTGCGACGCGAGCGCTCCGAGGGCCTCGGTGAGCCTCTCGAGGGCCGCGGGATAGTCGCCCAGCCGCTCGAAGATTTCAGCCAGCCGGAGGAGGATCGAGGCGGTCTCGCGGGGGTTCGTCGCTCGCTGGCGCGCCAGCTCGAGGTGCTCTTGGGCCGAGGCGAACTGTCCGCCTACCATCTCGGCCTCACCCAGGCTCTGCAGCACGCGGCTGCGCGGCACGACCTCGACTTGCCCCGGCTCTTCCAGCCGCTTGAGTACCTGGCTGCCAAAGAGAATGGCCTCGGGAATCCGATGGCTGAGCCGGGCCTTCTCGCCGGTGAGGAAGAGGTACCTCAGCTCCTTGTCGGGCATCTCGGCCAGCTTGTAGTGGCGGGCCAGCACCTGTGGCTGGTCGGATCCCCCCCGGGCATCGAGGAACCTCGCGACCTCGCCGTGCAGGCGTCGCCGGGTGCTGATGAGCAAGCTCTGGTAGGCGACTTCCTGGACGACCGCCTGGCTGAACGCATAGGTCTCGTTCTCACGGATGACCACCAGATCGGCCAGGATGAGCTCGGCTGCGAGCTGGGAAATGTCTCCCATCCCCATCAAGGTCGCAACGAGCTGGGCATCGAACTCCCGGCCCACGACGCTGGCAACCTGCAAGAGGAGGCGTTGTTCGGGCGGGAGGCGGTCGAGGCGCGCCGCGATGACGCCCGACAGCCCGATCGGCAGCGTCATCTCGCCCGCGATCCCGTGCACCTCCCAGCCCTTGGCCCCTTTCTCCAGGGCATCGTTCTCGAGGAGATTCGTTACCAGTTCGATGAGGAAGAGCGGATTGCCGTCGGCCTGGCGAATGATCTGCTCGAGGACGGCGCGGGCGGGGGAGGTCTTCACCGCCTCGAGCGTGTCGGGCTCGATCTCGTCGAGCACCGCGTGGACGAGCCGCCAGCGATCCTCGAGGCCCAGGGGCCCGACCTCGATCCGCGTGCGTCCCGGTCCGACGTCCTCGGAGAAATCCTTGTCCGCCGAAGGCCTGAACTGCAAGATCACGACCAGCGGTAACTCCGGCTGGTCCTCGAGTCGGCCGAGAAAGTCTCGCAGCCATTGCAAGCTCGAGGAGTCGGCCCACTGGAGATCTTCCAGGATGACGACCAGCGGCGCTTCCTTGGCAAGCGAGATCAGCAACTCGCTGACGGTGGCGAACTGGCCCTCCCTGAGGTGGGCGGGGTCGCGGGGCGCCTGGGGGTGCTCGACGCCCATGGCGGCAGCCAGGAGGGCGACCGCGACCTCGTCGGGGCCCCCCAGGCGTTCGAGCAGCGCGCGAGCCCGGCCTATGACCTCGTCGGCCTGAGGAGTTGCCGGCACCCCCAGGGTATCGGCAACAAGGGATTGCAACAGGATGTCGGGGGTGTCCTCGGCATACGACAGCGCCCTTCCGGTGATCAGGCGTCCGAGGCCCCGGTCCGCGAAATCGACGGCGAATTCGCGGCACAGGCGCGACTTGCCCATGCCCGCGTCGCCCACGAGGTTGATGGCCTGCGGAGATTCGTTGAGGGCACGCCCGAGGGCGACCCGCAGCTGGCTCATCTCGTCGTCGCGACCGATCATCGGCAGGCGGTCGCGATACACACTCCCGGGGTCCCGGGGCCCCAGCAGGACGTAGGTGATGGCGGCTTCCTTGCGGCCCTTGACCTTGATCGGCACGCCGTCCGCGTACTCGAAGCGCTGTGCGGTGGCTTTTTGCGTCTCGTGGGTGACCAGGACGTCCCCGGGCTTGGCGGAAGACTCCATGCGCTGGGCGAGGTTCACGGCATCCCCCAGAACCGTGTAATCCTGCTTCTGGTCACCTCCGACCGCCCCGGCGACCACCAGGCCCGTGTTGAGCCCGATTCGGACCTTGAGCTCGGTGCCGATGCGCGGCTTCATCTTGGCGGAGAAGGCCTTGGCCGCGTTCTGCATCGTCCACGCGGCCATCACCGCTCGCTCGGCATCGTCCTCGTGCGCGACCGGCGCTCCGAATACGGCCATGATGGCGTCGCCGATGTACTTGTCGACGACCCCGCCGAAGCGGTAGATGGGCTCGACCAGGACCTTGAAGAATGAGTTGACGACCTCGCGCACCTGCTCGGGGTCCAGGCGCTCGCTCATGCTCGTGAAGCCCGAGACGTCGGTGAACAGGATCGTTACGACACGCCGGTCTCCGACCGGTATGCCATCCGAGCTTTCAGCCAGGGCGCTCGAGCCCGGGCGATGCAAGGGGGCTGCAAGGCTGCCGGTCCCGGGGCGGAAGCCGCCCTGTACCAGTTCCCCCGTTCCGGCTCGCGCCGGACCGAGCGGCCCGGAACCCCGGCCGGGATCCGAGGGGTTGTACTGCGGCGCATCGCCCCCGGTGAGCCTCGCCCCGCAGAGCCCACAGAAATTGGCTTTCTGCGGCAAGGGAGCCTGACAGCTGGGGCAATTCAAAGGCTTCGAGATCTCCGGTGGGCTCCTGGCCGAATCCGCGACGTTCCGGGGAGGGGGCAGGTCTTTCATTCTATACCCCGCGGCGCTTGCCGCTCTCGCGTCGAGGGGAGCGCGAACTTGCCCCGGTTGGCGGCCTCGCGGTACAGTGGCACGTCTCGAAGAATGCCGCGCTGCGGCCCTCTGGTAGACACGGCGGGGTCAGGTGGCGCCGAAGCAACCGGTGGTCTGCCCGGAGCCCTGCCTTTGCGGGGTGGAGCCCGATGGCCCAGGCCAGCGCGCTCCGGAAGGCAGGTAGCAGCGATGGAGCCTGGA
The DNA here is from genome assembly GCA_021781555.1 of bacterium. Classification (GTDB taxonomy): domain Bacteria; phylum Cyanobacteriota; class Sericytochromatia; order S15B-MN24; family VGJW01; genus JAJXWQ01. The sequence goes on from JAJXWQ010000041.1 coordinate 8,224, forward strand.
GCGCAAGCCATTGAGGGCGAGGTCTCGACCGTGATACCGGCCGAGGACGGCACTTTTCGCCCCTACATCCCCGCTGAAGCCAGCCTTCCCGAGCTGAGCGTGATCCCCCTCATCCTCGGCGTCTTCCTGGGGATGGTCTTCGGGGCGTCGTCGCTCTACCTGGTCCTCAAGGTGGGCCTCACGGTCAGCGCCTCGATCCCGGTGGCCGTCATCAGCATCACGGTCTTCAACCTCCTGTCGCGCCTGGGCTTCAAGAACACCTCGATCCTCGAGAACAACATCGTGCAGACGGCGGGGTCGGCCGGCGAGTCCCTGGCGTTCGGCATCGGGGTGACGATGCCCGCGATCATGATCCTGGGCTTCAATCTCGAGATCACGCGGGTGATCCTCGTGGGCATCCTGGGGGGCTTGCTCGGCATCTTGATGATGATCCCCCTGCGTCGTGCCCTCATCGTGCGGCAGCACGGCCAGCTCAAGTACCCCGAAGGCACCGCGTGCGCCGAGGTGCTCAAGGCCGGGGCTTCGCTCGAGTCTCGCCAGGTGGCCGGTCTGCTCCCTGCCGATGGCAAGTCCGGCTCGGCGGTCGTGATGGATTCCCGGCATGCCACGCTCGGAGCGCTCACGATCTTCTCGGGCTTCGGTATCGGGTTCGTCTACTACGTGCTCGAGGAGGTCTTCCGGACCTGGAAGGACACGGCGGCCAAGGTCTTCGGCAATCCGCTGCGCGGTGCGTCGGCCTCGATCGAGGTCAATCCGGCGCTGCTCGGCGTCGGTTACATCATCGGACCCAAGATCTCGGCGGCGATGGCCGGTGGCGGCGTGCTGGCGTATCTGGTCCTGATCCCTCTCATCGGCTACTTCGGATCGCACGCGGTCGGGCCGATCGCGCCCGGGACGGTACCCATCCGCCAGATGGGACCGGAGGACATCCACGGCACCTACGTGCTCTACATCGGAGCCGGGGCGGTGGCCGCCGGCGGCATCATCAGCCTGGTTCGCTCGTTGCCGATGATCTGGGGAAGCCTGCGGGCGGGCCTCTCGAACCTCCGGGCTGCGGCGGGATCCCTGGGCGGGCGCCAGCGGACGGATCGCGACCTGCCCATGGGCCTCGTCGTGGGCGGCATCGGGGCGGTCGTGGTGCTCATCACCCTGGCCAGACCGCTCCACATGAACCTCCTCGGCGCGCTCCTCATCGTGATCTTCGGCTTTCTGTTCGTCACGGTCTCGAGCCGCCTCACCGGCGAGATCGGATCGTCTTCCAACCCGGTCTCGGGAATGACGGTGGCGACCCTGCTGCTCACCTCGCTGCTCTTCCTGTTGATGGGCTGGACCAGCCCGGCATACTACGTCACCGCGCTCTCGGTCGGCGCGATCGTGTGCATTGCGGCAGGCAATGCCGGTGCCACCTCTCAGGACCTCAAGACCGGCTACCTGGTCGGTTCGACTCCGCGCTACCAGCAGATCGCCATCCTCCTCGGAGCCCTCGCGTCGGCGCTGGTCCTGGGCCCGATCCTGCTGCAGCTCAACGCCGCGGGCACGGTCTATGTTCCGCAGGTGACCGTGCAGCATACCGCGGGGCCCGCGGGCCGGGTGGGCGTGCAGAGACAGGTGAACTTCCCGGCCACCCTGCGCGCCAACCTGTCGGTCCTCTTCCCTCGAGCCACCCTGCAAGGGCCGCAGGCGCTGAGCGATCATCACGTCTACCGCACCTGGCAGAACACCAATCCCGCGGTCGGGCCTGAGGGCGAGTACCTGGTCAACGCCGCGGGCGTTCCGGTGTACCTGGTCGATCCGGGCATCAACGGCCGCTTCGATACGCGCCCCGACGGCAGCCACGTCACCAAGTTCAGCGCCCCCAAGGCCGTCTTGATGAGCTACATCATCAAGGGCATCCTCAGTCGCCAGCTGCCGTGGGGACTGGTCCTGGTCGGAGCCCTGATCGCGATCGTCCTCGAGATGAGCGGGATCCCCTCGCTGGCTTTTGCCGTCGGCGTCTATCTCCCGCTGTCGAGTTCCACCCCCATTCTCGCCGGTGGCCTCGTGCGCTGGTTCGCCGATCGCCATACGGCCAGACGGTTGGCACACCGCAACCTGACGCCCGAAGAGCTGGCTGCCGAGTACGACAAGAGCCCGGGCGTGCTCCTGGCGTCCGGGTACATCGCGGGCGGCGCCCTGGCCGGCATCATCATCGCGTTCGTCGCGGGGAGCCTGGATCGGTTCTCGGAGCAGATCAACACCTGGATGACGCTGCACAACCCCTTCTACGGGGGGCCGTGGGCGGATGCACTGACCCTGATCCCCTTCGGCGTCCTGGCGCTCATCCTGTACGCCTTCGGACGGCGATCGGCGACGGATGCGCCGCCCCTGTCGTCTTGATGGCCGCGCCGAACCCCCTGTCGTATCCCCGTGGATGAAAAGCACATGGACAGCTACCGTTTCCCGGATCCCGAGACCCTGGGGGAGGCGATCGCCCAGCGCATCGTCGACCGCCTGCGTGCCAGGCCCGCCAGCGTGCTGGCGCTGGCCTCCGGCAAGACCCCGGTGCCGGTCTACGACGCCCTGGTCCGGCGGTACCGCGCTGGCGAGGTCTCCTTTGCCCAGGCCACGGTGTTCGCCCTCGACGAGTACCTCGGGGTTGCGCCGGACGATCCGCTGTCCTTTGCGGGCTTCTTCCGCCAGCACCTCTTTTCCAGGGTAGACCTCGCACCCGAGCGCTGCTTCGTTCCAGATGGCAGCGCTGGCGATCCGGACCTGGAGTGCCGCTCCTACGAGGCGCGGATCCTGGCTGCAGGAGGCATCGACCTGAGCGTTCTGGGCATCGGGCCCAACGGGCATATCGCGATGAACGAGCCGGGCCCGGTCCTCTTCCCCGCGACCCACGTCGAGGAGCTGAGCCGGCAGACCCGGGAGCTGCTCCCGGCGGCCCTGTCGCACGTGAGGGCAGGGCTGACGATGGGGATGGCGACGCTGCTCAACGCCGCCGAGGTCATGCTGCTGGCCACCGGAGCCGCCAAGGCCGAGATCGTGAGCCGGGCCGTGCTCCCGGTGCTTGACCCGATGGTGCCGGCCTCCTTCGTCAAGCTCCACCCCCGGGCCCTGCTCGCCGTCGATGCTGCGGCTGGCTCGAGCCTGGTTGGCTAGGCCGGATTTGCAGTTTGAACGGGTCCCTCTGCGCGGTCGCTACGCTGCGCAACCGGGACCCGTTTGACTCCCCATTCCGGATCCCACCAGGTTGGGAGAACTCTAGAGACGCAATCAGGTTAATCAAGCAACGGGCCTCTGGGACTCCCTGGAGGCCCGTTGTAGTGCCTGGAGGTTGAGTATTGCCGCCACTCTACGGACGTCCAGGGTGTTCTTCCTGGCGCCTTTGTAGCGTGCGCGGTTCCCCTGTACCCCTGAAACGGACGCCAGGGAATGCTCGACGGCTACTCGCTCCCTGAGGGCGGCTTTCCCGGCGGGGGTCTTGCGGTGTTCTCTCAGTTGGATGTGGAGTTCCTCGTGGGGGTTGATCGAGATCGTCCTGGCCGCTGCGCTGGTGCACTGGGGCTTGAGATCGCATTTCCCGCAGTCGGTGCGGCCGAACTTGGCATCCAGTCCCGTGATCTCGGCGGTCAGCCCCGCCGGGCAGGTCACTGTCTTGGCCTGCAGGTCGATGCGGAACTGCTCCTTGGTGAAGCGGCCATGATTCCTCTGCGGCCAGGGTTTGCAGGTGATGATCTTTCCCATGCGGTAGAGGTCGAGGACCTCGGGATTGGCCAGGTAGCCTCGGTCGATCTTGAGCTCCTCCAGTTCGCCCAAGTGCGACGCATCCTTGAGCAAGGTGGGTAGGGCCTCGTGCTCGGCGGCGTTGGCAGGCAGGACGAGAGCGCTCGCGATGAGCCCGGTCCCGAGGATCGTGGTCACGTGTCTCTTGTAGCCGTTGAAGCGCTTGGACCGGCTCTTCCGGCCGTGACGCATCTCGGGGTCGCCCAGGGAGGGCAGCCGATCTCGCGCCGTTCCCTTACGGATCCGGCTCCGTCCCCCACCCGTGGGGTCCGGCTCGAGGTCTTGCTCGAGGACCCGGGCGAGCAAGACAAGTGCCTTCTCGAGTTTGGCATCCAGATCCCCACCGGACGACCGCTGGGCTACGAAGCTCCGCAAACTCTCGACCTCGGCCAGTAGCCGTTGAAGGGCCTCTGCCTGCTGCTCGGGGTCGTCCCAGTCAATGTCGAGGGCAGCCTTGAGGCTGGGCCCTGCCAGGAGGGACACGCCGGCGCCCGCCAGAACATCCCGGCGATCGAGATTGAAGGCGGCGGCCGCGCAGTCGATCACGGTCGACATGGCTCTGGCGATCAAGTTCCAGGTGTCCTCAACTCGCCCGGCCCCGAGCAACGGCGAGGAGTCCAGGGCGACCTTGAGGTTCTTCCAGCCGAACTTCCCGGTCTCCTTGGCGATCTGGATCGTGCGATCAAGCAGCAGCTTGTCGAGGTCGTGTTTGACCATGCGCTCCCGGAAGGCAACCAGAACGCCTTGGGAAAATGGCGCCTTCTCGCAGTCCAAGCACCCCAAGATCAGCTGCCAGCGCCGGTCCATCACCGCAGCCTCAACAGCGTCGTGGTCGCTCACCTGGTCATAGGCTTGCAGCAGCGTCACCATTGCCAGAAGAGCGGGCGGAATGGGCGCAGTTCCCCTCGCCGTGCCGTACGCACGTTCCAGCTGCCCCTGGAAGCCATCGTCAAACAAAAGATGGCGCACCTCTCGCAGAAAAACATAGAACCGGCCACCCCGATGTAGGCGCCGAACTACGACGGCCTCCTTGGCCGAAAGCTTCTCGGGAACATCCCAACGCATAAGACCTCCTGGCAGGTGGTGATCCGCACTGCCAGGAGATCATAGGAGCGCTGAGCCGTCGATCCTCGAGGCTAACCTGATCGACGCTCTAGCGGTGCGGAGCCCCACCGAACTCGAAGGGATCGCGTAGACCAGCTGGCGGAGCCTGGCGCCCCGTCGACCGCGCGGGGCCAGGGGCTGCGCGGACGACGGGAGTATGGGACGCCGCAGGTAGCGCGTGCCGGGCTGGGGCGACCGGCGAGCGGGCGGACAGGACGAGGACGGTTCCCGGCCTGAGATCGGCCGGATCGGACCCGATCGCCGTGCGGTTGAGCCGGTAGAGATCGCTCCAGGCGGCGGCCGATCCGTACTCTTTGCGGGCGATGGTCCACAGGGTCTCGCCGGGCCTCACGCGATAGTTGCGGGTCGCATGCAGCGCGTGGTCCCCTGCGCCCGCACGAAACTCGTTCCTGGGTGGATGGGGCTCCAGGATCCGCCGCGTGGGCCGGTGAGCGGTGCTGGACGGGATTCTCGGCGTGCCGGCGCCGGTCGGGATGACGGATCCCGTGGCGACGACCAGGGCGATCAGCAGCGTCGTTCCCGTCATCGGGTTCTTGCTGTCAGGCCGTCTCGAGCGTCGGCCAGAACCCGGTCGGCTCGAACTCGCGCGCCCCGGGGCGGTACCAGCCGTCGATGTGCCCCTGGCCGAACCGGATGCGCACGAAAACCGCTTCCTCGGCGCAGTCCCGGTAGGTCCTGGCCAGGCGTGCGAGGTCGCGAGAGAGCGCCTCGGCGACCGGCTGGCGCCGCAGGAGCTCGATCGTCAAGTCGACGGTGCGCGATAGCGGAGGGAACAGGTCGGGAAGGCGATCCATGTTCCTGCCTTCGGCGCGTTCCCGCGCGGACTTGAGGGATCGTCACGAAGAGGATGCCGCGCGCAGCTCGGAGGCTCGCTCCTGCCAGGCCTGCTGGGTCGCCTGGAGCTCTTTGCGGGCCCCGAGCCGTGACAGGAGTTCGAGGGCCTCGCGCGCGTGGCTCTCGGCCTCCTGGATGGGAGCGACCTGCACCAGGAGGATCAGGGTGCGACCCAGCTCGAGCTGCATGCCCGAGTCCCTCAGGACGGACATGGAACGCCTGGCAAGCTCGAGCGCCTCCTCGCGATCGCCGGCCGCCAGCGCCAGCTCCGAGCGAACCTGATCGACCAGGGCCATGAACTGCGTGTTACCCGCCGACTCGGCGACCGCCAGATCGAGGGCTGCGGAGGCCGCGTCCGGGTCCTTGAGCGCGATGAAGGCCCGCGCCCTGCCGAGCTGCAGCTCGGGGCCGAACTCGTTGTGGCCTGCCTCGGCTGCCTGGACCAGGCAGGCGTCCAGCTGGGACAGGGCCTCCTGGGGAATGCCCCGGGAAAGCAGCGAGAAGCCGAGGTTGCCCAGCGCCGTCAAGGCATTCATGCGATCGCCCATCTGCGCGGCGAGCTTGTAGGCTTCCTGGAAGTGGCGCTCGGCCATCGCATCGTCGCCCTGTTTGAGGAGCAGATCGCCGAGGTTGTTGAGCATCATCGCGAGATGCGGACGATCGCCGAGCTTGCGGAACATCGCGAGGGCCCGGCTGTAGTGCTGGTAGGCCTCGGTCCAGCGCCCGATCGAGACCGCCAGCATGCCGAGGTTGTTGTGGGTCTTGGCCACGCCGTCGATATCGCCGGCCTTCTCGCGAAGCCGCAGGGCGGCCGAATGCTCTCGCAGGGCGCTTTCGAAGTCGTTCATGCGATGGTAGGAGATCCCCAGCACCCCGTGCACGAAGGCCGCCTCGGCCGGCTGCTGGGCGGCCTCGAGCTCGACGTAGGACTTGTGACAAAGGGCGATCGCCGCCTCGTACTCGCCCATCCGGCGCAGGATGTTTCCCTCCGAAGCCCAGACCCGGGCCTGCTCCAGGGATTGCCCGACGGCGAGCTCCCCGGCCTCGCGATAGGTCGCCAGTGCTCCGGTGAAGTCGCCTGCGCGCTCGAGCACGTCTCCGCGGGCCCGAATGCTGCGAACCGATCGGCCCGCCAGAGCCTCGTGGGCGTCGAGATGGGAGATCGCCGTCTCGAGTTCGCCTCGCAGGGTCTCGAGCAAGGCCATCTGCAGCAGGACCTCGGCCTTGGGGAAAGCCACCGGAGCCGCCGTCGCGAGGGTCTTGGCAGGATCTTGCCCGGCGCTCTTCTTGAGGCCCGCTTCGTCTTGCTCGGTCGCGTGCCACTCGAGGGCCTTGCGGTAGAAATCCATGGCCTCCGCGATGGCCGAAGAGGCCCGGGCATGGTCGGCGGCCAGGTAGAGATAATGAGCCGCCCGGGGAGCGTCCTCGGCACGGATGAAGTGCTCGGCGATCGTGGCTGCGTTCGGTCCGACGTCCGGGCCGGCGTGGTCCTCGAGCGCCGCGCCGACCTTCCGGTGGAGCTCCCTCCGGTGCGAGATCAAGAGGGTCTCGTAGGCTACTTCCCAGATGAGCGTCTGCGTGAACCCGATTTCTTCGCCCCGCACGAACAAGAGCTTTTGCGTCAGGAGCTCGTCGAGGGGATCGACCTCCCGGCCCAGCACGCTCGCCAGCAGTTCCCGGGTGAAGCGCTTGCCGATGACCGCTGCGGTCTGCAGCAACTGTCGCGAGGCGACGGACAACCTGTCGAGACGAGCCGAGACGGCCCCGCGGACGCTCGTGGGCAGGATTCCCTCGGCCGCCTTGCCCATGGTCCAGGTGGCCCCGCTACGGACCAGGATCCCCCCTTCGGTCAGGGCCCGCAGGACCTCGGCCAGGTAGAACGGGTTGCCTTCGGCCCGGTCCAGGGCATGCGTCACCACGGACTGCACCGGACCCGGGAGGCTTTCGATCGTGGCTCCGAGGTGCAGCGTCGCCATGGTCTCGATATCGGCCGGCAGCAGCGGGCCGATGGAAAGCTGGGTCCCTGGAAGCCGCTCGGCCGCCGCCCGCAAGGTGGGAAGCTCGGAGCGGGTCTGACACAGGACGAGCAATGGCAGGTGGCCGTTTTCGGTAGACACTCGTTCCAGCAAGCCGCAGAGCCACTCAACAGAGGCCTCGTCAGCCCAGTGGAGATCCTCGAGGAACAGCACGACCGGACCTTTGCGCGCCAGGGACACCACGATGTCGTCCAGCGTGATGAACGCGCCGGTCCGGGCCTGCCGGGGCGAGAGGCTGGCCACGTCCGGGTTGTCTACCTCGAGCGCCAGAAGATGGCCCAGGAGCGCCAGGGCTCGCTCATCGTCGGGCGCGCACTTCGCCACGAAGCTCTCGAGCGCTGACCGCGTCCGGCTGGCCGGATCCTGGTCCGAGACCCCGATCCAGGAGCGCAGGAGATCGGAAACCATCGCGTAGGCGGTCTGGAGCTCGTAGGATGGGCAGCGAGCATACCGGATGTCCGCCTGGTCCTCGAGCATCCGCTTGACCAGGCGACGCGCCGTTGCGGATTTGCCGACGCCAGCCTCCCCCGCCAGCATGACGAGGTGCGGCCGTCCTTGCATCGTGGCGGACCAGTATGCGTCGAGCGTCTGGAGCTCGAGCTGCCGGCCGACGAAGACCTCTTCCTCGGTCCCCAGGGCGCGAGTTCTCGACACGGGGCCAGCCAGCTCGAAGACGTCGACCGGCTCGGCCTTGCCCTTGACCTTGATGGCGGCAAGGGCCTCGAAGCGGAATGCGTGCCGCGTTTGCTGGTAAGTCTCGGCCGTCACCAGGACCTTGCCCACGCGGGCGTTGGATTCCATGCGCTGGGCCAGGTTGACCGTATCTCCCATCACCGTGTAGTCCGAGCGCTGTGAAGCTCCCACCTGCCCGGCCACCACCAGGCCGGTATTCAACCCGATGCGAACCTTGAGCAGGATGCCGGTCTGCTTCTCGAGGGCTTCTGCGTGTTTCTGCGCCCGTTGCTGCATCTCCCAGGCCGCCCGGACGGCGCGTTCGGCATCGTCCTCGTGGGCGACCGGCGCGCCGAAAAGGGCCATGATCGCGTCGCCGATGTACTTGTCCACGACGCCGCCGTAGCGGTAGATCGGCTCGACCAGGACCTTGAAGAAGTTGTTGATGATCTCGGTGACGGCTTCGGGATCAAGCTTCTCGGACATGGCGGTGAACCCGGAAACGTCGGTGAACAGCACCGTCACGATGCGGCGATCGCCGGTAACGTCCGCAGCTGGCTGCAGGGCCCCGGTCGGAGGCAGCGGTCCGCTGCCAGCTGCGGATGCCCCGCAATTCCCACAAAAGCGCTGGCCCGGCCCGAGCTCCTTGCCGCACTGGCCGCACTGGCCACCGGCTGCTGCGAGGGCCTGCCCGCACTGGCCGCAGAATCGCTGTCCGGCCTGCACAGCGCCCGAGCAATGCGGGCAGTTCAACCAAGGCTCCTTCTGTCGTGGACGATGGGGCGGGCTTCCTGGCCTACTATACCCCCTGGCTGGCTGGTGAGTCCTCGCTCGCTGTCTTTCGTTCGAGGCCAATGGCGGTACAATGATCCTTGCTATGGAACCTCCGGTGGCTCGGCTCGGGAGCCTCGAGGGCCCAGCCTCGAGATGAAAGCTTATGACACCAAGATCCGAGATTCCCACCGACCTCTTCGGAGCCATCGCCGAGCTCAAGAGAGAGCGTAACGCCGTCATCCTGGCGCACTACTACCAGGAACCCGATATCCAGGACGTGGCGGATTTCCTGGGCGACAGCCTGGCCCTCTCGCAGCAGGCCAAGGCGACCGACGCCGAGGTGATCCTCTTCTGCGGCGTGCACTTCATGGCCGAGACGGCCAAGATCCTGAACCCCGATCGCCTGGTGCTGATGCCCGACCTGGATGCCGGTTGCTCGCTGGCCGATTCCTGCCCGGCCGAGGAATTCGCGCGGTGGAAGGAGGCCTACCCGGGGAGTCCGGCGGTCAGTTACATCAACTGCTCGGCGGAGGTCAAGGCGCTGTCGGACGTCATTTGCACGAGTTCCAACGCCGTGGCGATCGTCGAGAGCCTGCCGGACGATCGGCCGGTCCTGTTCGCCCCGGACCGCCACCTCGGGCGCTACGTGGCCAACCGGACGGGGCGCGAACTCGTCCTCTGGCCCGGGAGCTGCCAGGTGCACGACCTCTTCAGTCAGAAGCGCCTGATCCAGCTCAAGGTCCAGCATCCCGACGCCCTGGTCATCGCTCACCCCGAGTGCGAGGAGTCCGTGCTGGAGCAGGCCGACTTCATCGGCTCGACCAAGGCTTTGCTCGATTTCACGGCGGCCAGCCCCGCGCGTACGTTCATCGTGGCCACCGAGGCGGGGATCTTGCACCAGATGGCCAAGAGCTCCCCCGACAAGACCTTCATGGCGGCTCCCCCCGAGAGCGGGTGCTCGTGCAACGAATGCCCGTACATGCGCGTCCACACGCTCGAGAAGGTTTACCTTGCGCTGCGCGATCTCGCCCCCGTGGTCGAGGTCGCCCCCGATCTTGCTGGCCGAGCGCGGGTCCCCATCGATCGGATGCTGGCGCAAGGAGTGCTGACCGCCCGGTCTTGAGCCTGATTCCCGGGCACATCTTTCGACAAGGAATGAGCATGCACGATTACCTCGAAACCGATGTCCTGGTCATCGGGTCCGGGATTGCAGGCAGCGCGGCCGCCCTCGCTGCGGCGGATCGAGGGGCCGAGGTCATCTTGGTCACCAAGGAGACCAGCGCCGAAGAATCCAACACCTACTACGCTCAGGGCGGCATCATCTACCGCGGCGACGAGGATAGCCCTGACAAGCTCGTGGCCGACATCGTGGCGGCCGGGGCGGGCCTGGTCTGGGAGCCCGCGGCGCGGCAGCTGGCCGAGGAGGGCCCCAAGCTCGTCGAGAACATCCTCCTCGAGCGGTTCGGCGTGCCCTTCGACCGGGTGGATGGCAACCTGCATCGCACCCAGGAGGCCGCGCATAGCGTGGCCCGCATCATTCACCAGCAGGACCGCACCGGCAAGGCGATCGAGCAGGGCATCGTGGGTGGGATCCTCAAGCACCCCAAGATACGGGTCCTGTACCGGCATTCGGCCGTCGATCTGCTGACGCTGTCGCACCATTCGCAGGTTTCGACCGACGTGTACAAGGAGCCCACCTGCGTCGGGGCCTATGTCTTTTCCGAGGATACCGGCCGCGTGACCCCGATCCTGGCCCGGAAGACGATCCTGGCATCAGGCGGCATCGGGCGCCTTTACCTCCACACCACCAATCCGCCCGGAGCCCGCGGCGATGGCATCGCCATGGCCGACCGGGCCGGGGCGCGTCTGCTCAACATGCAGTTCGTGCAGTTCCATCCCACGGCCCTGTATCACTACAGCGGCCGGTTCCTGCTTTCGGAGGCCCTGCGGGGCGAGGGTGCCCGCCTGGTCGACAGCGCCGGCCGCGAGTTCATGCACCGCTTCCACCCGGACGGCTCGCTGGCCCCCCGCGACGTCGTCGCCCGCGGGATCCACCGGTTGATGCTCGAGACGGGCGAGCCCTGCGCTTACCTCGATATTTCCCACAAGCCCAAGGACTGGATCGTGGCGCACTTCCCCGAGATTTACAGCACCTGCCAGTCCCTGGGCTTCGATCCCGCGGCAGAGCCCATCCCGGTCGTGCCCGCAACGCACTTCTCGTGCGGGGGCGTCGCGGTCGACCTCTGGGGCCGCTCCAGCATGAAGCGCCTGTTCGCCGTCGGAGAGGTGTCCTGCACGGGCTTGCACGGAGCCAACCGGCTCGCGTCGACGAGCCTGCTCGAGGGGTTGGTCTGGGGCACGCGCGCCGGGCAGAAGGCCGCAGAGACCCTGCACGAGGATGGCTACATGCCCCCGGTGCCGGCCTGGGAGCACGAAAGGGAGCCCGTCGATCCCGCGCTGGTTGCCCAGGATTGGCTGATGATCCAGCACACCATGTGGAACTACGTCGGCCTGGTGCGTACGCCCCGGCGGATGGAGCGCGCCCACAAGATCCTGAGCGAGCTCCAGCGTGAGATCGAGGATTTCTATGCAACGGCGGAGATGAGCGACGCCATCCTCGGCCTGCGCAACGGCATCCGGGCGGCGATGGTCGTGCTCAAGGCCGCATCCGAGGCCCGTCAGAGCATGGGCTGCCACTACGTGGCCAGGGATACCGAAGCAGACCAGCGGTCGCTCGCAGCCCGCTAGATCGGTCTTGGTGGGAACTGCAAAAGGCCTAGTGGGGCTGCGCCCGCACCTTGGCGCTGGCTCGCACCGCCTGCTGACAGACGGGGCAAAAATGCGTACCGCGGCCGGCGATCCGCGTCTTGCATAGGGCCGTCTGGCAGCGCGGGCAGGGTTGGTTTTCGCGGCCGTAGACCTTGAGCTCCCGATAATGGTTGCCCGGGCGGAAATGGCCGTCGCGATAGAGGCTGAAGGAGGTGCCGCGATTGGCGATCGCCTCCGCGAGCACCTGCCTCACGGCGGCGTGCAGCCGCTGGGCCTGCGGGCGCGAAACACGCCGGCTGCCGGGATGGATCCCGGCCAAAAACAACGCCTCGTCCGCATAGATGTTGCCGACCCCCGCCACCACCCGCTGGCCGAGCAAGACGGCCTTCACGGGGGCGCGCGAGGCCGCCAGTGCCTGGTAGAACTCCGCCGCGTCGAAGTCGGCTGACAGCGGCTCGGGACCCATCCGCGCCAGCGTCTCGAGGGCCGCGTAGTCGCCGGGCCGGACCACGCAGAGCTGGCCGAACTTGCGCATGTCGTCGAAGTAGAGATGCTCGGGTCCGTCGAGCTCGATGACGGCCCGGAGGTGGGGCGAATCCGGACGGCTGGCCGCCATGAACAACCTGCCGCTCATGCCGAGGTGGATGATGAGCTCGCGTACGGTCCGGCCCTCGCCGTCCGCGAGATCGGCCAGCAGGTATTTTCCGCGCCGTCGCAGGGCCCGCACGGTGAGGCCCGCGGCGTCCTGGATGTCGCCGTACCGGGGACCTTCCGAGCACCAGGTCCGGAGGATCCGGCGGCCGACCAGGCAGGGCTCCAGATCCCGCCGTATCGTCTCGACTTCAGGCAACTCCGGCATGGCCCCATGATATGCGCTGCAAGCGGCTTTGGGTAGCCGCTGCTGAAGTCCTTGGGGCCTGGCGAGGCGACCGGAGGCCGGAGCGAGGCAACGGTTTTTCCGAGCCGGATCCGGAGCTGGCAACCTCATGCTATTCTCGGGCCCATGCAGGTTGGGTTCATCGGACTGGGAAACATGGGCCAGGGCATGGCCGCGAGGCTGATCGCCGCGGGCCACGAGCTGACGCTGTACAACCGCACGGCCACGAAAGCCGAGGCTCTGGCCCGGGCCACCGGCGACAAGGCCCGCGTGGCGGTATCTCCCCGCGAATGCGCCGCAGGCGCGGAGGCGATCGTCACCATGCTCGCCGACGATGCGGCCGTCGAGGCCGCCCTGTTCGGAGCGGAGGGCGCTTTTCCCGCCATGGCAGCCGGGGCCGTCCACGCCTCCATGAGCACGATTTCGGTGGCCCTCTCGGAGCGGTTGCAGGACACTCACGCCCGTGCGGGCCACCGCTACGTCGCAGCTCCCGTCTTCGGTCGGCCGGATGCCGCGGCTGCGGGACAGCTGGCGATCGTCGCGGCCGGAGCGGAGGCCGCGCTCGAGAGGTGTCGCCCGCTGTTCGAAGCCATGGGGCGGGCCACCTTTTCTTTCGGGACGGAGGCGGCGAAGGCGAACGTCGTCAAGCTCTCGGGCAACTTCCTCATCGCCAGCGTGATCGAGAGCCTCGGCGAGGCCCTGGCCCTGGTTCGCAAGGCCGGCGTCGATCCGAGCGCCTACCTCGCGCTGCTGACGAGCACGCTGTTCGGTGCCCCGGTCTACCAGGGCTATGGCGGCCGGATCGCCCAGGGGAAGTTCCAGGCAGAGGCCGGTTTCGCGATGCCGCTGGCGCTCAAGGATATGCGCCTGGCGATGGAGGCCGCGACGGCTCGGCAGGTCCCGATGCCTACCCTGGCCGTCATCTGGCAGCGCCTCCTGGCGGCCGAGGCCCGGGGTTACGGCGACCTGGACTGGTCGGCTCTCGGCCTCCTGGCGGCCGAAGATGCCGGGCTTCCTGGCGGCGCCACGAAGTAACTCGGGGGGCTGATCGCAGAGGCCGTGCGCCACCCTGGATTGGCGCCGGGATCCCTGGTAGTGGCTAGCGGGCTCTAGAGCGATTTTCGGTTGAGTTGATATGGCAAAGGGGTCAAAATGGGACCGGTTGCGCAGCGAAGCGACCGCGCAGAGGGACCATTTCAAGCTGAAAACGCTCTAAAGAACGAGGGAGCGCAGGTCTTCGGACCCGCGCTCCCTCCGTTCAGGGTATCAGCCAGCTAGCGAGGATCGGGTCCTTGCACGATCTGAGCCATGTCGCGGGCAGGGATCCAGCGCGCAAAGGCGTCCTGGAGCTGCCGGCGGGTCAGCGTCAGGTAATGCCGCGCCGCCCGCTCGGGTTCGTCGAGGGGCAAGCCGACCTTGGCGAGCTCGAGGTAGGTGTCGGCGGTATCCGCCACGCTGGCCAGCGAGAGCGGGATGCTCCGCAGCACCATCGTCTTGGCCTGCTTGAGCTCCGCCGGCGTGACCAGCTGCGTCTGCATCTGGTGGATGTCGCGCTCGACGATCGCTCGCGCCTTGGTCACGTTCTTGGGATCGCAACCGAACTCGATCTCGTAGAACGACCGCGTCAGGCCGATGTCGAGGATCGGGAAGACGTAGTACACCAGGCCGCCGTTCTCGCGCAGATCCTTGGTGAGCCGCGTCGAGTTGAACCCGCCGCCCAGGACCTCGTTGCCGAGCCGCAGGGCGTAGTAGCCAGGATCCCAGCGGTTGATCTCGAGATTGAGCCCGAGCGTCACCTTGTCCTGAACCCGACTGCTGTCAGGGACGACGACCTTGCTGGCGTGGTTGAGCGGAATGGGCCGCATCAGCGTCGCGGGCCTCGGGCCGGCCGCCTCCCAGTCGCCGAAGTACTTGGTGACTTCGGCCCGGGCCTGCTGGGCCGTGATGTCGCCAATGATCACGATGGTCGTGAGATCGGGCCGGAACACTCCCCGGTAGTAGCCCCTGACATCGGCCAGGGTCAATCGGGCCACGGATCGGGGGGTCGCATGGCGGAGGGCCGGATCGCCCGGGGGAACCAGAGCCCGGGTCGTGGCAAGGCGGGTCAGGAACTTGGGGCTCTGGAGCTCGCCCGCGACTTCCTGCTCGTGCTCCTGCTGCACGACCTTGAAGGCCTTGAGCGGTAGGGCGGGATGCAAGAGGTTGTCCGCCAGGAGCTGCATGCCCCGGTCGAACTGCGGTGCCAGCACCTCCAGGCTGAAGTTCCGGCCGGCCGATTCGATCGCGCCGATGTTATCCAGCGCCCGCTGGTAGGCGACGCGATTGAGCGTCGTCGTGCCGTAGGAGAACAGATCCCCGAGGACGCCGTCCACGCCATCTTGACCGATCGATTCCTCGAGCCGGGGGTCGCTCTGGACCTGGCCCTCGACCACGACGGTCTTGCTGGCGTGGTTGGGAACGAAGATCACCCGCAATCCGTTGGGCAGCGTCCGGTCCACGGGCTTGGGCGGAGCCGGGGGCAGGGATAGCCGCGAGAGCGAGGCCTCGGCCCAGGCTGGCAGCTTCACATCCTTGGGGTTGGACGAGGCAAAGCTCTCGCCGCCGCCGAAGGATGCGTGGCTGGCGGGCTTGCCCGAGGCCCGGGGCACCAGATTGACGGTGACCATGTCGGCGGGATCGAGAATCTGCCGGGCGAGCCGGTCGACCGCGGCAGGCGTGACCTGCTCGATGGCCTTGACGTCGTCGTCTGGCGACCTCCGGCCTTCCTCCGCGACCGCCTGGCTCCAGGCGTCGGCCAGCCCCTCGATCGAGTTCTTGGCGAACTCTGCGCTGGCGACCTCACGCCGCTTGGCGGCTGCGACGAGGTCCGCCGGCACCCCCGTGGCGGCGTCGGCCGCCAGGATCTTCTGAGCATCGGCGATCAGCGCCTTGCCATCGGCTCCCTTGGGATAGTCGACCTCGGCGAAGGCCAGGCCAGCTCGACGCATGGGATCGAGCGAGAATCCCACGCCGAGCGCCTTGCCCTGCGGGACCATGTTGTAGAAGGTGCCGCGCTGGCTCGACAGGACGTCCGAGAGCACCGTCGCGGCGGCGTAGTCCTTCGGCTGGTCGAAGCCAGGGGCCCGATAGACCAGCCAGGTGACGTCGTAGGGCAGATCCGACGGCACGCTCAGGGTCTGAGGTTTGACCGGCTTGAGGTCGACCGCCGGGTGCGCCGGGATGGCCTTGCCAGGAATCGATCCGAAGTACTGGCGGACCGACGCCATCGTGCGCTGCGGATCGATGTCGCCGGCGACGATCAAGACGGCGTTGTCCGGGTAGTACCACTTGTCGTGGAAGCTCTTGAGGAGCTTGGCCGTGGTCTTGTTGAACGACCGCCGGGTCCCCAATCCGGTGCGCGCGTAAGGCGTTCCGGCGAACATGACCCTGCGAAGCTTGAGATAGGCCAGATACTCGGGGTTGGAGTGGTCCGCGGCGACTTCCTGCTCGATCGCCCCGCGCTCGTGGTTCCAGAGCTTCTGGCTGTCGTCGACGCCACGCATGCGCAGCGCCTCGATGTGCAGTGCGACATCGAGATCCTCGGCCGGGATCGTGAAGTAGTACTGCGTGATGGACTGCCGGGTGTCGGCGTCGAAGTCACCGCCCATGAGCGCGCTCATCTTGGTCAGCTGGTCGCCGGTCAGGCCGGGGCTGCCGCGGAACATCATGTGCTCTTGGGCGTGGGCCGTGCCCGGAAAACCTGGCGGGCAGTCATCGGCGCCCGCAAGGTAGTTGACCTCGGTTGTGACGACCGGGGCGAGCGGATCCCGGACGAGGATCACGCGCAGGCCGTTGGCGAGGCGGGCGCGATAGACGGTCTTGGCACCGGAGCGCGCCGGGGCCTTGGGGGTCGCCTTGGCGAAGGCTGGCGGGCAAGCCCACGCCGACGCGGAAGACAGCGCTAGCAGGGCAGCGAGGGCATCTCTTCGTAACAATCTGTTCAACATTCGTACACTAGTACGCCCTGTGGCTTCCCCTGGCAAGGCCTGGGCCGCGCGCGCGTTTTCATTCGGGCGTAGAACTCCGCGCAGCGGCGATCGAGCCCAGGTTTCAGACGGTCGGCAAGCCGCTGGCCGGGATGACGAGCTTGCGGGTGGCGCGAGCGGGACTCGTGCGGCGGTGGCCGAGCCCGCCTTCCCCGACGCGCAGGCAAAGGATCGTGCGGTCATCGGACAGCGCCCCGCCCGCCCACCGATCGATCGTGGTGAGCAGCTGCTCGAGCAGGTCGTCCGCGCCCAGGGCCATGTGGTCCGCGACCAGCTGGAACAACCTTTCCCAGCCGAGCTTCTCGCCACCGACGCCGGTTGCGTTGAGCCCGTCGCTGAAGAGAACGAGGACATCTCCCGAGGTCAGCGGAATCTTCTCCTCGCGCAAGGCTCCAGCATCGAGCAAGCCCAGGGGCGCTCCCCTCAGATCGAGCGGCCGGCCGTTGAGCAGGGGTGGTGGCATGCCTGCGTTGGCGATCGCCAGCGTCTTGTCCCGGCAGTCGTAGATCGCGTACATGACCGCGATGGTGAGGCTGGCGACCGGCCGGTAGCGCATGATCAGGGAGTTGATGGTCTCGAGGACCTGCCGCGGACTCGAGGCCCCCGGTGCCAAGCTCCGGGCGAACGAGACCGCCATGGTCGTCGCCAGGGCCGCCTCCACGCCGGTCAAGCCCACATCGCCGACCAGCAGGCCGATACGATTGCCTTCGACCGCCAGGAAGTCGAAGAAATCGCCCCCGATCGTGCTGGCTGCTCGGGTCCGGGCGGCTACCTGGATGCCCTTGCGAGAACCGACCGTGCGTGACAGAAACTCCTGGACCCGGAGCGAGAGTTCGCGCTCCCGCGCTTCAGCCTCCCGCTCGCTGGTCCCTGGTGCATCGAGATCCCGGTCCGAGGGCCGATCTGCGTCGGATGGCCCGGCTGGACCCGCCCCGCCCTGGGCACCGTCCGGCCCGGATCTGGCGCCCGGTTCGAGCGTCAGGTTGGCGCTCCGGCGCAGCCTCCAGTACAGCGCCGCCGCGATCGCAGCCCCCAGCGCACCGAGCGCCCAGGCGGGCTCGGCGCTCACCGGAGCCTCCGCAAAGCTGCGGCGCCGGGAGCGCTCATTTGGTCACCATCGCCACGAAGGAAACATCCTCGTTCGAGAGGCTGTCGCCGATGGCCTCCTCCAGGCGATCGCGCAGCGCCCACGGGCGCTCGGATCCGGCGGTCTGCTCCCGAACCAGGGCGATCCAGCCATCGAGGCCCAAGAGATCGCCTGCGACTCTCGGGACCGACGCGATACCGCTGGTGTACCAGACCAGGGACTCTCCGGGCTTGAGGGTCAGGGCCAGCTGCGGGAAGCGGGCCTCGCGGCCCAGTCCGAGGGGCAGTCCCGCCACTTCGGTGGCCCGCCCGTTGAGGAGCGGATGGCACTGGCCGGCATTGGCCAGCAGCAGCGTCCGATCGCGGACGTCATAGATGGCATAGGCGGCCGTGATGCTGGCCGACGTTGCCGTGCGATAGGCAAAAAGGAGGTTGTTCACGCTGGAAAGGAGTTCGGCCGGGGACAGCGTCCCCGGGGCCGCCGAGCGGAAGTACGACAGCGCGACCGAGGCCGAAAGGGCCGCATGATAACCGCTTCCGCTGGCCTGTCCCAGCAGGATTCCCCAACGGTTCTGATCCACGGCCATCACGTCGAAGAAATCGCCGCCGGCCTGGTGGCCCGGTCGCGAAAAACTCTCGAGGTCCGCTCCCTCGAAGGCTGGAAGCGCCCTGGCGGTGAGCCAGCCCTTGACCTTGCGGGCGAGCTCCGCCTCGCGCCGCGGGCGATCCGCCCCGCGCCCCCCCGGTAAGGTCGCAACTGCCTGGCGCGCCGGGTCCTCGGAGCTTCGGCTCACGGATCCAGCTCGAATCGCATCCGCATGACGTTCCAGCCCCCCTCGCGGTCCAGGGCCAGAGCGGACAGGAGCCTGCGCATCAAGAAGACCCCCAGGCCGCTGCGGGCGCCATCGGCGACATGGCGGGCGATGTCCAGGTCCGGGTGGGATCCGAGATCGAAGGGAAGGCCTTGATCCCGCAGCGTCAACGAGATGTCGTGCCCGGAGCCTTCGATCTCGAGAAAGATGGGCTTGCCGGCCATCCCCTCGTAGGCGTGCTCGATGACGTTCGTGACCGCCTCGACCACCACCAGCTGCAGCTCGAACAGGGAGGTCTCCGAGGGCAGCAGCCCATCCGTCGCTTCGCGAACGAACTGACGCACTTCCTCGAGCCGACCGACGTCGCTGGTGAAGTGCAGCGCCTTGGCCACGGTGTTCACCTAGCCCGGCACCTGGAAAACATCCAGGGGAGCGGCCTTGCCCTTGAGCACCAGGGTATCGAAGTACTCGGTCCGGGCCAGCTGCCCGACCCGCTCGGCCGTCGATGTCGACAGCAGGATCTGACCGGGACCTGCGGCCGATTCCAGCCGGGCCGAAAGGTTGACCGTATCGCCGATGAGCGTGAAATCCATCCGGTCGAGCGAACCGATGTTCCCTGCCACCGCCTCCCCGGAGTTGAGCCCGATGCCGACTCTGAGCTCCATGCCTTCGCCGAAGACGCCCTCCTGGTTCATCCGCGCCACCGCCTGGCGCATCGCGATGGCGCAGGTCACCGCCCGGAAGGCCTCGTTGTCCTCGGGGTACTGGGGCTGGAAGAAGGCCATGATGCCGTCACCCATGAACTTGTCGACGACCCCGCCGTGCGCAAGGATGACCTCGGCCATCCCGGACATGTAGGCGTTGAGGAGCGCGACGACCTGCCGGGCGGGGTACTTCTCTGCCAAGGCCGTGAATCCGCGGACATCCGCGAAGAGAACCGTGGCCCACACCGTCTGGGCCTCGTGGGTGTCCTCGTCGCCTTCGACGTGGGCAATGGCCGCCGAGCTGAGATAGCGCCGCATCTTCTCCTTCTCGGTGAAGATCCGCCGCTCGCGTTCGAGGGTCTCCTCGAGCTCTTCGCAGTAGGTGGCATTGGCCAGGGCCACGGATGCCTGCTCGGCCAGGGCGTGGAGGAAGCTGACCTCCTCGCGGGAAAACGCGCGGCCGGTCAGCTTGGGCCCGAGCGCCAGCAATCCCGACATCGCGCCGCCATGGTGCATCGCCACGAAGAACGCCCAGGGCCTGGACTGCGGATCGTCGGGCGTGAATCGCTCGCCCGCCTTGGCTGCCCGGAGCGTGGGAGATTCTCGGTACGCCTCGGTCACTCCCTGCTGCGCCAGGATCCGGTGCTCGCCGTCCCGGACCCCGGTCACCATTCCGGCGCGGATGCCGCAGTGGCCCATGGCCGAGAGCAAGAGCGTCTGGCCGATCGTCTCCGAGGACAGGGAGGAGTTGAGCTCCTGACTGATGCCGAAAAGGGTACCCAGATCGAGCTCCCGCTTGCCGAGCTGGCGCCGGGTATCCTCGAGTTCGGCGTCCTGGCGGATGCATGACCAGGCCAGCGACAGTGCGGAAGCGACCGGATACCACGAGGCGAGAGAATCCGCCGGTCCCTCGTGCCGGCCGATCGCCAGGGTGCCCAGCAGCTCGCCGGCACGCGTGAGCGGGATCGCGTTTACGTCCGCCTCCAGGTGATCGGGACCCGGCGGCACCGTCGCGCCTCCGGGTCCCGAGGCAGAGCTGATCAGGCGATGGCCCTCGCCCTCGATGCCCCAGATGGCGGCCCACGGGGCTCCTTGGTCCCGCGCGAAGTCGCAGACCATCTGGCAACACGCGGTAAGCTCGCGACCTGCCGCAAGACCCTCGCAGAGTTCCCGGACGGCCGCGAGCCCTGGACTCAGATGGAACTCGCCTAGCACCGCGAATTCCATACCCGGCTACCAAGTAACTATCTCAAGCCGGTTCTCCCTCCCCGGGGGGCCGGCTCAGGTCGCCTCCCGGGGGGCACGGTCCGAGGCACCGCTGCCTGGCGGGGCGGCCGTTGGCAACGGTGAAGCGAGGGTGCGTGATGGTCGATCGCCCGACCTGCTAGGATGGGCGCATGGCTTTGAGGCTGACCACGGCCGGCGAGTCCCACGGCCCTACCGAGGTTGCGATCGTCGACGGCATGATTGCGGGACTCGGCCTGTCCGCCGTGGATCTGGATCGAGCCCTGGCGCGCCGGCAGGTGGGCCAGGGTCGGGGGGCACGACAGCGGATCGAGCAGGATCGCGCCACCATCCTCTCGGGGGTTCGCAACGGCTTCACCACGGGCGCCCCGATCGCCCTCGTGGTCGAGAATGTAGACCATGCGAGCTGGACCGAGGCGATGTCCGCTGCCCCGGTCGATCCGGCCGATGCCGGGCGGCTCGAGGCCATCGCCGGGCGCGCCATCCGGCGTCTGCGGCCCGGACACGCCGACTATGCGGGCGCCGTCAAGTACGGGCACCGAGATATCCGCGACGTCCTCGAGCGTGCCAGCGCACGGGAGACGGTGATGCGCGTCGCGGCGGGCGGCGTGGCGATGGCGCTACTGCGCCGAGCGGGCGTCGACCTCACGAGCCACGTCGTGGCGATCGGCGGGATCGCCGCGTCCGCCAGGTGGGAATCCCTGGACGATCTGCGCTCTCGGGCGGAGGCGTCGGCGGTACGCTGTGCCGATCCCACGGCTGCTGCCGAGATGGTCGCCAGGATCGACGCGGCCGGCAAGGCCGGGGACTCGCTCGGCGGGGTGGTGGAGGTGATCGCTACCGGCATCCCGGTGGGCCTGGGCACGTATGCACAGTGGGACCGACGTCTGGATGGCCGGCTGGCGCAGGCCGTGATGAGCATTCCGGCCATCAAGGGCGTCGAGTTCGGCCTCGGGTTCAAGCAGGCGGACCTTGCCGGGTCCGAGGTCCACGATGTCTTCTTGCCGGGCTTCCAGCGACCGACCAACAACGCCGGCGGCCTCGAAGGAGGCGTCACCAATGGCCAGGTGCTGGTGGTCCGAGCCGCGATGAAGCCGATCTCGACCTTGAGACGCCCGCTCGATTCCGTCACCTTCCCGGACGGCGAGCCGCAACCTGCCCACTTCGAACGCGCCGATGTGTGCGCGGTTCCCGCGGCAGGGGTCGTGGCCGAGGCGATGGTGGCGTGGGTCCTGGCCGACGCCCTGCTCGAGAAGATCGGCGGCGACAGCGCGAGCGAGTTCGATGCCCACCTCGCGGCCACGCGCTCGCTGTGGCCCGTTGCGCTCCCGGGCGCCTAGCACAGGAGGACGCTCATGGCCCGATTGCTGGTTGTTCACGGCCCGAACCTCAACCTCCTTGGCCGGCGCGAGCCGGCCATCTACGGCTCGGCAACCCTGGCCGAGATCGACGAGCAGCTCAGGCGCCTGGGCCACGAGCTGGGCCACGAGGTGCACTGCCTGCAGACCAATCACGAGGGCAAGCTCATCGACTGGCTCCAGAACGCCAGGCTCGACGGCTTTGCCGGCATCCTCCTGAACGCCGGCGGCCTCACCCATACCTCGGTTTCCCTGCGAGATGCCCTCGCGGCCGCCGAGATCCCGGCCGTCGAGGTGCACCTGTCAAACATCCACGCCCGCGAGGACTTCCGCCAGAAGACGCTGACCGGTGCCGTGGCCCGGGGCGTCATCACCGGTTTCGGTCCCATGTCCTACGAGCTCGGCTTGCGGGCCCTGGCGGGCCTGATCTGACCGCCAGGCCCCCGGGGCCGGGCGCCCCTAGGAGTCTGTCGGAAATAGAACCAGACCCAGGAACTCCGTCCGCCCCGGTGGCCGGCATTCCCGGGGGGATCGACATGGGAGCCGGCCTCTGGA
>JAJXWQ010000042.1 GCA_021781555.1 bacterium
GGCCGCAACGGCCTCGCGCCGCTCGATCTTGGCGATGACCGGCGTGCGCTTGCCAAAGCGGGCGAGGAACTCCTTGACCTCCAGGATGTCCTGCGCCTGCTGCACGAAGGATGCCGCGACCCAGTCGACGCTCATCTCGGCGCCGAACTGGAGATCGACCCGGTCCTTGTCGGTGATGGCAGCGACGCGCAGGGAAGCCCCGGGAAAGTTCACGCCCTTGTGGGGCTTGAGCCATCCGCCCACCATCACCCGGCACACGAGCTCCGTGCCCTCGATCCGGATGACCTGGAGCTCGATCAGGCCGTCGTCGATCAGCACGTGAGCCCCGACCTTGACGTCCTCGGTCATGCGCGGAAGGGAAACGTGGGCCCGCCGCGCATCCGCGACGACCTCGGAGGCGGTCAGGATGTACTCCGCGCCGGCGACAAGCTCGACCTGGCCGCCGGTGACCTCACCGATGCGGATCTTGGGGCCCTGGATGTCCTGCAAGATCGCCACCGTCCGGCCCTCTTCACGGGCAATCCGGCGGATCTTGAGGATATCCTCGCGGTGCGTGTCGTGCGTGCCGTGGCTGAAGTTGAGCCGAAATGCGTCCACTCCGGCCCGCATGAGCAAGCGCACGGAAGCGTCCGACGAACACGCCGGCCCGAGGGTGGCGACCACCTTCGTGCCCTTGCGACCGAGGCCGCCCCGCCACGCCTCGTGCTCCGATTCGGCCCCCACCAGCGGGGGCGTGTTCGGCTCGATCATCTGCCGGTCTCCGCGGCGGCCTGCCGGGGGTCAAACCTGGGCGTGGCGGTCAAGATCAGAACGCCTCGCGCCCGGGGAAAGTCGCCGAGCCACCGAGCTCCTCCTCGATGCGCAGGAGCTGGTTGTACTTGGCGATGCGATCGCTACGCGAAGCGCTCCCGGTCTTGATCTGGCCAGCGTTCACCGCAACCGCGAGATCGGCGATCGTGGCATCCTCGGTCTCGCCTGAGCGGTGGCTGATGACCACCCGGTAGCCGGCGCGCTTGGCCATTTCGATGGCCGACAGGGTTTCGCTCAGCGTCCCGATCTGGTTGACCTTGATCAGCACGGCATTGGCAACCCCCTCGGCGATGCCGCGTGCGATCCGCTCGGGATTGGTGACAAAGACGTCGTCGCCCACGAGCTGGACCCGCTCGCCGAGGCGCTGCGTGAGGGCCTTCCACCCATCCCAGTCGTCCTCGGCCATGCCGTCCTCGATGCTCACGATGGGATAACGCTCGACCAGGTCGGCGTAGTAGTCGACGATCTGCTCGCGAGTCCGCCGAGTCCCTTCACCAGGAAAGTTATAGACGCCGTCCTTGTAGAGCCCGGACGCCGCCGCATCGAGCGCGAGGGCAACGTCCTCGCCAGGCGTATAGCCGGCGCTCCGGATGCCTTCGACGATCAGATTCAGGGCCTCGTCGGCATCCTTGACCAGCGGGGCGAATCCCCCCTCGTCGCCGACCGAAGTCACCAGGCCCTTGTCCTTGAGCACCTTCTTGAGGGCGTGGAACACCTCGGTTCCGGCACGAATCGCCTCTGAGAAGGTCGGGAACCCCAGGGGCACGATCATGAACTCCTGGAAATCGAGCGGGTTGTCGGCATGGGCGCCGCCGTTGAGGACATTCATCAGGGGCACCGGCAGAACGCGGGCGCCGACGCCACCCAGGTAGCGGTACAGCGGCAGCTCGACGGCGTTGGCGGCGGCCTTGGCGACCGCCAGGGAGACCCCCAGAATGGCGTTGGCGCCGAGCTTGGCCTTGTTCGGCGTGCCATCGAGGTCGATCAGCATCTGGTCGATGTTGGCCTGATCTGTCGCATCTTCGCCCTCGAGTTCGGCGGCCAGGACCTCGTTGACGTTGTCCACGGCGCGCAGCACGCCCTTGCCCCCGAAGCGCTCGGGCTCGTCGTCATCCCGCAACTCCAGCGCCTCGTGCACCCCGGTGGAGGCGCCGGAGGGCACCGCAGCCCGGCCCATGGCCCCGCCGGCAAGAAGCACGTCCACCTCGATCGTGGGATTACCGCGGGAATCCAGGATTTCGCGGGCGTAGACGTCATCGACGATCGTAGGCGACATGGCGGTGTCCTTCTCAGTTGTAACGAACTCGTTATTGCGGGCCGAGGTCAAGGTCGTCTCCTTTTTCGTTCCGGTAGAGAAAAGCAGCCTGGGTGGCCGGCACCGGGCCGTCGGGAACCATCAAGACGGTGACGGCGAAGGTCTTGCCACCGAAGAGAACCGAGAGGCGATCGTCCGGTTTGACCTCGCTGTGGGCCTTGGCCACCTTGCCGTTCAGAAGCACGCGCCCGTCATCGCACAGGGCCCCCGCAACCGTACGGCGCTTGATGAGCCTGGACACCTTGAGCCACTTATCGAGCCGCATCAGCCTCGTTCCGGAAAACTCCTGCATGTTGCCCGATCCGGTCTGGCAAGGCAAGCGATAGATTCGGGGGGCTGTCCGGTTTCACTCGCTGGTTGCGGCATCGAACCCGAAGCGGCCGCCCGCCAAGCATTCACACGAAGGATCTTGCATGCGCCGCCTGCTGAGCCGGTTGCGAAGTCTGCATCCGCCACCTTGGGCACGGCGAACCTTCGCGTTCGCATCCGCCACGCTCGCCAAGTTCGGCAAGGACAACGGCTACCTGCTGGCCGCCGCGCTCTCGTTCAACGCCGCCTTCGCCGTGTTTCCGCTGCTCCTCGGCCTGGTTGCGCTGCTGGCTCAGATCGTTCCACCGGCGCAGGCCCAGAGACTGGTCGGGCAGTACGCAGGCTCCCTCCTCGGCAGCCAGGCCCGCTTCGTGTCCTCGACCCTCGGCGGCGTGCGCCAGGCACGGGGCACCATCGGAGTCGTCGCGGCGGGCCTGCTGGTCTGGTCGGCCCGCGGCATCTTCACCACCCTCGCCCAGACCCTCGACCTCGTGCACGGATTTTCCGGACCCCAGGGGCTTGGCGGTCAGCTCCGCTCCAACGCCAAGGCCCTGGTCTTCGCCCTGGGCTGCGGCGTGGGGATGCTCTTCTTGACCGGCCTCTACTGGGGGATCGAGCTCGTCTTTGCGCGGGGCGCCGCCCCGTTTGGCCCTTCGATCCAGGTTTCAAGATGGCTGGGCGCGCTCCAGCACGGGGGCACCATCCTCGGATTCTTCGTCGGCTTGATCCTGATCTACCGATTCCTGCCGTGGGGCCCGGTCCCGTGGCGCGACGCCATCCTGAGCGGGGTGGTGGGAGTGGCGCTGTGGTACCCGGTTTCGATCGCCCTGACCTTCTACATCACGGACGTAGCCCGGCTCAATGCCGTCTATGGATCCCTCTCGGGCATCATGGCTTTCTATCTCTGGCTCGACTACACGAGTTCCATCGTGATCCTGGCAGCCGAGGTCGGCGTGGTGGCGTTCGATCGGCCAGGATCCACCGGGCCGCGACCTGGGCCGGCACCCTCGTGACCCGCCGGGCGGCGCTGCTCAGAAGGTCAAGGTGAGGCCCGAGGAGCCGGCCTGGACCTCCTTGAGCGGGGCGATGTCGATACCGAGGGACTTGGCGATGTCGATGGTCATGGCGTGCCCGCCGCCCAGGAGCGACCCGATCAAGCCGTCGGGGCTCAGTTCGAGCTTGCCGTCCGCCGTCTTGTGGAACGCCAGGGAAAGTCCGACGTCGAAAAAAGCCACGTGCACCGTCACATGGACCTTGCCATTGACGAAGCGCGGCTGGTAGCGAGCCAGGTCCGCCGGGCTCATCACCTTGTGGATCATTTGATCGATCTGAGCGGCTGAAACCCGGACCTGGCCAGCGTCCACCTTGACATGGTCGCGACCGAGGTGGGCGAGATCCACCGGGGCTCCCGGAGAGCCCGGCGTGACCACCGCCTGGAGGCCACGGATGTCCATCCCTTTGGCCTGCACCACGCCCGGGTCGCTGATGTAGAGGCCGGGAGCCTTGCCGGGGGCCGGCAGGGGGGTGCCGTCGCCGACATCCACCACGAGATCGCCCTTGTGCACCCGGATGCCTTCGGCTCGGACCTGGACACCAGGCTGCAACGCCGCCGGATCGACCGTCAGGGCCTGACCATCCCAGGCCAGACCACTGGCAGCGGGAAAATGCCAGAGGCCTGCGAGTTCCGGGCGCGAGATCGCGAGTTCGACATCAATGCCATTTGGCCCACCCGAGACGGACTCCACGTGGCCAGGAAGGCCCGCTGCCTCGGGCTCGATCTCGAGCGTATCGCCATGCAGCTGCACGCCGCGAGGGAGCGAATGGAGACGCTGCAGCAAGGCGGGATCGAGGGCAACCGTGGCAGCGACACCGGCGGCCGAGCCCGATACCTTGACGAGCTTGCCCGGCAGGGAGCGCCCCAGCGCCACCTCGGGATCGATCGACAGGGCCTTGCCATCGAACGCGATGCCACGCGGCAACCGCACCAGCCTCGCAAGCCCGGCCGCGTCGACCTGGAAGCCTGCCACGAGGCCGGTGGCGTCGACGGACAGCGAAGTGACCCGGCCCGGCAAAGGCATGACCTCGGCCGGGTCGAACTCCAGCTGGTTGCCGTGAATATCCAGGCCCCTGGCCGCCTGTGACAGAGATTCCGGTGGGACCAGGTCGACCGCGAAGGCCCCCGGCTGCGTGTGGAAGGCCGCAAGCTTGAGCTGGCCCGGCAGCTTGGGGGTTAGGCGCAGCGTGTTGCCGGTCCAGTGGCCGCCCTCGAGGTCTTGCATGCTCTTTCCGGCCATGCGCAGCAGGCCCAGGATGGGGATGCCGAAGACCGATGCGCCATCGACCGTATAGGCGATCCGCCCTTTGGAATCCAGGGCAACCGAACCCACGGTCTGGACCGGTACGGGAATACCGAGCCATCGCCGGGTGCTCGCGGCTGCGAGACGATCCCCCGCCAGCGGCGTGAGCTTGTACTGAGAGAGCGAACTGACGCCCGGTAGCGCTGCCAGGGCCTCGGGCGGCACCGTCGCATGGATGCGGCCGGTCTCAGGGTCGACGGTCACCGGAATCTTGGCCGCGCCCTCGAGGGCCGCGATCCCCTCGAGCTGCAACACGACCTTGCCGTCCTTGACGCCCGCGACCTTGCCGGTGACGTCGAACAAGCTGCCCAGCGCCTTGACCTGGACCTGGATCTGGCCGTCGCCGGTGCTCTGGATCTTCTCGACCTGGACCTGGCCGCCGGAAATCCGGTCGAGGGCCCGGCTTAACGTAGCTGTGTCGACCTGCGCGGTGCCCGACTTGGAAGCCGGGGTATAGGTCAGCGAGAAACCGTCGCCGCTCACCTGAAGCCGGCCGACGGCCGCCACGACCTTGCCATTGACAGCCGCAACCGAGGCCGTGGCCTGCACTCGAGCCGTGGGCCCCACGAGGGAGGCGAGCGGTTCGGGAACCACGAGATCCCCCTGGGCCTTGACATGGTCGCCGTCGAGCCACCGTAGCTTTGCCCCGCTCCAGCCAGGCCCGGCCTGGATCGCCTTGGCGATCGCGCTCGGCGAGATCTGGGCCGTGGCGGTGCCTGCCGCAAGATCCACGCTGGCCGGGGCACCGGGCACGGCGACCTGGATCGGGCCCACGTGAATCCCGAGCGTGCCCTTCGCATCGGGCTGGTTGACATTCGCCTCGGCCTTGAGGGGATACCCGCCCAAAGCAGCCGGCAGCTTACCGGACAGCACGCAGTTCGTGGCCGACCGCCAGGTGAGCTCGGGATCGACCAGCCAGGCACCGCCGGAAGCAGACCGCCGCCCCAGGCCCGCTGAGGCTCCCTCGACGAGCCTCAGAAGCTGCGCATTGGAGGCGTGCACCCGCGCCTTACCAGCTTGAACATCCACCTGCGCCTGGATCCCGTGGTCGGTGATGTCGACGGAGTTCAAGACGGCCGCGAACTTGCCCTTGCGGGTCGTCAGCCGTCCCCTGGCGGCAAAGGGCATGCCGCGTGCCTTGCCGCTGGCAACGAAGGAATCATGGCCAGCCAGACGAACCGCCAGGTTGACCCCGGCGCCGGCCGCCTTCCTGCGAACCACCTGCTCGATCTCGGATCCGGGAATATCGACCCTTGCCGCATGGATCGCCATGGGATGAGTCGCCTTGTCCAGGTTGACAGCCCCCTGCGACGGCAAGAGGTCGAGGTCGGCAGCCTCCGCCGTGGCCTCGACACTGCCGAGCCGGACTGGCACGTCGTAAGCCAGGACGCGCGCTCCGCGCACCTCGCTGGACACTTGGACCCTCCCGAGCAAAGCCCCGCTGGCAGCATGCCAGCTCGCTACTCAGGAATATCGCCTCTTCGCCTCCCAACCTTGCCGGGAGCCGTCTCGATTCGCGCCCTGGAGCGGGCCACCTGGGCCCACCGCCGCCCGCGACTCAGTCGATCCGGGCCAGGCCCTCGAGCAACTGGCCCCGCGACAGGAAGCCTGCCTCGGAGGCTACAACGTCGCCCCTGCGGTCGATGAACTGGGTATCGGGGACGCCCGAGAACCCGCGGTCGGTCAGGCCAGTCCCGGTTGGATCCTGCCAGACGGGAAACGGCAACTGGTCAGCGCTCGCCCACTGCGCCAGGGTCGTGGCAGAGGCCCCCTCGCCCACGACCACGAAGCCCACACCGTTTACCTGATACGCCCCCGCCAGGCGGATCAGCAGCGGAAGCTCGGCACCGCTGTCGCCGTCCGTCGGGGACAGGAACGCGAGAACCACCGGGCTCCCGAGATCCGCCGACAAGCTCACCGGGTTGCCCGACAGATCGAAGAACCCATCCGCACCCATGGCGCCAAGCGACCCGCTAACCGATGGCGCCGCCGTCAAAGCCGGCGCCCCTCCGCACGCAGCAAGCAGCAACGCGAGTCCGCCGATCAGCACCGAGCGCATCGAGGGGTCCCTCTCATGCACGGTCCGACGCCCGCGAGCTGCCGTGCCAGCCCGTGGCGAGTTTACCAAATGGTTAAGAAATGAACAAGAGTACCCTGATGGAGGCGCCCGAAATTCAGAGGATCTTCGGCACCCGGAACATGCCGGCCTCGGCCCTCGGGGCGTTGGCGAGCAGCTCCTGGCGAGCGAGACCGGGGCTCGGTTCATCCGCGCGCACGACGTTCACCAGCGGCATGCAGTGCGACGTGGGCTCGAGGCCCGAGGTGTCGACCGCCTGCACCTGCTCCACGTATTCGACGATCTGGCCAAGCTGCCGACCGAAGGTCGTCTCCTCCTCCGGGGTCAACTCCAGCCGCGCAAGCCGGGCCACGTGCCGTACGAGATCCAGAGAACTATCCATGGGTCGCTCCCCGCTCCTTGCCCGCCCGCAACCGGGCCCCTTTTGACTCCCAAGGCCCGTTCCCACCGAGCCGGATCCAGCCTAGACCTTTTGCAGTTTGAACGGGGCCCTCTGCGCGGTCGCTTCGCTGCGCAACCGGGCCCCGTTTGACCCATGGGGCTCGATCCATTCAAACCGGGAGCACTCTAGAAGCCACGCACTGCCGACATGGCCAGATCCCAGACCGGCTGCGGGAAGACGAAGAGCGCCAGGGCCGCCACCGCTCCGACGAAGGCCACGGCCGCGAGCGCACCCGAGGCAGCCAGCGGCGCCCCGTCGGACTTCTCGAGGTACATCGCCTTGGGGACCTTCATGTAGTAGTACATCGACACGACCGAATTCATGACGCCCACGACGGCCAGCCAGATGTAGGCCGGCTGCGCCGAGGCCAGGGCGTACTGGACCACCGCCGAGAACAGATAGAACTTGCCCCAGAATCCCACCAGTGGCGGCAGGCCCGCGAGGCTAAGCATGCACACCAGCATGAACAGCGCCATCACGGGATTGCGCCGCCCCAGACCCGCATAGTCGCGAATCTCTTCCTTCCCCGTGAGATGGGCGAACAGCGCAACCACGGCAAAGGCGCCGAGATTCATGAAGGCATAGCCGATCAGGTAAAACACGATCGCGGCGAGACCCAGACCCTTGGTCCCGAGGTTGGCGGCTGCAACGAGGCCGAGCAGGAGGTAGCCTGCCTGCGCGATGCTCGAGTATCCGAGCATACGCTTGACGTTGGTCTGCCCGAGGGCCGCCAGATTGCCGAAGGTCATCGAAGCCACCGACAGGATCGCCACCACCACCAGCCAGTCTCCGGCCAGATAGGGCAGGGCTCCCGTGAGCAGGCGGATGAGCACGGCAAATCCGGCGATCTTGGAACCGACCGACAGGAAGGCAGCGACCGGCACCGGCGCGCCCTCGTAAACGTCGGGGCACCAGCCGTGGAACGGCACTGCCGCAACCTTGTACGAGAGCCCGGCCAGCGCAAGCAACCCGGCCAGCAGGGCCATCGGCCCCATCCGGGGATCGAGGTGCGCCAGCGCTCGAGCGATGTCCTGCAAGTTGGTGCTTCCCGTGATGCCGTACAGCAAGGCTGCCCCGAAGAGGAAGAAGCCGCTGCTCGTCCCCCCGAAGAGCAGGTACTTGAGGGCGGCTTCGCTGGACCTGCGGTCGGTCTTGAACCAGCCCGCCAGGGCGTACGAGGACAGCGACAAGAGCTCGATCGACAGGAAGACCTGCACCAGATCGCCGGCCGATACCGCGAACATGGCACCGAGCACCGCCATCAAGAGCAAAGCGTAGAATTCGCCCGCATGCGGCCTCGAACACACGATGTCGAGGGAGAGCGCCACGACCAGAGCCGCCGAGCCGGTGATGGCAAGGCGCAGGATCAAGCCCAGCCGATCGCCGACGAACATCCCGGCCAGCGTGGTGCCGATGCCCCCGCCCGCCAGGAGCTGCCCACCGATCGCTCCGCTCACCAGCACCAGGCCGAAGAGGGCGATACGACCCAGCAGGCGCTTGTCCTGGACGATCCAGTCCCAGATCAGGACCGCGAGGGCCAGCGCCGTGACGAGGATCTCGGGCAGTAACAACGACGGATCGATGGTCATGGTCTCGAATCACACAAGGAGGTGGGAACCGGAACGAAGCGGGCAGCCACGGCGACTCACCGCTGGCCATCCGGCGCGGACGCCGGGGGTGTCAATGGCCACGGGCGCCTCCCGCGAACGAACCGGGCGCCGCGGAAAAGGCGGGGGTGGGAACCGGCAGGGACGCGCTCGCGGGATCCCGCCAGTCGGAGATGGCAAGGTCGCGGTCGGCCTGGCAAACGTTATCGACCAGGACCGGGCTGGCCGCGTCGGCGACGACGATACCCGAACGATCGTGCTCGCAGCGGTTGCCCTCGGCGCGCCCGGCCGAACGATCGTGGTAGCTGATGCCGTCACCGAGGTTGCCGACGATCGTGTTGTGCGTCAGTTCCGGCGCCGCCATGCCCCAGAGGGAAATCCCGTCGAGGCCATCGTGCAGGTGCGAGCCGATCACCGCGCCACGAGCCTTGCCCGCGAACTGGACCGCAGCACCGAGGGTGCCCAGGATATCGTCGCTCTCGAGCGTCGCAGCTGCGTTCCGGGTGGCCTCGATCCCGATCTCGGGACCGTCGTGGCGCGCGCGCTGCACCGCACTCGGCCTGACCCGACAGTTGGCTACCAGGGTCTGCGACTGGCCCGAAAGCTCGACGCCGAAGCCAGACTGCCCGGTGAGCATGCAAGCAGCAAGCGTCGCCCGGGCCCTCCCCTCGACCGAGACGCCGATCGCCCCGCCACGGACCGAGCACCCGATGAAGGTCGCCGTGCCGACCGGAACATCGATCGCCCCTACCGACCCGGTGCTGGCCGTCGTCATGATCACCAGGCCCCGGAGGTGAACCCCGCGGCCCCGCACCTGCACGACAGGCTCGGTGGGATACTCGATCCCCGCCCCGGGACCGCCCTCGAGCGTGATTCCGGCCGGGACTCGAACCGACTCTCCGTGCATGCCTTCGATCAAAACGGTGTCGCCCGGACGAGCCTGCGCCAGGATCGGCGCGATGGGATCCGTCGGGTTGACACCCCAGACCTGCCCCGCCCACGCCGGCTTGACTGGCAACCACGTCGCGAGTCCAGCTGCGGCCACCAGGGCTCCGCGGGCCACCTGCACCGGCCATGCCGTCCGCGGGGCAGGTTCAAGGGAGCGCATAGCCATCACGGTCCGATCCTGCCTACAGCCCGAGGCCGGGCATGAAGCCGTGCACGAAGGCACTCACCGTGTTCCCCAGCAACGCGGGATACACGCCGATCGCCAGGACCAGGATGGCCAGCACGAACATCGGAAAGGCCTCCCTTGGCGTGCAGTCCCCGATCTCGGCGTACTCCGGGCGAGGGCCCTGGAAGTAAACGCGCTGGACCAGCCAGAGCATGTAAAACGCCGTGAGCACGATGCCGATCGCCCCGATCGCAGCTGCGATCGGGAAGGCCGTGAAAGCCCCGACGAAGGTCAGGAACTCGGCCAGGAAGCCGGACATCCCGGGAAGACCCAGCGAGGCCAGGGCCGCCACCACGAACAGGAAGGCGGCGATCGGCATCCGGGCGGCCAGACCGCCGAGCTTGCCGATATCCCGGGTGTGGGTGTGGTCGTACACGATCCCGACGCCCAGGAACAGCATGGCGGTGATCAGACCGTGGCTCACCATCTGCCAGATCGCGCCGTTGATCCCGGCCGTGTTGAGCGCAGCCAGCCCCACGATCACGAAGCCCATGTGGCTGACAGAGCTGTAGGCGATGACCTTCTTCATATCCTGCTGCTTGCTCGCCACCATGGCGCCGTAGAGGATGTTAAACACCCCGAGAGCGATGAGCCAGGGAGCGATCTGGTGGATCAGATCCGGGAACAGGCCCCAGTTGAAACGAATCATCCCGTAGGCGCCCATCTTGAGCAGGATACCTGCCAGCAGGACGGAGATCGGGGTCGAGGCCTCCACATGAGCATCCGGTAGCCAGGTATGGAACGGGAAGCTCGGAAGCTTGATGGCAAACGGGACGAAGAGCATCAAGAACAGCGGGATCTCGGCCCAGGACATCGGCCCCGAGTGCCAGTAATTGCGGTAAAAAGCAAAGATCGACGACATGTCCGAGGCAAAGGGGATGTCGGGGTTCTGGCGCGCCTGCAGATAGATTGCGATGAAGGCAACCAGCATCAAGGCCGACCCACCCAGGGTGTACAGGAGGAACTTCATCGCGGCATACTCGCGGCGCGCTCCGCCCCAGATCGCGATGAGGAAGTACATCGGAATGAGCTCGAGCTCCCAGGCGCAGAAGAACAAGACGAGATCACGCGCCGCGAAGACGCCGGCGACGCCGGTCTCCAGCAGGAGCAAGAGCACGTAGTACAGAACCGGCCGCTCGGAAACCTTCCAGGATGCGATGGTGGCCAGAAAGACCAGGAGCGCGTTGAGCAGCAGCATGGACATCGAAAGCCCGTCGACGCCGACGTGATAGCTGATGCCGAGCGAGGGGATCCAGGGCACCTGGTCCTGGAGCTGGAACCCGCCGTTCAGGTGGAAGCCAAGGAGCGCCAGGAGGATCGTCGCGAAGAGGGTGATCCCGGTCGAGAACAGCGCCACGACGCGCGCCCCCCGCGGCTCGCGGGCCGCCAGCACGGGAACCAGCACCGCGCCGAGGAGCGGCAGCGCCAGCACCAAAGACAGCCAGGGGAAGGAATTCGTCATCGCAGGAGAGTCTCGTCTCGTTGGAGGAAGGAACGGAGGTCAGGCGACATGCGGGATTCAGGCTCGTGCCAGGCGATCGTAGAGGGTGAAACCCGCCAGCAAAACCGCGGCCAGCGCACCCGCAGCCCAGGCCCGGAGACTGCCCCCGAAGATCACGAGCACGATGGCCATGAAGGTCGTCCCGGCCACCGCCCACCAGAGGTAGGTCTGGGCCTTGCCGGACTGGGTCTGGCGCAGGCTCTCGCCCGCTCCGAGATTCGCCAGGCCGACCAGATTCACCACGCCGTCGACCACGTAGCGATCGAATCCGGAACAGACCGCGCAGGCGCCGAGATAGACCCGATCGCGGATCCAGGCGTAAACGTCGTCGAACATCGCCTTGCGCTCGAGGAAGGTCCACACCACGCCGAGCCGTTCGAGCGGCTCGGACAGGGCTCCTGCGGCCCGGCGTCCGTAGAAGGTCCACGCCAGCGCGATGCCGCCCAGTGCGAAGATCGTGGAGACCGCCATCGCGAACCACTCGCCCCGCGCCAGCCCGAGCACGGCGTTGGTCGCGATCTCGGGTACCGGCCGCAAGGCCTGGGAGTGCGCGAGGCCGCCCCAGAGGTAGCTCGCGAACCCGTCATGCCACGGCGTGCCCCAGTAGCCCGAGAGGACCGAGGGAATCGCCAGCACGACCAGCGGTAGCGTCATCTGCCAGGGCGACTCGTGCGGGTGGCTCGCATGGCCGCCATGGGACCCGTTGCCCTCGGCATGCGCGGGCTTGCCCCGGTGCTCGCCGGTGAAGGTGTGGAACCACAGGCGGAACATGTAGAAGGCCGTCATTCCAGCCACGAGCGTTCCGATGGCCCACAAAGCCCGGTCATGCTGCCAGGCCAGACCCAGGATGGCGTCCTTGGACCAGAACCCAGACAGCAGCGGGAACCCGGAGATCGACAGGGTCGCCAGGGTGAAGGGCCAGAAGGTCCACGGCATGAATTTGCGCAGTCCGCCCATCTCCCGGATGTCCTGCGTGTCGGTGGAGTGGATGACACTCCCGGATCCCAGGAAGAGCAGCGCCTTGAAGAAGGCGTGGTTGAACAGGTGGAAGATGGCCGCAGCCAGGCCGATGGGCCCGAATCCGAGCGCCAGCATCATGTAACCGAGCTGCGAGACCGTGGAATACGCCAGGATCCGCTTGATATCCCATTGCACCAGCGCCAGCGAGGCCGCCAGCAGCGCGGTGATGCCGCCGATCCAGCCGACGAATACCAGGGCCGGGTGCGGAGCTGCGGCGAACAGGAACATGGTGCGCGCGGTCAGGTACACGCCGGCCGCCACCATCGTGGCGGCATGGATCAAGGCCGACACCGGGGTGGGGCCTTCCATGGCATCCGGCAGCCAGACATGGAGCGGGAACTGCGCGCTCTTGCCGATCGGCCCCCAGAACAGGAGCACCATGGCGACCATGAGGACCGTCGGCGGCGCCATACCGAGCACGGGCTTGGCCGCATCCAGGTGCTGCGCGGCCAGGCTCAAGGCATGCAAATCCAGGGTGCCGAAGAGCTTGAACAGCAGCAAGATCCCGAGCAGGAAGCCGAAGTCCCCGATACGGGTGATGACGAACGCCTTCTTCGCAGCCTGGGCAGCCGATGGCTTGGCATACCAGTGCCCGATGAGGAGATACGACCCGAGGCCGACCAGCTCCCAGCACATGTAGACCGAGAACAGGTCGTCGACCACCACCAGCGACAGCATGGCGAAGCTGAAGAGGTTGATGAACGAAAAGTACCGTCCGAAGGCCGCGTCCCCTTTCATGTACTGCGTCGAGTAGAGCTGCACGAGGAAACTCACCAGGGCCACGACGACGAGCATCAGCGCCGACAGCGAATCGGCATGGATCGACAGGCTCAAGGTGTGCGAGCCGAAGGAAAGGTACGGCAGCACCAACCCCCCGAGGGGAGCACCCATCAGAGCGCGGCCGAACACGACGGCGGCTCCGACCAGCGCCAGGCCGATCCCGGACAGGGCGAGCGCGGTGAAGACCCGCTCGGATCTCTGGCCCAGAAGGTAGGCCAGTCCGCACACCGCTGCCGTCGCCAGGGCCACCAG
This sequence comes from bacterium, assembly GCA_021781555.1. Lineage (GTDB taxonomy): Bacteria > Cyanobacteriota > Sericytochromatia > S15B-MN24 > VGJW01 > JAJXWQ01. The sequence continues at coordinate 13,645 of JAJXWQ010000042.1, forward strand.
AGGGATGGCCGCGACCAGCACCGGGAGGAATCCGGTCGACGTAGAAAGCGTGTTCACCGAGGACCTTTCGTGCAAGGACAGATAGCTGCGCGCAGAGCCGATCCCTGGCCCGCCACGCCGAGCCAGCCTTGCGAGGCTGCCGGCAGAAGCTGTTCCAAGACCATGATCATCCCTGGAGACTGTCGACTTTCTCCATGTCGACCGTCTGATGTTGCTTGTATAGCAACAAGAAGATAGCCAGCGCCACGCTGGTTTCGGCGGCGGCGACGGCAATGACGAACAGACTGAAGACCTGGCCCCGCAGCGGACTCGCCGAAGGCACGTAGTTGGCGAACGCCACGAGCATGAGGTTGGCCGCGTTGAGCATGAGCTCGAGACTCATCAAGACGCGCACGGCATGCCGCAGCGCCAGGACCCCGTACAGACCGAGGCAGAACAACGCGGCCGCGAGGATGAGCACATGCGGCAGGCCGAGCGGAGCGTGCAAGAGGGGCAGCTGGAACCAGCTCATCGATTCTGATCTCCAAGATCCTGCGCAGGCCTGACGCCCGCGGCGACCGGCTCCTCGCGGCGGCCCGCCGCGGGCTTCTCCTCGGCCCGGGGAACCACGGCGTCGCGCTCCGGCGTCTCCGGTTCATCCCGCCGCGCCAGCACGATCGCAGCGACCAAGGCCATGAGCAGCAAGACCGAGGCCACCTCGAAGGGCAACAGGAAGGTCGAGAAGAACTCCCGCCCGATGATGAACGCCGTCCCGTGTCGAGCCAGCAACGGGCCAAGGACCGACTGCGAGTAGCCGCCCGAACCCCAGGGCGACGTCACGAGTACCCGTACGAAGGCCACGAAGAGCAGCGTCGCCACGAGCCCGGCCAGGAAACTGCGGTTCTCTGCCGGAGCGCCCAGGTAAACCGTCTCCCTGCGCTGGGTGAGCATCAGGGCGAAGAGCAGCATGATGATGATCGCGCCCGCATACACCAGCAACTGGGCCATGGCCACGAAGTCCGCGTTGAGCACGAGATACAGCGCAGCCACCGCGCCAAAAGCCGCCACGAGGCTGAACGCGGCGTGGACGGTGTTCTTGATCCAGATCACCCCGAAGGCCGAGGCCAGCAGGGCGATGGCGACAACGTAGAAGACGACAGGCGCGCCCACTTACTTCGCGTCCTTCCAGTCAGAGGCAGCAGCGTAGTGGACCGTCCCGGCCTTGCCGGCAAGGTCCGGACTGACGCTCCGGCCGAACTGCCGGCCGATCTCCACGAGTTGCGGCAGATGGAACATCAGCCCTTCGTGGGTGTAGCTCGACATCTCGTACAGATGCGAAAGCTGGATCGCCGAACCCGGGTGGTCGCTCTTGTCGAGCGTGTTGTTGACCGGGCAGACCTCCTCGCAGAGGCCGCACATGATGCAGAGGTTGGCATCCACCACGAAGTCCGTGACCTGGATCTTGCGATCCTCGCCCTTCTGGCTCGAGATCGTGATGCACTGCGGCGGGCACACGCGGGCGCAGAGGTTGCACCCGATGCAGGTGTGCTTGCCCTCGTGATCCGGCGGCAGACTGGGCAACCCCCGGAAGGCAGGTGCCAGCTCGGGACGCTGCTCGGGGTAGTTGATCGTGACCTGCGGCCGCCGCACGTGCTTGAGGGTCGTGTACATACCCTCGGCGATGGCCTTCGCTCCGCGGAACGTCCGCGCCATCACGTTCATCTGCGATCCCATGTCAGTATGCGACCTTCCGGCGCTCGGCCTTGGGAGCCGTTGCCCATCCCAGCACCAGCCATCCGCCGAGTGCCAGCCAGGTCCCCAGCGCCACCGGCCACCAGGATCCCAGCCCGTTGCCGCTCTTGACGACGAATCCGAGCAGCCCCGTGGCGAAGACGTTGGCCAGTACCACCGGCACGAGGAACTTCCAGGCGAAATTCATCAGCTGGTCGGCCCGCAGCCGCGGCAGGGTACCGCGGATCCAGATCGCCAGCGTGATGAGGCCAAACACCTTGAACGCGAACCAGAAAGCCGACCACACGAAGTAGCCCAGCGGACTCTGGGTGATCACGGCCGGCTCGGGGAACGGCGCGGTCCAGCCGCCGAGGAAGACGGTCACGGCGATCGCCGACGTGGCGAACAGACTGGCGTACTCGGCAAGGAAGAACATCGCAAAACGCATGCCCGAGTATTCGGTGTTGTAGCCACTGACGAGTTCGGACTCGGCCTCGGGGATGTCGAAGGGCACGCGGTTGACCTCGGCGATCGAGCACACCAGGTACACCAGGAAGGCCACCGGCTGGGCCACGATGTACCAGTTCCAGACGCCCCCGCTCTGCGCTTCGACGATGCGCACCGTGCTGAGCGAGCCCGTGAGGAGGATGACGCCCAAAAAGCTGAAGACCAGGGGCAGTTCGTAGCTGATGGCCTGGGCCACGCCGCGGATGCCACCCAGCAGCGAGTACTTGTTGTTGGAACCCCAGCCGGCCATCATGATCGCCACCGTGTGGATCGAAAACACGGCCACGATGAAGAACAGGCCCACCCGCAGATCGGAGATCAGCGCCGGCCCGTAGCTGCCCCCGAACTTCCCGAACGGCACCACGGCGTAGACGAGGAAGGAGGGGAGCATGAAGAACACCGGAGCCCAGTAGAACAACGCGTGATCGGCGTTCTTGGGGTCGAAGTCCTCCTTCGAGAGGAGCTTGAGCGCATCGGCGGCCGTCTGCAGCAGGCCGCGCGGGCCCACGCGATTGGGGCCGGGCCGCTGAGTGAGCTTGCCGAGGAAGATCCGCTCCCACAGCACCATGAACATGGCCGCAGGCAGCACGACCGCAAAGACCACGAGGATCGCCGCGATGGTGCCCATGATGGGCGCAGGCAAGGTCAGGAAGCGCTCGAGCATGATCAAACCCTCCCTTGCGGGGTGCACGGTGAGCTCATCGATCCACCTCGGGGAGGATGACGTCGAGGCTGCCGAAGATGGCCATGACGTCGGAAACCTTCTGGCCCTTCAGCATTGCCGGCAGCGCCTGCACGTGGTTGAAGCTGGGAGCCCGCAGCTTGAGCCGGTAGCACTTGTCGGTGTTGTTGCCGACCATGTAGTTGCCGATCTCGCCGCGGGGAGATTCGAGCCTGGCGTAGGTCTCGCCGACGGGGATCTTGATGACGGCCGGCATCTTGGCCCGGTAGGGCCCGTCGTCGGGAAGGTGCTCGAGGCACTGCTTGACGATCTTGATGCTCTGGCGGAGTTCGTCGACGCGCAGCAGGTAGCGATCGAGGGTGTCGCCCTTGGTGCCGATCGGGACATCGAACTCGACCTGGTCGTAGAAGAGGTAAGGGGCGTCCTTGCGGAGATCCTTCTTGAGGCCGGTGCTCCGGAGCGGCGGACCGCTGATGGCCCACTGGAGGGCGACCTCCCGATCCAGCAAGCCGATGTTCTCCACGCGCTCGAGGAAGATCGGGTTATCCGTGACGATCGCCTCGTACTCCGCGATGCGCGGCGGAAAGACCCGGAGGAAATCCTGCACGTGCTCGCGGAACGACGCCGGGGTCTCGAAGCGCACCCCGCCCACACAGGCGTACGAGTACAGCAGGCGGGCGCCGCAGAGCTCCTCGAAGAGATTGAGGATGATCTCGCGGTCGCGCAAGGCATAGAACACCAGGCCATTGGCGCCGAGATCCAGCAGGTAGGTGCCGAGCCAGAACAGGTGGCTGGCGATGCGGTTGAGCTCCATGACGATCATCCGCATCCAGGACGCCCTGACCGGAACCTCGATGCCGGCGATCTCCTCGGCAGCCATCGCGTACAGGATGCCGGTGAACATCGAGGTCAGGTACTCGTAACGGTCGATGATCGCCGGATACTGCAAGAAGGTGCGGTTCTCGGCGAGCTTTTCCATGCCGCGGTGGAGGTAGCCGACCACCGGAGTGCACTCGGTGATGACCTCGCCGTCGAGCTTGAGCAGCAGCCGCAGCACGCCGTGGGTGGAGGGATGGTGCGGCCCCATGTTGAGGACCATCTCCTCGGTGCGGACTTCGACGATGTCCGGCATCAGTAGCCGCCCTCCACGTCCATCGGGTGATCCTTGCGCAGGGGGAAGGTCTTCCAGTCGTCGGCCATCAGGATCCGGGTAAGGTGCGGATGACCGGCGAACTTGACGCCGAACATGTCGTAGGCCTCCCGCTCGTACCAGTTGGCCGCCGGCCAGACCTCCGTCACCGACGAGAACGTGTCCTGATCCTTGGGGATGCTCGTCTTGAGGACCAGCGTGCCCCGGTGGGCGAAGTCGTACAGGTGGTAGGTCGTCTGCCAGGTCTCGGGCCACTCGAGGGTGGTCAGGCAGGACAGGTAGGTCATCTTGAGCTCGTCGCGCAGGCGCCGGGCCACCGCTAGCAGTTCGTCCGACGGCACCTCGAACATCGGGGCGCCCGAATGATCCGCCCGGGGCTCCGTCAAGAGGACCCCGACCTGGGCGACGGCGGCCGCGATCGCCCGGCCGCGCTCGGAAAGCTCCGGCGGAGGTGGGCCAGCGGGCTTGGTGGGAGCGGGCTTGGCCGCCGCGGGCTCTCCGCCCGCCGCACCAGCGGGGTTCACGGGACCGGGGGACCGGGATTCGTCACTGGTCATCGGTGCTTGCGGACTCCAGCTTGTGGGTAACTTCAGGCAGCTGCTCGCGGGTGTCGTCGAGCAGGTGGCGACGCACGTCGGCATCTGTCAGCTCGCGCTGGAAGGCGAGGTGCTGGGCGATGCGGCGCTGGCGATCCACGAGGCTCTCGGCGCGGATCTTCTTTTGCAGCTGCATGAGCCCGTGAATCACGGCCTCGGGGCGGGGTGGGCAACCGGGGATGAAGACATCCACCGGGATGATCCGGTCGACGCCATCGACCACCGAATAGCACTCGTTGAAAACCCCTCCGGCCACCGCGCACGCGCCCATCGCGATGACCCACTTGGGTTCGGGCATCTGCTCGTAGAGCAGCCTCACCACGGGGGCCATCTTCTTGGTGATGGTGCCCGCCACGATCATCAGGTCAGCCTGGCGCGGCGTGGCGCGAAAAACCTCGCTGCCGAAGCGCGCGATGTCGAAGCGGGGCGTGACGGTGGCGATCATCTCGATCCCGCAGCACGCCGTGGCGAAACCGAGCGGCCATACGGAGTTGGAGCGCGCCCAGTTGTACAGCGCGTCGAGGGTCGTAAGCCCGACGTTTCGCTCGAGACCAGCGGGCACGACCAGGCCCGACCCGGCCGAGCGCGGGCTCTGACCCGCGGGTGCCTCTATACCCATTCGAGCGCTCCCTTCCTCCAGGCGTAGACGAGTCCGAGTGCCAGGATGGCGAGGAAGATCATCGCCTCGATGAAGGCGAAGAATCCGACCTGCTTGTATGCGACGGCCCAGGGATAGAGGAAGACCGTCTCCACGTCGAAGACCACGAAGATCAGGGCAAGCAGGTAATACCGGACGTTGTACTGGATCCAGGCCGATCCTACCGGAATCTCGCCCGATTCGTAGGTCAGGAACTTGAGATCCTTGCTGCCCCGCGGATGGATGATGGCGGAGATTCCGAGCATCAGCAACGGGACCAGGAAAGAGGCGAGGGCCATCGCCAGCAAGGCGACATAACCGGATTGCAGCATAGGTGAGGAATTGTACCATCCGGTCCCGTCAGACCTGGCGGGCAAAAGGCCTTTATCCGTAACTAGCGCGGACGGAGTTTCCCCGAGGCCCTTGGTAGTTCCCGCGTGGCGACGCGGCTCGCGTGGCCTCGGCAGGGCGCCGCCGACCGACGAGCGATCGCCGGGCCCCCGGGAGTGCTTGACACGAGGGCGGCGAGCCTGCTAACTCCAGGCAGTCCTGCCGCCAGCGTGCGTACGCCTGTTTAGGAGAAACGATTTCGAAGATGGCCACCGAGACCGCACCCGAACAAACCGGAACGCTCGCCGTCAACGCCGAGAACATCCTGCCAATCATCAAGAAGTGGCTGTACTCCGACAAGGAAATTTTTCTGCGCGAGCTCATCTCGAACGCGATGGACGCCATCACCAAGCTCAGGCACGTCGGGCTGTCCGAGGGTCTGGGCGATCTTGGCGATCTTGCGATCGATATCCGCATCGACCGGGAAAAGGGAACCCTTACCGTCTCGGACGAAGGGATCGGGATGTCGGCCGACGAGATTCGCCAGTACATCGCCCAGGTGGCCTTCTCGGGGGCCGAGGAGTTCGTGCGGCGCTACGAGATCGACGCGGAGAAGAACCAGATCATCGGCCACTTCGGGCTGGGCTTCTATTCGGCGTTCATGGTCGCCGATCGCGTGGAGGTCCTGTCCCGGTCCTACCGGCCCGACGAGTCGGCCACCCGGTGGATCTGCGACGGCGGCCTCGAGTACACGATGGCGCCGGCCGAACGCAGCCGCGGGACCGACGTGATCCTTCACCTGGCCGAGGACGACAAGGAATACCTCGAGACGGCCCGGGTCGAGCACGTCATCAAGAAGTACTGCAACTACCTGCCGATCGCCATCCGTCTGGACGGAAAGACGCTCAACGACCGATCGCCTCTCTGGACGAGGATGCCACAGGGGCTCAAGGACGAGGACTACCTCGAGTTCTACCGCAAGGCCTTCCCGTTCGAGGATGACCCGCTCTTCTGGATCCACCTCAACGCGGACTACCCCTTCCGTCTGCAGGGCATCCTCTATTTCCCCAAGTTCAAGCACGAGCTGGACGCATCCAGGGGACAGATCCAGCTATTTTGCAACCAGGTTTTCGTATCCGACCATGCAGACGACCTGATCCCCCGCTTCATGGCGGTATTGCGTGGCATGATCGACGGTCCTGATATTCCTCTGAACGTCTCGCGCAGTGCGCTGCAAAACGATCCCTACGTCCGCAAGATCTCGACCTACATCACCAAGAAGATCGCCGATCGCCTGGTTTCGCTCTTCAAAACCCAGCGAGAGACCTTCGAGAAGCACTGGGAAGACATCCATCCCTTCGTCAAGTTCGGGATCATGGAGGACGAGAAGTTCTACGATGCCGTCAAGGACGTGGTCCTCTTCGAGACGACGCGGGGCGGCCACACCACGCTGAAGGATTACCTGGAGCGCAACGAGGCGCGTCAGGGCAAGCAGATCTACTACGCGGCCAAGGGCGACGCCCAGGCGACCTACCTCCAGCTCCTGGAGGCCGAGGGGCTCGAAGCCCTGTTCACCCACACCGTCCTCGACAGCCACTTCATCCAGTTCCTCGAGCACAAGGGCCCGGACATCCGCTGGAGCCGCGTCGACGCATCCGTGAGCGACCTCCTGGTCGATCGCTCCCACAAGACGATCGTCGACGCCGACGGGCGCTCGACCGACGACCGGATCGTCGACGTCTTCAAGGCGGTGCTCGGCCAGGAGGCCGACGTCGAGATCCAGGTCCAGCACCTGAAGTCCGCCGAGGTGCCCGCGCTGGTGATCCAGCCCGAGCAGGCCCGTCGGCTCAAGGAGATGTCGGCGCTGCTGGGGGAACCCATGGCGCTGCCGGGCCGCAAGACCCTGGTGGTCAACGCCTCGAGCGCGCTCGTGCAGAAGGCCCTGGCGGACGTCGACGCCCGCGAGGATCTGTGCCGCCAGGTCTACGACCTGGCGAGACTGGCCCACGAAGGGCTACCCGGCGAGGAGATGGCGCAGTTCATCGCGCGCTCCCACCGGCTGCTGGCCCGGTAATCCCGCCGGGCCGAACCCAGCTACCTCTCTTGCAGTTCGAACGGGTCCCGCTGCACTGCGCAACCGGACCCCGTTCGACTCCCCGGACCCGTCCGCTGGAGGCAAGACCGCTCTGGCCGGGCCACGGGCGCCCGCAACGGCGCCGCGTCGTTGCGGCCTACAGGAACCGCGAGACGACGCGCATGATCTGGGCCTCGGCCTTCTGGAGGAGCGTCAGTGGCTTGGCCGGCGTGCTGCCGCTCGCCCAGTCGTGGTCGAAGACCTTCTCGACCTGACCGGCCACCGCGCCCTTCATCCAGACGCCCAGCTCGTGGTTGTCGAAGGCGCTCGAGTGCACCCAGTTGGTCGAACCGCCCAGAACCGTCTGGCCATCGAAAACGGCGACCTTGGCGTGCATCTCTTTCATCCCCGGCGCGAGCTTGAACCAGTGCACGGGGATGCCGGCAGCCCGGAGCTTTTCGGCGGCCAGGATGTCGTAAGCCTCCTTGCTCGGCGACATGATGACCCGGACTGCCACCCCGCGATCGTGGGCGGCGATCAGCGCGGCGAGCTCGTCGGGCTGGGACATCGTGTACATCAGCACGTCGATGGACTTCGTAGCATGCTGGATCGCCGCGAGCGTGTCCTGGTAGGTCTGCTGGGCCACCTTGGGATCGTCCTTGGGTGCCGTCTCGGTGATCCCGATCTGCGTGTCGCCTCCCGATACCGGGGTCCCGACGGCCACGGGAACGGGTTTGACCTGCGGTAGGCCGGACGATACCAGCGTTCCGGTGACGTGCGCGTTGTTCCAGCTCTGGGCGAACATGGCCTGCAACTCGGGAACGGCGGGACCCTGGACTTCGTAATCCAGGTCGTAGTCTTCGTAGCGGTCGAAGTTGGAATCCCCGACCAGTGCGGTCTTGCCATCCACGATGAGCTGCTTGGCGTGGTCGATGGCCACCACCGGGTCGTGGAGATCCCCCTGCTGGTAGACCCGGACGTCGACACCATGCGACTGGAGGAAGTCCTTCATTCCCATGCCGTTGCTGACCAGCAACTGCTTGGGATCGAGGACGACCTGAACGTTGACCCCGCGGGCACGCGCCGCGACGAGCGCGTCGGCAACCTCGAGACCGTTGTGGCCGTTGAAGGTGAAGGTCTCGAACTGGATGCTCTGCCTGGCTCCGTTGATGAGCTTGAGCGCCTCCGGGACCGTGTTCTTGCGATCGACGAAGAGCTTGACCGAGTTCCCGCCGGAATACGCTACCGCACCTCCTGGGTCCTTGGCCCCGGCGGGCACGGGCGCCTCGGCCTCCCGGGGCGGGAGCGCCTGCGCGGCCCCACCCGCGGCCCCCGTGGCGGCGGTGACCGGGGCCAGGGGCTCGGTCTTGATGCCGTGCAGAATGCCGGCGCGAGTCGACGCAGGCAAGGCCGACCAGTAGACGGCAAACTGGCGCACGAAGGTGATCTTGTCGTCCTCGAGGCCCTGGTGAAGGTGGTACCGAGGCATCTCGGCGATTGCCTGATCGGCCGACCAGCCATCGACGGCGATCCGGTAGGCGGCCGCCATCGCACCGGTGCGATCGGAGCCGTGCTGGCAGTGAAAGAAGACCTTGCCGGCGGCAGGATCCGTCACGATGCCAAGAAACCGGGTCGCCTGCTGCATCGTGGGCTCGCCCAGCGGCGGGAGCGGCAAGAACACGTACTTCATCCCCGCCGCTTGCACCATCGGCTTTTCCCATTGCTCCTCGGGCCGGAGGTTGATGACGGTCTTGATGCCATCACGGGCCAGCGTCCGGAACCCCTGCTGGCTGGGCTGCGCGCCTCGGTACAGGGTGGAGGAGAGCGCCCCGAGATTGTCCACGATCGGCGAGTCCTTGGGCTTGCCGGCCACGATTCCGTAGACCTTGTAGCCGATGTCCCGCAGGAACGGGACCTTGCCGAAGAAATCGAGGACGTCGGCCGCGTCGTGCTCGGCCGCGTGGACCTCCCCCGTGATCAGGGTATCGGGTGGCATCGTGAGCTTGGGCGGCATGGTGACGGGCGCGGGCAGCGGATAAGCTCCGCCGGCCCTCGCCCCGTCACTCGACGCGACCTGGGTCAACCGGGAATTCGCCATCGGTACCCCGTTCGAACGCTCGGGCCCGTTCGATCCGGAGCGGCCCCGCTGTGGATCTTCTTCCACGAAAAACCCAGCTGGCATTCGTCGTCGGACGAAAATTTTCGGGAAAGCCGGTACGCAGGCCAGCGCAACTCCGCCAGCGGAGACGCACCTCCTTTGAGGCCAGGCGAATTCGGCAGTTCCCGAGAGGCGGCGGCAAGAGCCCGGGCCTAGGATCGACGGCGAGAACGCCCGTCCCGTCACCCGTGAGCCGGGAGGCCCAGATTGAGCACGCTGGCCAGCATCTTCGTCGCCGTGCCCGACGATCGGCCGATGGACCCGCTGATCCGGGCTCTGTTCGCCCAGAGCGTCAAGGGCATCGAGATCCTGATCTCGGCCCCCGTGGATCGCGACGATGCCGGCCGGATCGCGGCGGTGGTCGGCCATCGGATTCCGGTCAAGAACTTGACCCTGCCGGCTTTTCCGGCCGGCAAGGCCTTGAACGCGGCCGCTCGTGCCGCCGAGGGACATTACTTCGTCACGCTATCGAGCCAGGCCCAGATCCCGGATAACAGCTGGCTCTTTCGGCTGCTCGACCCCTTCCTGGATCCCCGCATCGCCGCCGTCAGCGGGGCCGATCTCGACGTCGAGCGTCTGCGTCTCCAGGACCCCAGCTACCTCCTGAACCTGGCAGATTTCCTGTGCGCTCCGGAGTTCGGAGCCAGCCTGCAGAACACGGCCTTCCTGCGGAAACTCCTGCTGGCACACCCCTTCGACGAGGACCTGCTGGCGTGCTTCGACAAGGAATGGACCTACCGGATCCTCAAGGAGGGCTACCTTCTGACGATGTCGTACGACGTCCGCGTCGAGCTGCCGGTTCCGGTCGATGCCGAGGCGGCCCTCCGGAACTACTGGCGGGATCGCCAGGCCATCGCCTCCTTCCTGGGCCCAGACGATCGGGCCCGAATCCTCTGGCGGTGGGCCTGGCGGCGCAAAGATCCGGGGGGGCTCCTCAAGGCCCTCAAGCTCAGCCGGCGCCTCAGAAGGCAGCGCTACGCCGATCTGACCCTGCCGGAGGCGCTGGAAATCCGCCGCCGCTTCGAAGCCAAGCGCGAGCTGGCCAAGCCCTGATCCAGGCGAAACCGCGCTAGCGAACTGCGACCGGCCGCCCCGCCCTTTCCATCTCGGCGATGATGGCGTCGGCCAGATCGCTGGTGCCGACCGCATTCTCCCGCGGAACGCCGAGCAAGCGACACAGATCGTAGGTGAGGTGATCGCGGCCCTCGAGAACCCGCCCGATCGCGGTCTCGAGACGCTCGGCGGCCTCGGTCTCGCCGAGATCCCGGAGCATCATGACGCCCGACAGCAGCTGTGCCAGAGGATTCACCTTGTTGAGGCCCTTGTACTTGGGTGCCGAACCGTGCGTGGGCTCGTAGACCGTTCCCAGCTCGCCGACGTTGGCCCCGGGAGCCATCCCCAGGCCACCGATGAGCCCCGCGCCCAGGTCGCTGATGATGTCGCCGTAAAGGTTGGGCAGGACCAGCACGTCGTACATCTCGGGCTTGAGCACGAGCTGCATGCACGTGTTGTCGACGATCAGATCCTCGAACTCGACCTTGCCCTCGTACTCATGCGAGACCTGGCGCGCGGTCTCGAGGAAGAGGCCGTCCGTGAACTTCATGATGTTGGCCTTGTGAACGGCCGTGACCTTGCGCCGGTTGTGCCGGAGCGCGTACTCGAACGCGAACTTGACGATGCGGCGGCTGCCGAACTCGCTGATGGGCTTCAATGAAATGGCCGAACCCTCGTGGATCTTCTTGCCCAGCCGACGCTCGACGACATCCGATATTTCCTCGACGCCCTCGCTGCCACGCTCGAACTCGATACCGGCGTAAAGATCCTCGGTGTTCTCGCGGACGATGACCAGATCGACGTGGTCATGACGCGTGGCCAGGCCCTTGAAAAGCTTGCAGGGGCGCACGCAGGCATACAGGTCGAGTTCCTGGCGCAGCGCGACGTTGACCGACCGGAAGCCCGTGCCGATGGGCGTGGTGAGCGGGCCCTTGAGGGCGAGTTTGTTGCGCTTGATGCTCTCGATCACGCCCGGGGGCAGCGGGGTGGTGTCTCCGGTACGCTCCATGTAGTCGGCGCCCGCATCCATCCGCTCCCACTCGAACTCGACACCCGTCGCCTCGAGGCAGCGCACGGTGGCCTCGGTCAGCTCGGGACCCGTGCCGTCGCCCGGAACCAGCGTCACGCGGTAACGCACGATCTCACCTCGACTTCCTGTCAAAAGGCCTGTGTCTGCCGTGGAACCGGGGCAAGGCGGCGATCGCCCCTTGTCACCCGCACCATTCTACGAGGATCCTCCTCGAGATGGGGCTCGAGCGCATGACGAAAGCTCAGGGCTGCCCTGGCATCGCCCGGACGACCGCTCCGTCGCGCATCTCGGCCACGATCTCGGTAGCATCCGCTTCCGCGCACAGCTCGAGATCCGCGTCGAATCCGAGCCTCGACAGGTCCCGACCATGCGAGGATCCCCGGAGGATCGCCAGGATGCTCGGCTGGGCATCGAGAACACACTGCGCGACGATGACCGGGTCCCCGACCAGGCAACCGGGGCCCGCGAGGCCCTGGATACGCCGGGCCAGCGCGCCGGCACAGGCGATGTCCTCGAGGGACGGCGTGCCGGCCTGGCCCGAGCAGACGATGAGCGCATCCCTGCCAGCGGCCGCGACGGCAGCAGCCGTCGCCGTGAGGTTGCGAAAGCAGCCGGCCAGGATCCGGTGAGCGTCCCGCACGCGGTGGAGCGCCCGGGTCCCGTTCGTGGTGGCCATGACGATCGTCCGGCCCGAGACGGCCGCGGTCGTGAACTCACGCGGCGAGTTGCCCAGGTCGAATCCTGCCGGCCGTACGCCGTTCCACTCCCCGGCCAGGAGCACGGACTCGGCGGCGCTCTCGGCCGCCTGTCGCCGGGCCTCCGCGATGCCGTCCATCGGGATCACGCGCCGGCATCCGGAAGCGATGGCCTGGACGATCGTGCTCGTGGCCCGCAAGACATCGATCACGACGACGTTCTTCCCCGCGAGGTCCGCGCGGCCCGGGATCTCCAGGGGGGACAAAGCAACCTCGAGGAACATCAAGAAATCCGCGAAAGAGCCTGGCTCGAGCGCCGTGCTGTGAACCGGAACTGCCGATCGCATCCTATCATGGCTCCATGCTGGCACGAACCAGGGTCGCCGGTGCGGATGCGCTCATCCTGACCGGCCCGACCGCTCGCGCGACCGTGGTACCGGATCTCGGGGGCAAGATCGCGTCCCTGGTGGACGCCCGGTCCGGGCGCGAGTGGCTCTGGCACAACGCTCGGCTGCCCTTCCGCGAGCCGGTCTACGACGCGTCCTACACCGAGGAATTCGATTCCGGGGGATGGGACGAATGCTTCCCGGCCGTGGCGCGGGGGTTCTTTCCGAGCGGGCCCTGGAAGGGAACCCCGATTCCGGATCATGGCGAGCTGTGGGGCCTCCCATGGGAGGTCGCGGAGGCGACGGACGTCCACATCACCCTCGCGGCACGGGGCGTCCGGTTTCCGATCGAGTTCACGCGGACGCTCGCCCTGACCGACTCGGGCTTGCAGCTGGATTACCGGGCCTTTAACCCGACGCCCTTCGACTTTCCGTTCCTCTGGTGCGCCCACCCGTTGCTGGCGATCGAGCCCGGAATGGAGCTGCTCTTGCCCGACGCCACCGAACTCGAGGTCTACGGACGGGAGCTCGGCAAGGCGTGGCAGTGGCAGCGCGAGCTGCCGCCAAGGGATGCCGGGGTAGCGATCAAGGCCTTCGGGAGATCGCCTCGGCCCGGGTGGGCGGGTGTACGCGCCGGATCGTCTGGTTTGCGCTTCGAGTGGGATCCGGCCGTCGTCACCCACCTGGGCATCTGGCTGAATGCGGGCGGCTGGGCTGGTGTGCCGGGCGCGGCACCCTACTACAACCTGGGCCTGGAGCCGGGAATCGGCCCCGGCGACGAACTCAATCTGGCCTCATCGATCCTGAAGGATGCGGGGACCATCCCTGCGAAAGGGCACTGCGATTGGACACTCCAGATACACCTGACACCCTAGCCGCCGCGAAGACCCGCGAAGGCGCCGACGAGCCGATGGTCAAGCGCGAGATCGAGCTCCCCGATGGCCGCTACCTGGTCTTCTACACCTTCGGATCCGAGATCCGGGCTGAAGCGGCCCCCACGGAGCGGCGCCCATGAGCGAGCTGCGCTGGCATCCCATCCTCGAGGAGTGGGTGGTCACGGCCACCCACCGTCAGGATCGCACCTTCCTGCCGCCGCCGGGATACTGCCCGCTTTGCCCCACCCGGCCGGGCGGCTTCCCCACCGAGGTACCCGCCGAGGACTACCAGTACGTCGTCTTCGAGAACCGCTTCCCCGCCTTCCGGCGTCATCCCCCCGAGCCGGCGATCGCCGGCGACGATTTCTACCAGATCGGCCCCGCCGCCGGCACCTGCGAGGTCGTGCTCTACAGTTCGCGTCACGAGGGCACGCTCACCGATCGCTCGGTTGCCGAGATCGACCGCCTGATCCGGGTCTGGACGGATCGCTACCGCGTCCTCGGCGAGCGCGAGGATATCGACTACGTCTTCATCTTCGAGAACAAGGGCGAGGCCATCGGGGTGACGCTTCACCATCCCCATGGCCAGATCTACGCCTTCTCCTACATCCCGCCGAAGATCCAGCGCGAGCTCGACTCGGCAGCTCGCCACTTCCAGGGCACCGGCCACTGCCTGTTCTGCGATATCCTGGCTCGCGAGCGCGAGGACGGCCGCCGCATCGTCGCCGAGAACGCTTCCTGGGTCGCGGTCATTCCCTTCTTCGCGCGCTACCCTTACGAGACCTACTTGCTCCCCAAGCGGCACCGGGATTCGCTGCTCGACCTCACGCCCGACGAGCGCCTCGACATGGCGGCCCTCCTCAAGGAGATCCTCGTGAAGTTCGACGCGCTCTGGGGCCTCTCCTTCCCCTACATGATGGTCATGCACCAGGCCCCGACCGACGGGATCGCGAGGCCCGGAACCCACCTGCACGTGGAGTTCTATCCGCCGCTGCGCACGCCCGACAAGCTCAAGTACCTGGCGGGCTGCGAGTCCGGGGCGGGCACCTTCATCAACGATACCTTGCCCGAGGAGAAGGCCGCCGAGCTGCGAAATGCCGGACCCTCCCCTGTGAAGCTCGGGCGCTTTCCGCTATAAGATGGAGCCCATGAAGCTGGGTATCTTGCTCCTCCACGGGTTCACGTCGAGTTTCGACACGGTCAACGGTCTGCTTCCCCACCTCGAGGCGGCGGGCTTGCCGTACCGGATGCCGAGCCTGCGCGGCCACAACCAGGAGAGCCCGGCGGCCCTCAAGGGCGTCACGTACCGGGACTGGATTGCCGATGGCGAGGGCGCGCTGTCGGACCTCCTGGGCGAGGTCGATCAGGCGATCGTCGTGGGTCTCTCGATGGGCGGTCTCGTGGCCCTCTTGCTCGGAACCGAGCAACCGGACCGCCTCACCGGAATCGTCTCGGTTGCCGCGGCCATGCGCCTTTGCGACCCGCTCGCCCCGCTCTCGCCATACATCGGCTGGCTGTTTCCGCGCTTCCCGTCGCCCCAGCCTCCCCGGGGCGAGAATTACATTTCCACCAACTACCCGTGGTTTCCCGGCACCGCCGGGTCCGAGCTCTTCAAGTTCGGGCAGCTGGTCGAAGCGCGCCTGGGACGGGTGCAAACCCCGATCCTGGTGCTGGGTTCCGAGCGAGATACGGTCGTCAAACCCGAAGCGGCCCGCATCATCTACGAGCGCGTGCGCTCGGCCGAAAAGCAGCTGCAGATGTTCGACCGCACCGGCCACGAGATGATGCAGGGCTCGGAGAAGGACGCCGTCTTCGCGGCCATCATGGGCTTCATCGCGCAGCGCCGGGCCGTCCTGGAGCAGGCGCCCGACCCCTCCGTCAGCCCGCCGGCGCACTGATCGGTGGAGCTCCCGACCAGCCTTCGCACGAACTGCGGGCCCAAGCACGTCATCCGGGACCGGCTTTCCGACAAGCCCCGGCACGGCTACGAGATCGTCCGGGCGCTCGGCGTACGGTCCGGCGGTTTCTACACTACGATGAACCATGAGAAAATGGTGCGGATCTTGCAGGTCATCGCCAAGGCACGCGCCGAGGTCGGCAGATTCTCTCCGAGTAGAGGTTCGCCGCAAAGCTTGGCTTCGCCGGCCTGGCAAGCCTAATCACGTAGGTAGAATCGCGCTCCTAAGGGGTTATCACCGTGGCGGTCAGCGCCTGGAGCCGTTAACAGCTTGAGTGCGGTTCACCTCCGCAGTCACTCGAAAGGAAAACTATGCGGCACGAAATGCTAACGATGGACGGCAATGAGGCCGCCGCATACGTCGCTTACCGAACCAACGAGGTCGTGGCGATCTATCCCATCACACCGGCATCACCCATTGCGGAGTGGGCCGACCAATGGAGCAGTGAGGGGAAGCCCAACCTCTGGGGGACGATACCCACGGTCGTGGAGATGCAGTCCGAGGCCGGCGCCGTCGGAACGGTCCATGGCTCGTTGCAGGCGGGGGCGCTGACCACCACGTTCACGGCCAGCCAGGGCCTGCTCTTGATGATCCCGGATATGTTCAAGATCGCCGGGGAGCTCACGCCTGCGGTGATCCACGTGGCGGCACGCACCGTCGCGACCCACGCGCTGTCGATCTTCTGCGACCACTCGGACGTCATGGCCGTCCGGTCGACCGGCTGGGGCATCCTGTTCGCCGCCGAGGTCCAGGAGGTCATGGACTTCGCCCTGATAGCTCAGGCCGCCTCGCTCGAGTCTCGCGTGCCCTTCGTGCATGCCTTCGACGGATTCCGCACCTCCCACGAGGTACAAAAGATCGCGGTCCTTCCCGAGGACGTGATGACCCGGTTGCTCCCGCAGGCAACTCGCCTGGCGCAGCGGGATCGGGCGCTGTCACCCGATCGCCACTCG